>CAZTBK010000087.1:1905-2591 GCA_964611975.1 uncultured Candidatus Bathyarchaeia archaeon | reverse complement strand
TACCTTCTTAACTCTCTCCATCTTCGGATCTCCTCCGTTGGAGACCACTTTCCAGAAGTCTTTTTCCTAATCACGTCTTGAACTCTAATGGCTTCACTTAAAGCATCAACATCAATTTTCCTTTCCTCTTTTAGAGCCTCCTCCAAATGCAATCTTCTTTTGATAGCTCTTCGAATGACCTCAGACCAATTGATGTATGGATACTTCTTCATCCTTCTTTTTAATGTCTCATCAACCTTCACGGTCACCAGGGTCAACACCCAACCACCTCAAAGTAATCATATGTGCGTTATGAGTATATAAATTTATATAAAAACTATTGATCCCCTCAGAAATAACATAGAAGGTGCACTTGGGCTTAAAGTCTTTTTACGTTAACTAATGGGGTAGAAGTAGTCCTGATGACGGAAGTCGTATCCACGCGCATTCCAGATATGTATCTAGAGACTTAAGGGAAATCGAAAGGGAAGAGAAGAGCGACCGCACCACGATAGTAAGGAGACTTCTTGCGAGAAGCATTGAACAGTAGAAGATGGGAACGTGCCTCGAAGCTCTACGGAAAGGGAAAAGCAAAGGCAATTCATACGCTAAAGATCAGTTACATTACGCTGCCGATCCTGAATCTTGGAAGATGATTCTGTATTGAAATAGGGTGGGAGAAAAAGTTTATGAAAGGAAAATCGGAT
>CAZTBK010000087.1:0-1895 GCA_964611975.1 uncultured Candidatus Bathyarchaeia archaeon | reverse complement strand
GGTGTAGATCCTAGAATGCGCTTAGACGAGGCGTAAAAAGGGAAGCCTTGAATTTTCCTTTGATAAATTCGCATCTCTAAAAAGATATTAAGAACAATAAACGAATGTAGGGCAGAACCCTAGCCAAATACACGGTGAGGACATATGGAGAAGTGGGTCGTCTGGGCCTTGGTCATAATCGTCTCCCTGATAGGATCGTGCGGAAATATACTCTGGAAGATGGCGAGCAACGACATCGGGCAGATATCGTGGCGGAGGCTCATAGACATCCGGTGGAGCATCAGAACACTATTCAGCCCGCTAGTCTTCACGGCCCTGTTCATCATGTTCCTCGGAAGGTTCGCGAGCATGGTCCCGACGGGATATATGGGCATAACGCAACTCGTAGTCTCCACGACCATCCTCACACTAATCTTCACAGCGATCCTAGACACCGTAATCCTGAACACGAGATACCCGGCAGAAGTCTGGATCGGGGTAGCGATCGGCCTCCTAGCAATATACTTCATCGGACGCAGCGTATGACCTTGTACGAAAAAGCCATTTCACAAAATGCTTGCTCGCTTGCTCAAAAGTCCATTGTTTTTTTTTTACTTATATATTTCCCTTATTAAAGGGGAAGATTTAGTTTCACCGTGGTTGAAGGGGTTAAAAAACGAGCCACTAAGGACCTCAAGGCCATCTCTGACAAGGGGCGGGGATCTTGGCCGCCTACTTGTCGAGTCGTATGCAAGGGGGGTCAAACCAGTAGAAGCGATGTGGATGTAGCCGTCTTGTTGTCTGAGGCCCCTGAAAAAATGCTTGAATACTACTTACACTTGGTCGATGAGTTGTCCAAAACATTGGGCAACGATGTGGATTTGATAACCCTCAACAGGGCTCCTCCGCTGCTTAAGCATTAGGTAATAAACACGGAAGCTGGTTTATTATGAGGATGAAAAACGAGAATAGAGTTTGAGGCTAGGGCTCAGGATGTGTATCTGGATTTCAGCAGAGCTACGGCGAGGCATGATGAATATCTTATGAGAGAGGTTCTACGATAGAGAGAGGCCTAATCGTAACTAAGCTAAGCAAATTAAGGCGATACTAAGTTTTTTTGAAAGAGCTGCAGGCGGCGTCGATTGAGGGTTTCGCCACGAATTTCAAGACAAGGGGAGCCGTTGAGAGACGTCTTCAAGTCTCTGTCGAGTGCGTCATAGACGTAGGCAACGAGGTCGTCTCTTCACTTCAGCTCCGAAGACCAGAGCATAGCATGAGGTTGCTAGCAGTCGACCCTTTAGAAGGCTTTATTTAAGTCTTACGTTGATTATAATTGGGGGTTTAGGTGGGTAGAGTGTCAGAGAGGGCTTTAAGGCTCGATGCTAAGGTGGGGCGCGTTGTTTCTACAGAGAGAATTCCTCGGGTTGGAAGAGTTATAGACAACGAACTTTATGTTAAGAGGTATTTGGTGGAAACCCATCTTGGTAGTAAAAGTTGAAATCGAGATAAAATGCACATTAACTAAGCTATCAACGAGGGTAAAAGCCATAGCTAACACTGGCTATGAGACAGAAGAACCAGAAATCCTGATTCCGGCAAGCATAGCTAGAGCGCTGGGTATCTGGCCTACGCTTCCGAAAGAAGCTGATATTAGGGAGTATAGAACAGCGGGTGGAATGGCTAGAGTTGTTAAGATACCTGAATCAGCTGAGGTAACGGTCTTAACCGAGGATCGAACGGTCGATTCTAAGGGGGTTTCTGTTGTGATTTCAGAGCTTGAAAGCGACGTGTTGTTGAGCGACATACTCCTGGATGAGTTGGGCATCGAACTCTTGAAGCCTGGTCGTGGCATCTGGAGGTTTAGCGACGACCAGACTGGAAAAACCAGGAAGACAGCCTAATCCCAGTCATTTACA
>CAZTBK010000086.1:0-2608 GCA_964611975.1 uncultured Candidatus Bathyarchaeia archaeon | reverse complement strand
TAATAGATCTCGAAGAAGAGGTCATCGAACAACTGCTCAAGCTTAAGACTGAGCCTAGAAGCATGATGGGCGTCAGGCTAATCCTTGAGAGCATAAGAAGAATTGCTGAGTACGGAACGGATATAGCAGAGATAGCCATAAACCTGACGGTTAAACAACCTTTATGAATTGCATCGAGCTTAAGACTCATTGAAGACACATCTCTCAGATCAGATTTCGACTTCTCAACGTGTCCAGCACCTGCTTTCCAGTCTCTGTGAGGATATATCTTTTCCAAACCAAGGCCCAAGAATTATGTCCAGTTCTCTAGAAAAGAAATTAAGCATTGATGACGGTTCAAAAATTAAACTATCGATTTCCCTTAACGAGATTGGCAAACTCTATACCATTAATTGAATGGCTCCTCTAAGAGGGCATGCTCAACTTAAGATCCTTCGACTTTTTTTTCTAAACTTATGGAAGATTTTTGACGAAGAAAAAATTAAATTCCTTAGGAGTAGGCTAACGCGGCGGTCATGAGGAGAGGACCTACTATAAGGGTTTTAAGCGTGCTGGAGCACACTTTGTTAGAGGCGCTGCAGCTCCCCAGAAAAACAGGTAAAGAAGGAGAAGCTGTCAGTAGGTCGGCTCATGGCCATCCCTTACATTTAAGGGGTTAGGTCGATGATAATAGTCATTACCGGTACCCCAGGTGTGGGTAAAACTAGAATCTCCAGCATTCTATCGGAGAGGCTCAGGGCCTTACACTTGGATTTGACAGAGACCGTCATAGATGAGGGTCTGATATTGGGGAAGGACGATAGGAGGGATAGCCTGATAGCCGACTTAAACAGGCTCTCTGAAAAAGTCCAAGAGGCGATTGAAGGATCATCAAGGGACGTCATCATCGAAGGTCACTACGCTTCAGATGTCGTCCCTCCGGGCCTCACGTCGTACGTGTTCGTTCTACGGAAGGACCCTGAGGCCCTGAAGGAGGATTTGCAAAGGAGGGGGTTCGAGAGGAGGAAGGTATTGGAGAACGCCGCCGCTGAGATCCTAGATGTCTGCCTCATAGAGGCTGTAGACGTGTATGGCTTGAAAAAAGTATGTGAGATAGACGTTACGGGTAAGCGGGCTGAAGACGTCATGGAGGAGATCATGCTCGTCTTAAACGGTAAGAAGGAACCATCAGTTGGAAGGGTGGACTGGCTCAGCAAACTAGAGAAGGAGGGGCGCCTGGAAAAGTTCATGGATTATTCGTAAAAGTATGGATGGTGTGATTTGCAGTACAATTACTTGATTATACGATGTTATAGTTGCGGCCAACTTTTATTGGCCAAAGCTGGGCAAAAAACTAAAGTCTGCACTTACTGTGGTACGAGATTGAATCTGCGTCGCGTTAAGATACTGTCCAGAGCTAGGACAGCCAGGGAGGCATCAGAAATGGTGAAGGCATTAAAAACTAGAGGAGGTTTGAAGTTAGCGGAGAGGCCTTCTTTTGAACGTTCCTTTTAAAAATCTTAAGGTCGGTAATGGTGATCTCTCCCGCGATTACCCTCTTTTTTATCTTAGAATTAATCACGTTAAAATTCTTAAAGTTCATTATAGTTTAATATCTAGGGTTATGGTAGTGTTCAAGGATTCGGTCAAGATCGTATCCTTTGACGTCGGAGGGACGTTGGTAGATAATCGCTACCTCGACCTCGTCTGGAACAAGGCTATCCCAGAGTTGTACGCTAGAAAGATGAACATCGATCCTGAATCAGCGAAGGAATACGTGCTGAGGGAATACGCGCGTGTAGGAGACGATGACATCAACTGGTATTCACCTGAGTATTGGTTTAAGCGCTTCGGCCTCGAGGGCGACCCGCTAGATTTTTTCGAGTCGTTCAAAGATGAGGTCAGGATCTATCCAGAGGTTCCATCCGTTTTAAAGAATCTATCTGAAAAATTCCTCCTTATAATCTCCACATGCACCCCGCGCGGCATCCTGGAGGTCGAGATAGAAAGGATTAGATGTTATTTTAGACGCGTCTTCTCATCAACCTCGGACTTCAAATTGGTAAGGAAGACGATGGAGTTTTACGGTCGAGTATGTCAAGCCATGAGGGTTAGCCCTCAAGATGTGGTCCACGTCGGGGATGACTGGAACTTCGATTACCTCATCCCGAGGAAGATCGGGATCAGATCATTTTACTTAGATAGGGCCAGACGGAAGAAAAACGACCTCGTGATCAAAGATCTGCGAGAGCTGGAGGCCATCCTGCTCAACACCTGAGAAGGCGATTTCCTTAAGAGGGTCAATGAGGCATGGCGCCGATGGCTTGACGTCTGCCCTATAAGGAGGGCCCTATGACGAGGGGAAAATCGAAGAAAAGTGGATAGAAAAGCACTATAAGGGAGACTATAGAAAATGCGCGAGATACGAGCTAGAGGGAAGGGGCATCTGCATCCTGACAACATGCTACCGGATGGGCGATGAAGGAGAGTCTCAAGGATCCTGAGTATGAGCATTTTTTTCTCTCCTCGGCCTCGACCCATAGAAGGGTCGGTCAACCTTTATCTCCGTCCTAAGTTTCTATATATATGGAGGTGAAAGAGATTTCAGCCCTCGCTGGAAGGAGGTTCT
>CAZTBK010000085.1:0-2865 GCA_964611975.1 uncultured Candidatus Bathyarchaeia archaeon | reverse complement strand
CTCTCCTCCATTCGTCTGGAATAGAACAAGAAGACCGCTATCCCCAAAACGATCAGCCCCAAACAGATGAGAAACACCTTCGGCTGAGCCATGCCAACTGTTCTGTTAAGCACGAAGCCCATGAACGGAGAGCCGAAGATCATGAAGGCGATCAAAACGATGAGGATGGACCTTGTTAACCCTCCCATTTCCTCAACCCTACTCAACACCTTTGTGATGATATTTTAAATCCTTTAACGATTTATAAAAGCCACGCAAGAAAACTCCCTGCTTTAGCTGGGGGAGGAAGTCACATACCCTTCCTGGCGTGCGTTATGTAACCTGTGTGGCCGATCATCAGCGTTTCAGGCCTGGTTTGCCCCCTCCTGACCTTGATCCTACGCGTAAAGGCCTCTACCGTTTCTATGTCCACGAAACCTGACCTTTCTAGAGCCTCCACGGTCTTGACCACCTGCTCGATCGTTGGGCTGAAGGAGACGAACCTTCCACCGCCCTTTAGGGCCTTATATGCGTGTGGGACGACGACCCACGGCCTCGCCAGGTCTAACACCACGGCGTCGACGTCCATTTCGTCTATCCCAGCCGTTATGTCCTCGTTCTTCAACTCAACGTTGCCCAAGACGCCGGCCCTCTCAATATTCTTTCTTGCCTTCTCCAAGAACTCCTGCCTGACCTCGTAGCTGTAGACCCGCCCGTTCGGTCTAGTAAAATATGCGAGCGCACTCGTTAGCGCTCCGCTGCCCGTGCCCGCCTCAACGACTCTACATCCTGGTCCGATGCCGGCGTAGAGAACGATCAGGCCAGCATCCTTCGGATAGACGATCTGGGTCACGTGGGCCATCTTCCTAACGTAGTCCCATATGGTCGGTTTGAACGCAAAGAATCGCTCGCCCAGACTGCTCATAATGGCTTCCCCAAATCTTCTGCCGATTAGATCATCCATGACTATGAAGCCCTTATGGGTGTGAAACTTTAGGTCTCGCCTTACCCTTACCAAGTAAGTCCTCTTATGATCCAAAAAGAGGTATACGTCGTCCCCCTCACGAATGACCTTCCCCTCAGCTGTTCCTCCCCTCATTTTCAATTCCATGATAAGCACATTAGCCCTCCCTTTAATTAAGTTTGAAGGCAGGGTTTATGAAATAAAGGGAACACGAGGGAGGGTGACGGCTGGACATGCTTTTATCCAGCTAGCGTCATTCACAAACTTTAAATACAGAGTTTGACGACCTATTACACCTCAAATAGGAGGAAAGGTCAGGATCACAGGCCTCAGGCCTATTCGCAATGGCCAAGGCGCTCAGCAAGGGAGTTGTTGAGAGGGGCCACCAGCTGAAGATGTGAAATAAGGGGAAAGGTCATTTATATGATTGGAGTTGTATGGTGATTGCCTGAGGAGGAGCTTCCTTTATCCGACATCTACAAAGTGGAGTCCTACAAAACAATCTTTAAATCAGATAAATGGTGGGAGGCCGTAGTTCTGACGGAGGCGTTCGGTAAAAAGAGCGTAAACCTCTACCTCTGGATAAAGCGGGAGGGGCAATGGAAGAGGAAGCACAAGTTCGTGATAAGAAACCTTGACGAGTGGAAAAAGATCAAGGAGACCGTTGAGTCTCTACTGCCAGGGGCCTCATCCACCGCTCCATGAAGAGATTTAAGGGAAATCACTTGTACCTCGCTCTTCTTCTCCTCCTGGCCCTCTTTTGCCTACGCAGCTTCTTTTTCTTGGTCTTCTTGCTGTGGTGCTTCCTAGACATGAGATGTTACCCTATTTAAATTTAATAGCATCAGGATATTTCAATCACTTTGAACTCTCCAGAACCCTCCTCAGGTCCTCTATCTCCTTAAGGAGGCCCTCTATTTTAACCTCCCCCTCAGCCATCAACGGCCCCTCCATGGGCTTTGCTTCATATCCCCTCCTTTTTAAAAGGAGGAAACTAACTAATAAAACCACGCCAAACAATAAACCCTCTATCAACCACAGGTGCTCTGTTGTAATTTGAAACCGTCCCCCACTCTGTTGTGGGGGCTGAGGCGTATAATGAGGGAAGGTCAAGTTCCAGGCTAGAACATGGGGTTGGTTGATTGAACATGCCATCTGGCTCCTTGTGGGCTCTACATGGGCGCTGAGATCCCGCTCCTCCACGTCGATGGCGCACCTGACCTCTGGCTCGCACTCGCACTCGATGACTATTTGGATCGGCCTACCAGACCAGTCGACGAGCGCGTTTGAGCTATCTGAAGAATTTACCGCCACCCTCGGCCATAGATATAAAGTCCCGCTCACCGAATCGTAAGCCAAGCCGAGCTCCCTCAAATCCCCATCGAACTCTTGCCATTCTTCATTCACGAGCACTAAAGCGTACTCCGGCTTGAGCGAGGTCTGGTTACACATCAACTGAACAGAGATCCCATGGACAACATCAGTGTTGTTTCCCACGTTAGTGATGTCGATGCTTTTTATCTTCCACTTATTTGTCCCTCTGACCTTCTCGACGCAGGGGCGGGCCTCACAACTATGCTGGATGGCCGCACTGTGCACCTCAACATTAGGTGGGATCTTCTGGTTTTGAATGACGAGCAATAGGTCTTCGAGGTCGTCCCTCTTCCTCTTCAAGTCCTCTATCTGGCCTTTGAGGCCGCCAACCATAGAGCGCATTTCCATAGCTAACGACCGAACCTGTTCAGACCCACCTGAGGAGGATGAGCTGAGTTGATCAGCGAGGGCTGAAAGCTGATCTCTGACTCCTACGATAATCCCGTGAGCTGGGTTAGTTTGGTCGATGTAAGTCAGAGCGTTATTTAAAGCGTCGCTTGCACCCCTCAATGATGCCCCGATCTGGCGTAAGGTCTTTACCATCCCAG
>CAZTBK010000084.1:0-2883 GCA_964611975.1 uncultured Candidatus Bathyarchaeia archaeon | reverse complement strand
TTCATCAGAGAGTTTCTACCATAGTAACTTTACCTTCTGACATATTCATAGCTGTCGGCAGCTTAGGTGTCTGGTCGGGGCTGAGGGGCTAGGCCGGACGCAGTGCCCGTGATGGTGCCGATGGCCGCTGCACCGTTGGTGAGCCACATGCGAGAACCTCCCTGCTTCAGCGGGGAGAGCGTCAACCTCAGGTCTTTTCTGTCAGCCCTCATGGAGAGCCACGCGACCTCGGGCGGTACTGGCGTCTTCCTGTCGCAGCTACCGTGCTTCGCATATTGGACGAGCTTCCTGACCATATGCCTCAGGCCTCGTTTCGTCGACGACTTGTATGACTGAGCGTTTATCCAAGCGGCTACCCTTTCAACGTCCCTCCTAGTGGCTTTGGATGGGTTGAAGTTGACGTCCCTCAGTAGCGCGCAGACGTGGTTTGCGTACTTAGCAACCCTGCCGGTCGAGAGGCCCAGGGCCTCCAGGTGGTTTATGAATTCCAGCAGGAGATCGCTGTCCTCCAGCTCGGCGAGCCTCCGCCTGGCGCTCTCCAGCCTCTTCGAGTAGTTGTATATGTCCCTCATTTCACCCATGGGTGTGCATGAGGGTTTAAAAGGCGGAGCTATGGGAATCGCACCAGAAGTAGAGGTGTTGGTGCGGCCGCCGGGATTTGAACCCGGGCCGTCAGCGTGGCAGGCATGCACTCGGTCGAGCCTCTGACCGATTGATGTCCTAAACCAGGCTAGATTTCGCCCATGGGGTGGTCTACGGCCGCGGCCGCGCAATAAATAAGGATGTTGATATGCTCTATAAAGTTTTCGAGGGTCATGCATGAGCCGAGCGTCCGCTCCTAATCGGTTCAAAAGGGCATAGTGTGCTCATAACGCCCTCCTTAATTTGACACGAAGAATTTTTAGTGAGAAGTGGTTTATCTAGAATCATGAGTCCAGACCTTGAGTTCTTGGTCGCTGGCCTGCCCGAAAGGGTCCGCCGCTTAGAGGAGAAGGGGAGCTTCAAGCAGGCCATCCGCCTAGTAAACGAGATCTTGGTCGAGAAAGATGAGCTTCCGAGCATGCTGAGGTCCAGGCTCGAGTGGGAACCTGAGAGGGTTGAGAGGGTTAGGGCGGATTACGGACTGAGCTGGGATGAGGCCTTCGAAACCCTCAAAAACTGGATTGCAGGCCTCACTCGAGCGGACTTTGAGAGGTGGATCGAGGAGGGGGCCATAGACCACAGGGAGATAGAGGGCGAAACGAGGATCTTCAAAAGGTTCATACCAAACTTGCTGAGGGAGAGCGAGGAAGCGAGGAAGAGGACTAAAGTAAAGGACAGGAGATCTGAGGAGGCGAGAGGCCTCCTCAAAAGCCATGTGGACGCGGTCATTAGAGAAGGAAGGCTCTCCAGGGTAAGGTACGTAAGGCCGGTGAGGAACAGGGTCATGATGAGGCTGAAAGTGAAGCCCGATGTGGTCCCGGATGGGGGGACGTTAAGAGTTTGGATGCCGTTCCCACGCAAGGATCAGCTGCAGCCAGAGGTCAAGCTCATCTCAGCGGAGCCGAAAGATCACGTCCTGGCCCCTGAGGACAGCCCCCAACGCACGATATACTTTGAGGCGAAAGCAGTTAAGGGAGAGGAGGCCGAGTTCGAGGTCAGGTACGAGTACGTGGTGCGCGCTTCCTATCTGGATGTCGACCCGGGTATGGTGAGGCGGGAGTACGGCCAGAGCGACCTATACGAGAGGTACACCTCAGAGCATCTGCCTCACATAGCCTTCACCCCGTACTTGAGAAGGCTCGCGGAGGAGATAACCCAAGGAGAAAATAACCCATACCTCAAGGCATGGCGCATCTATAAGTGGATAACGCGTCACGTTAAGTACGCCCTTGTCCCAGAGTACTCGACGATGGAATGTATAAGCGATTACGCTGCCAGGAACCTCAGAGGGGACTGCGGGGTACAAGCGCTGCTCTTTATAACCCTGTGCAGGATCAGCGGGGTCCCAGCTAGGTGGCAGTCTGGCTGGGCTCTGAACCCGATCAAACCGAGCCCACATGACTGGGCTCAATTCCACGTAGAGCCGTACGGGTGGCTTTACGCTGACCCGTCCATCGGCGGGCATCTGAGGTCAACGGAGAGGTACCATAAGTTCTATTTCGTGAACATAGACCATTTCAGGCTGGTCGTGAACGCGGATATATCATCCGAGTTCACCCCACCGAAGAAATATTACAGGTCGGATAATGTGGATAATCAGCGCGGGGAGGTCGAATGGGAAGGCGGGAACATTTACTATGATGGATGGAGTTATGAGCTGAGGGTCTTGGCCCACGAGAGCGCCATCAGCCATTTATGATGAAATTGAATTAATCTAAAATAAGATATTGGAAAGAGACTTTCTGGTGGAACTTATGAGTAGACGCTTGGCCGTCTTCGGTTTTGTTCTTTTTGTTTTAGGTGCAGTTTTGGGCCTCTACGCTTCCCAGAGGAATTGCTTGATAGCGTCCATCACAAGGGGGCATGTGAGTTTCTGGACGGCCGTGGAGACTCTGGGCGGGGTTATAGCATTAGTTGGCATCATAATCGCTCTAATTGGATTCATTAAGAAGGCAAAATGATATATGCCCCTCAAGCGTATTTCAGTGCGTGAGAATAGGGTTGGACGTTGCTCCTGAGGCGTCAATTATCGGATTTATTGTCATTGGAATCGCTGCGTTGGGTTTAGTCCTTCTTCTATTTCTCTTATTGTTAGTGTTCCTTCCAAGGAGGGGTGAGATGATCTCAAGGAAGACGGGCGGAGCTTTGGCGTTAACCGCTGCCATGATGATCTTGATCTCCGGGTTATGGTGCATCTTTCTCTCCCCAACGGTCACCCAGACCGTGGACAGAGGCAGCATC
>CAZTBK010000083.1:0-2935 GCA_964611975.1 uncultured Candidatus Bathyarchaeia archaeon | reverse complement strand
CCCTAGAGATCATCTATTATAAGAGGTTCTCAAGGGTCACCTTCGTCTGGTATGAGAAGATAAAGGGCCGATGGATGACTCCATGGAGATCTATCAGTTTACATGTCTCTCTCAAAACGGGCTTGGTAATCGGCCTCGGAGACGACATGATGCATTATAAGGTTGCCACCACTGACGTTAAAATCTCCAGGGAGGAAGCCATCAGGATAGCTATGCCCTACATCCAAGCCTACGCCCTTAAACATCTACTAACGATAAAGAAGATAGAGGCAACATTCAGCTTTGAAAATGATGTCTCTTTAGATCGCAGGAAGGATCGCAACGGGCTCTACATGGTATATCCGAGGTGGATGGTGATAGCTTGGTTCACAACCAAGCCTAAGAGCGGCGTCTGCGGCTACGACGTCCTATTATGGGCTGACAACGGGAAGGTCTACCACCACTGCCCGCAAGGATTCTACTCTGGAGGAGCCGCCGGCCCCTCATGGCCGTTACCCGCCGCAGCCTTCACGGCCATCCTCACCCTAGCCATATACAGGAGGCTGAAAACCCACAAGGGAACACAAAGGATCGGAAGGAAAAATATGGAAGGGTCAGGAGGGGGAGGTAAAGCTATGAAGACTGTTAAGGGCTGTATAGATGCGTTGTCTTGGTCGTTGATGGTAACGCTTCTCCTCTTCTCATCCATACCTCAAATGGCCCATGCAGACAGCTCAACAATACTAGGATCAAGACACGATATTACTGAAGAAGAAATCTGTTATGATAATAGAATCACGAACTTGATGATGATCTACTCCCAAAAGGCTGGATACACCACTTATAACTGGTGCGGTGAACCCGCAACAAAAGAGAATAGCAGCTCAAGGTGCTGGTCATTCCTGCTTTATCCTCACCCACTCTAAATGTCTCCACATTCTTTGCGGACGAGGCTCACCAAATAGGCCTCATCCCTCACAAAAGGGGGCCACGTGTAAGTTCAAGCCAACCTCCTGGAGAGCGTACTTGATGACATCCAGCCAATACTTGATTATGGAACCTATGAATACACCCAACTCACGTGATGATAGATCTTGAGGAAGAGGTACCCCTGAAAGTATGGGGATGAGGAAGAACAGAGTTACTAGGGCTAAGGCCGCTAAAGCCTTCTTCATCTCAAATGAGATTGAAAGGTTGAGAGATATAAGTTATGCTTTGTTGCATATATGGGTTTTTGTTGTGTTCATGGTTACTTTTTGATGTTGCATTTGGATGTTTGGAGGTTGCTATCATGGATTGGAACGTTTACAACGATTCTTTAGTCATGTCGGATGATCCCGTCTGCATAGCTCCAGATCAAATCAGGAAGTATGCTCGATGGTTTCTGGAGTAATACATGGTCTGAGATACGGGAAAAATATGGGGTGCCAGATCGGGTCAACCGGATGTAGGCGCCTACTACTTTGAGATCCGGATCTACAACAACGAAGGCCATGTAAACACATGGACGGCTCTTACGAGATCACACAACAGTCTTCTAAATGTCTCTTGCCTCCAAAGAGAGAAATGGACGAATCGCACAGCAACTAAGGCTCAAGCCTCTCCTCCTCCATCATGTACAGGCGGAGCTGCTCCTCCACCTAACCGTCCTGAAGAGCCTAACATAGCCCTCCTCACTCGAGAGAAGATCAAATTCCATAAAGAAACATCAGAAACCAGCCACAAAATATCTTATTTATAAGCGTAAGTCTTATTAAGCCTAAAGCCGAAAAATAAGAATGGAGGAGAAGTGGTTGAGAAAATTCTCTGCCTTATTGGCAATAATTATGCTGATGACCTTGCCGATCTCGACGTTGCTCTTAGCTGGGATCGAAGAGAGGCCGCCCGAAGTATGGATCATCGGTCGTCCACCCCGGGCAGGCCCTCCCGATAAAGAGGAGGAGCCCTCGCAGGTAATCCCGTGGGGTATAGAGAGGATCAAGGCGACGGTCGCTTGGGGGACGACTAATGGAAGCGGAGTTCAGATAGCTGTCCTCGACACCGGCGTCGACAAGGACCACGAAGACCTATCGGCCAATATAGCTTGGGGAATCTCGGTCGTTGGAGACAAAGAGTCTACACTATATAGAGACTGGAGAGACAAAAACGGGCACGGGACGCACGTCGCAGGGACCATAGCGGCCCTCTACAACGATGTTGGCGTTGTGGGCGTCGCGCCTGAGATTCAGATATACGCCATCAAAGTGATCAGCGACTCTGGATTTGGAACGTGGACTGACCTAGCTGAGGGAATCTGGTGGGCCATAAGGGGCCCCGACGGCATAATCGATAAGGATGGCGACGGGGTGGTTGCTGGCGACCCAGACGACGATGCGGCCGAGGTTATAAGCATGAGTCTTGGAGGAACAAGTCCTTCAGCGGAAGTTGAGAGTGCAGTAGAAGCAGCCTACAAGTATGGAATAGTTTTAGTTGCGGCCGCGGGGAATGAAGGCGAGGACGGTGTGACCTACCCCGCAAAGTTTCCGGAGGTGATCGCCGTTGCGGCCGTCGATGAATATGATAACGTTCCGGCTTGGAGCTCTAAGGGACCGGAGGTTGAGCTCGCCGCTCCGGGAGTGAACATACTCTCCACGCTTCCACACGACAGGTACGGAACCATGGATGGAACCTCCATGGCCTGTCCACACGTCTCAGGAACGGTCGGGCTGATGATAGCAAAGATAATCGCCGACGGAAGAACGTACACTCCCGAGGGAATCAGAGACATACTTCACGAGACCGCTGACGATGTAGGCCCAGAAGGTCAAGACAAAGCTTCGGGGTATGGAGTAGTGAGAGCCGACAAGGCGGTTGACAAAGCCTAAACTCTCCTCTTTTTTCTGATTAAGACTGAGGGGTTCCGGGGTCTAATTTTTCCGATACCCTATTAAACGTTAAGGGAAATCCTTGCTACGAA
>CAZTBK010000082.1:0-3146 GCA_964611975.1 uncultured Candidatus Bathyarchaeia archaeon | reverse complement strand
GGATAAAAGTACACGAGCCAGCCGTAGGCAGCCATTCCCAAAAGGCTAAGGACGATAGTGAGGTACCTGATGAGGCCGAGATCAAACGCCCACTCCCGGGCGCTCGCGTTGCCCCAAGCCTGAGCGACCTCGCTCAACCTGGCTGCTAGGGGGCGACCGACCGTCCCCATCAGCCTCTCCACCCTGCCCCTCATCGCATCGGCGAGCTTATTCAAAACCCTCCTTATCACCCCAGCAAGGGTCGGGCTTCGGACCGTTTCCACGCAACGGATGGTGAGGTCGATCACTCCCCTCTCAACCCTGCCCAGGACCCTGAACCAGACCCCCCTGCGCAATGCCCTGCGCCTCACGGAGATCAGCTCGGCCCTGGAAAAATACGATGGGTACATCGCCTTCGACAACATGTTTAACGCGAAGGGAATATAAGCTTAACGCATCTCGAATCGCGGACGAAGGGCAAGCGCACGGACTCATAAATCAGAGGAGAAAATAGTTTCTCCTGAGCAGACCGCATGACAATCACGTACGTTCGGAAACATTTCCGAGTCTACCTGATAGCGAGAGAGCCTATCTAGAGACTAAAGAGGGAAAGCGGCATAAATTCCACATCATAGTTAAATACGAAAGTGAGAATACCAGCGGTGGAAAGAAGGAAGGAAACACCTCCACTCTGAATGTCGAGCACCCACAGAAGATGTGGAGGATGAGGTGATGAGAAAACCAACGAAACGCCTGAAGCAAAGGCGATAAAATGCCAACACGAGACGCCTCCTTGGGATGAGAAGTGGAATCCGCTAGGGTCGCCAGGGGGACGGCCTACATAGCCGTCCAGAACGCGCTCCAGTACGTAACCAGCCTGCTCTTCTACGTCGCGGCATCCCGCATCCTCACGACTGAGGACGTCGGCAGGATAACCCTCCTAAACTTCACCCTCACGGCCTTTAACGTGCTTACCACGTTCTCGATCCCTGTCGCGTCGGCGAAGTTCATCTCTGAGAGCGTCGGAAGGGGGAGGTTCGACGAGGCATCCGCGGCCTCGAGGACGGCCCTCACCCTCGTCCTGGCGATCTCACTCCCGTCCCTAATCCTGGCCTCTGCCTCCTCCCCATGGCTCTCGGACACGTACTTCGGGACGGGAGGGGGCGCCGCTCTGTTCCTGATAACGTTCGCATCGGCCTTCCTGCTCAACCTGACGACGCTCTACGGCGCAGAGATGAGGGGGCTAGGCATGTTCGCGGAGATGGCGGCAGCAAACATAGCGTTCTTCCTCTCGAGCAGGCTGATCGGGATAATCCTCGCATGGATCGGCCACGGAGTCCTTGGGGTGGTCTCTGGCTGGCTCACGGGCGCCGTCATATGCCTCATCATCTCACGCTACCTCCTGAGGGGGAGGCTCCAAGCCGAAGGGGCCAAACCCTTCCCGAAGAGGCTCATGATAAACTACAGCTACCCGGTCTTCGCCCACACAGCGACGGGCTTCATCCAGAGCTGGGCAGACGTCGTGATCCTGTACGCCATGACCTCCGACCTGGCCATGGAAGCCACGTACTACCTGGCCGCGGCCGGGTCGACCGTCCTGTCCATCCTGTGGATGGCCCTATCCATGACGGTGCTCCCGGCGATCTCGGCCAGACACGGCAGGGGGGAGGGCATAGGAGACTTGACGGAGGCCTCGACCCGGCTGCTGAACCTCACGGTCATGCCGATCGGCCTATGCCTCGCAGCAGCCTCCCGATCCGCCGTGACGCTCGCGTACGGGGCAGACTACGCCAAAGGGGCGATGCCATTCGCCATCCTGACCGCGACATCGATAATCCAAGCGTACCTGGCCCTCTTCGTCGCCACCCTAGAGGGGATCGGAGAGACGAGGGCCTTGATGAGGGTATAGGCCGCCTCGGCCATAACTGAGACCGTCCTCATCACGCTCCTCGCCAGACCCCTCGGCGTCGTCGGCGCAGCCATGGCCAGATCGGCTATGTTCACAGCATCCCTGATCGTGTGCCACAGGGAGCTGAAGAAGACGATTGAACTCAAGGCCGACGTGAGATCCCTCAAAAAGGCCCTGCCGCTCTCAGCCACACTGGCCGTCCCGATAGCCGTGATAGACTGGGCGCTCACGAACATCGCTCAAACGAGCCCGCTGACAAGGATAATTGTAGAGGGGACGTACTTCATCGCGGCGGGTCTGATGGCCGCAAAGAGGCTCAAGGCGTTCGAGGCTCGGGACTTCAAACTCCTGAGGGGGTCCCTACCAAAGCGAACGCACGCTCTCATAAACCTCATCCAACGCCTACTCTCATAAATCCTCCAATAAAAAATAAAACTAAAAATTGGCCACCAAGCAAAACCCAGAAAAAGGCTCTTCCCAACATTCCCACGCGCGCCTCATCTCCCGTTAATGGCCTCAAGCAGACTTCTCCCTAATCCCAGCCGGAACATAGTCTTCTTGTGATAAGTTGTTTCAACCAACCCACATCACTTATTAACCAAATTTTTTATTATTATCTCCCAGTTGTTTAATCGGTGTTCCGCGTGGGCCACGTTTACGTTGAGGGTTTGTTGAAGGGCCTTAAGGCTGAGAGGAAGGTGAAGATTTTCGTTGATGCTGGCTCTACCTTCACCATCCTGCCCTACAGGATGGCTGATGAGATAGGCGTCCAGAAGGCCCCATGGAGGGAGAGGGTCTCACTGGCGGATGGAAGCGTTAAGGATTTTGAGACGGCGTTTACATGCCTCAAGATACTGGGGAGAGAGACTGTGGCAAAGGTCCTTTTGAGCGACGTAGAGGAGCCCGCGCTCGGGGTTGAGACCTTAGAAACCCTAGGCCTCAGAGTGGATCCGGTCACAGGCAGGGTTGAGCCGTCAAGAAGCTGGAAGGCCAGAGCGCCATCCAGAATTTAACTAACGATGTGGATGCTGGAGTAGATGTATTTCGCAGCTCACCCCACCTAACGCAAGACTTCTTACGAGAAGGTATAAAAGTTTGGAGGGTATCCCTTAACTTGACGGGTGCGGGAGGATGGGCCACGTCCGCGTGTCAGCGTTAAAGAAGCGCTGGCCCTCTTAAACCGAAAAACCTCTTTTTCTAGCACGCTGAGAGACCAGAAGGTCATGATGGCTCTGCTACTGCTCTTGCCAGCTGTTCT
>CAZTBK010000081.1:0-3289 GCA_964611975.1 uncultured Candidatus Bathyarchaeia archaeon | reverse complement strand
GACACGCCGTGGCCAAGCCCGACGCTGGCTACCAGCATAATCCTAGTCGGGGAATCCGCCTGTATCTCGATATGCTCTCTCACAGCATCTACAGCTGTTAAGAATACTGCGGAGCTCTCCCTAGGAAGACCAAGCCTCTCTAGGAGCCTCTCAACATATTCGACCGGGTTGGGATCATTAAAGTCAGGGTCAACCCTATGAAATACGGCGTGTGTTAGTTCTCTAAGCCCGCCGCCCATGATTGTCGAGGATAAAGCTCTCACCCTCCTCCCAAAATCTATAATTAAAGTATCTTTATCGGCTATCCTCTTGGATAATGGTAATCCTTTACCGCCCTTTTGCGAGCCTTTCATACTCCTTGTATATGCTGTTGAGAAGCTTTTTATGAGCTACGCCCTTAACCGCCGCGGCTATGCATGTTCCGCCCGCTCCCACCCCCTCCTTAACATAGCCCCTCTCATAGTATCTCAGGCCCTCATGGGGGGCGTTTGAGAAGTCAAGGTTATACGCCACGACGGGCACGCTTGGATAAACCGTCCTCACAAGACCCACTAGATCCGATGAGCTATCCTCGACCAGCCATCTAGTTGTCCCTATCAAAACCCTCCCCTCTAACGATATTTTTGCGTGCTTAGCTATGGCCAGCACGGCGGCCATCTGGGTCCCGCCAGCGAGAATTATCCCCGCATCCCGCTCTATTGCCCCAGCTAGAAAGCCCGCCATGGACACGTGTACGGGGTCTCCTAGTCGGGCCACGGCCTCGAAGGGGTCGCTGCTTGGCAGCCCCCCAGACCCCTCTAACCCCTTCCTGACGATCCTCTGCTTGAGGTCTTGCGGGTTCTTGGGAGCCGCGCTGCTAACCATCCCCCACGCCTCATATCCGAGCCCCACCAAGACCCCTAACGCAGTCGTAGTTCCACCCGGAATACTCTCACCTATGATTAGTAGCTCAGCTAGACGGGCGAGCTCACCCGCTAAGACCCTGCTCTCCTCAAATAGGCTCCTCGCGGCTTCATAGGGGAGGGCTTGGCCAAGGTCTATTCTCCCCCCAACAACCCTGCTTGGGAGATCTACATGAGGTATCTTGGGCTCCACGTAGGATCCAGCGTCAATCACGATTAGAGGGATGTCGGAAGAGCTTAGGGCGGCGCGTGTGATCAGAGCAGGCGTCGGTATTCCCTCAGGAGTAACCGGTATCTGATCGATGCTCAGAGGCCTTCCATAGAGCAGATACTCTACATCAACCGCTGGAGTATAGAGCGTTAGCTTAGGCGTGGCTCCGGCGATGCTTATCCCAGGTATGGTCGAGGTCTCCGTTGACCCGATGAAGTATACGCCTAAAACCCCTCCATCTCTAACTGATGAAAGGATCTCTCCCGCCTCATCCCCTCGATAGGCATAGATCAGAGAGCCCGCCGACTCCATGCCTTACGCTCTCGAATTGATGTCTAATCTTATTTAAGATCAAAACAGAATTTAACGTCATAGTATGATCGTCATGATTAGATTCCTTCATTTTTATGCATATACGCTCTCTTAGTGGCTCAGGAATTTTTCCTCATATTTTCTCAGATACTCGGATGCTTCGCTTATGTCCATGAAGAGGCTGGCCACTTGCTCAACATCCTCCACCGTGATTTTTCCGTGTTTCATCCTTTTTGCGTTTTGAGCCGCCAAGCTCAAAAGCTGGACAGCGTATCTAAGCGATCTCTCAACTCCTATGTCAGCGAGTTTCTCTAAGGCGTCTTCCTCTATCTCGACTTTCTCCTCCCTCGCTCTAATACTCAAAATCTCCTTGACAGAGTCTCTGTCATACTCCTGGGTCGCAATTATCACAGCTCTGTCTATAAGATCTAGGGGGAAGCCGAGTGGACTTTTTATGTCCGTTCCTCGGATTCTGGCTATTCCTCTATTCGTAGCCAAAATTATTATAGGAACAAGCTCGCTTTCCATGGCCCTTCCGAGGAAACTAAAGGCTTCTAGGTCCAGCAAGTGTGCGTCATCGATGAAGAGGACGCCTGGGTGAATGAAGGCCTTCCCCTCATCAACCCACTCTTTGACCTGTTGATCCACGGCCATTCGAACTTCTGAGTCGATTTCCTTCGTTGGTGAAGCTCCAAAGAGTAGGCTGAACAACCCTCCCGAACTTCTTCTAGCGTTTAACTCGTCTAAGTCAGCGAGAGTCAAGGTGTAAACAAACTCCTTCTCCTTTAAAACCCTGCCTGAAGGTCTGGGTACCCTCCTACTCGTATCTACATCGTAGGTTTTTCCCTTAACGCTCTCTAGGCTTATGCCTAAATGTGCGACTCGACCTGTCTCAGCGTCAATTTGGATGACGTGTCCCTCCGAAATTCCCTGCCCAATTATTTGCTGGGCTACGCTAGCTCCCGCCTCAATAGTCTTCTCTTCTTCAACTGTTTTTAGGGTTATCCGCACACTTTCAGGAACCTTCTGGTAAGGGTTATAGGGGTGCGGCACGGTTCTCACATCTATGTTGACGACCTCACCCTCGTAAACTTTACGTATCTCATGGATCTCAACCCCTATGGCTTTCCTTATCGCCTCTATCAAAATCTCGGTTTTCTTTCTCTCCGTGCTATAAATTTCGCTTCCAGACATCTGGATGAAGGGAACATTTGCGCCTAGTTCCCTTGAAATCGCAACCGCTAGAGCTGTTTTCCCGGTTCCAGGGGGTCCAGCTAAAATTATGCACTTTCCGCTAAGTTTTCCTTCCTTGATCATCCTGACGACAAGTCCAGCCGCTTCTCTAGCCTTTTCTTGACCAACCATGCCGTCTTTTATCTTCACAGCTCGTCCTTCCTCATCCAGACCGAGACCTTTAATGTGGGTGTGAGCCCCAATACGTTCAAAACGGGTAACACTATCACTCGACAGTTCCCGGATTGAGGCCATAACGATCCCTCCAAACCCGCAGCCGCAAAAGCGGCTAAAAACAATTTTACGGGCTTCCAATTTAAACCTTTTTACAGGTGAATGAAAAAATGATATATTATAGAGGCCATTCCAAGACTTCTACTCATCAACAAGTCCACTTATTGGGTATCAAGGCGTATTGACATACTTGAGGGTGTAAGATAAGATTTCGATTGGCTGTCGATGTTGAGTTATGAAGCCATGAAAGCTGGAAAAGGAGAAGCTCATGTATTGAGGATCAAACCTTAATATCGATCACCGTATCTCTATGAACCGTTGAAGATCTGTGGAATAGATGAGGCTGGAAGAGGATCTGTCATAGGCCCCATGGTTGTAGCGGGGATCCTAATAGATG
>CAZTBK010000080.1:0-3384 GCA_964611975.1 uncultured Candidatus Bathyarchaeia archaeon | reverse complement strand
ACCCCTCAATGATGCCCCGATCTGGCGTAAGGTCTTTACCATCCCAGACATGGCCCCTGCCATTTGATCGATGTACCTGCTGAGCTCATCCAACATCTCTGCGTAGTCGCTTAATGCTTTGATAGAGTCATTTAGGCTTTCTTCCCTTTGTTCAATTTCGGTAATCATCGTTTCTGGGACGGGCTCCAGCCTGATGATGATCGGCTCGATCGGCGCCTCACCCCAAGAGCTGACGTCCTTAATCCTGGCTGAGAGGCTGAGGTTCACCGAGTCATTTAATAGCATCACCCAGGTAGTAACTGACGCGCTAGCTATCGTTGAGGTCGAGTTTGCCTCTGGATGAGTCACGATGTCCGAGAAATAATCATTTGAGAGCATGACCGTAACGGTACATAAGATTGGTGGGATGACTTTCTTTCTACCGGTATAGAG
The DNA here is from genome assembly GCA_964611975.1 of uncultured Candidatus Bathyarchaeia archaeon. Taxonomy (GTDB): domain Archaea; phylum Thermoproteota; class Bathyarchaeia; order RBG-16-48-13; family JAGMEO01; genus CAZTBK01. The sequence goes on along the minus strand of CAZTBK010000080.1, from coordinate 2,952 downwards.
GGGCTGGCCAACGTTCCTTATGGCGACCTCAAAGGTCAGTGTATCCGAGACATTCGCATTCAAAGTGTAAATTTTCCCGATCTTCTTCAGGTCTGACCGATTTCCGTTGAGGTACACAGTTTCATTGATGTCTATCGGTACCATCCTCCAGGTTTCAGCCATATACCGATACTCAATGTTGCTGCCAGCCTCTATCTTTACGTTATCCCAGGTGATCAGCGTCGTATTCCCAAACTCCTCGAGCATCTCTGGCTTCGGGGTGCCATAGAGCATAGTCAACGTGTCAGCGTCTATACATTCGGCCCGGTCTCTGATGCAGACGTGAACTGGTGATGGGCCGTTATTATAGACTTCAAATTTCACCATAACTACTTCTGAAAGAAGCTCTCCTGACGGTGAATACTTCGTTTCTATCAGCTCATCCTTTTTATATGTCAATAGAGGAGCGTGAGAATCAACCGAATTAACGCCTGAACTGACAGCATCCGATGTTAAAGGGTGCAGCAGGACAAGAACGAGAAGAGAGGCCATCAGGATGCACCGGAATTTAGCGAGCCTCATGCTGATCCCTGCCTCCTTTCGTGGAAATCTTGGATTGCTTCCTTTAGCCTCTTCAGCCGTTTCGCGTACCCTATCTTTGAGCGGTTGTACAGCTCTGGCTTCATTTTGTCTCTTGATTCCTTAAGTCGGATCAAGGAATTCTCCAACCACCTAAGCTCAGCTAACATCAATTGACGGCGCTCAGCCAGCAAGACCTGACGAGAAGGTTTTTTAACTGAGCTTGGTGGCTTTGGCATGATCCGCCCGTCCAGTATGTGCAGGGTGCGGTTAGCTGCACATGCCACAGCAGGGTCATGCGTAACTATGATGACCGTCTGATCAAGGGTCCTGTTCAGGTGTTGCATAAGCCGAATTATCTTTGAACCCGTCCTCTTATCGACGTTTCCCGTGGGTTCATCCGCTAAGATTATGGACGGCTCATTAGCTAGGGCGCGGGCAATCGCTACACGCTGTTGTTCACCACCACTCAGCTGGTTTGGACGGTGATGCATCCTTTCACCAAGCCCGACCAACCTGAGCAGATCCATCGCCCTTTCCCTTACCTCTTCAGACGAAAGATGCCCTGCGAAGATCATCGGTAGCTCGACGTTCTCTAAAGCGGTAAGTATTGGAACCAAATTGAAGAGTTGAAATACAAATCCTATCTTCTCGCGTCTAAATCTGGCCAGCTTCCCCTCACCCATATCCGTAATGTCGACCCCATCGATTATCACCCTCCCACTTGTGGGTCTGTCAAGCCCACCGATCACGTTCAAGAGCGTGGTTTTACCGCATCCTGACGGTCCCATAATTGAGAGGAACTCGCCTTTTTCAACGGTTAGATTGACCCCCCGCAGGGCTTCGACCTCGATCCCCTCTCCTATCTCGTAGATCTTCACCACGTCGTGAAGCTCAACCGACTTACTCATATCTCAGGGCCTCCACGGGTCGAATATTGGCCGCCTTCCAAGATGGGTAGAACCCAGCCGTGGTTGAAACGGCCAAGCCTATAACTAAAGCCGTTGACATAATTTGCGGTGATATTATCAACGGGATCGTGACCTTCATCCCGATCATCGAGACGACGCACTGAAGAACATATAGCATAGAAAGGCCTAAGATGCACCCTAAGGGACCGCCAATTAGGCCGATTATGGCTGCCTCCGAGAGAAAGATGAGCAGAACGTGCCACCGCTCACCACCTACGGCCTTCATCATTCCTATCTCCCTAGTTCGTTCATGAACAGACATCGTTATCGTGTTAACGACCCCGATGGCGCCAACGAGCAAACTTACGGACCCTAAAGCTAACAGGACGCCATTAATTATCCCCATAATTTGATTAATTTGACCCAAGAGGGTCTCCTCACTAAGGATCGATGCCGCAGGGAACATGTCCTTTAGGACGTGCTCAACGTACTCTGCTTGGCTGGGGTCATCTAACGTGATGAGGAACGCTGAGACGTAACCCTCTCTGCCAAGTAGGCGTTGTGAAGCCTCAAGGGATATGAAGCACCCAACGCTCAGTTCGCCTTTACCAATGGATCGGAGGATGCCGACGACCTTGAACCTCTCTCCGACTCCGCCTGCCCTCGAGCTTAGGGTGATGGTATCATTGACACTCAGCCCCAAGAGGTCAGCTGTTGTAGACCCGATGACCGCGGAATAATCCTCTCCAACTTCGAGCGCCCGCCCCTCGGAGAGGACTATCTTATACAAACTTGCGGCCTGATCTGGATCGATGCCTACAACCATTATTTGCCTACCGCCGATATCCATCGTAGTCATCACTACAGGTACGGAGTTGTTCACGCCCGGCACCTGGGATATGTAATCCCCAAGGTATTCCGGTATGCTCGCCCCCATATCGCCGCTCCTCATCACCACCCCGGCACCGAGTATCTCGTTAAGCGTCCTTTGGACCTGAGAATGCATCCCTTCACCAATAGTCATTAAAGCCACCATCGTGGAGATGCCGATGGCTATACTTAGTATGGTCAGGGCCGATCTGAACTTCCTTCGCCCGATGCTCCTCCCAGCCATGATGAACGCAAGCCTGATCGTCTTCATCTTGATAGGCATCTAAGGTTCCTCGTCTGCTGTATCATATAGTTGAGAATATGTCGAATATGATGTATCAAATGTTGTATATAAGGACTCTCTAAGTCATAAACTTCCTATTATAAAAATCTGAATGAAGTGACCTCCCCCCCATGCGAAAGCATGGGGCTTCCGACCTTTCCTCCCCGTTACTCCCACATCGCCTCCGCTTCGGGGCGCGTTTCGCCGGAAGCCGCTGGGAGGTCCCTGCTTCACCGACCGGGCTCGTTCCCTTCACCCCTCATCGCAGCCGGCTCGTCAGGTTACGGAGGCCTCGGCCTCCACAGGCCTTCGATGGTGGCCCCTCCTCAC
>CAZTBK010000079.1:0-3554 GCA_964611975.1 uncultured Candidatus Bathyarchaeia archaeon | reverse complement strand
ACGAACCCCCAGAGGTCCCCATGGGTCTTTAGTTCTACACCCCTCTTGGCCGCGACCGCCTTCACCATCTCCGCGGCGGCGCCCCACAGCCTCTCACTCGCCTGCACGTAGTCTCCCTTACCCATAAAAACCTCTGACTCCTTCAAGTACTTGCGAGCCAGCCCCAGGTAGTGCTCCGCCACCTCACCCATAATCTCCCACATCAGCTAAGCCTTTGAACAAGCTTTTAACCCTTATATAACTACAGTTGTTATATAAGGAAAAAATCACAGAGGTCCTTTATATATTAAATACATCAAAATTAGAAATTAACTGCCCTCCCACTTCAAATCTTCTTACGATAACATAATAGGGATGTACGAGGTTCATTATGGGTGAGAAATTTCCCTTTAGGTAAAGGGAGAGTGAGGCTTGCCGATCTCCTTATTGGACATCAGAGGGAGCCCAAACATAGGAGTCTATACGGTGACCACCGATCTGTACACCTTGATCCCGGTCAGGATCTCTAAGGCTAAAGTCGATAAGATAAGGAGCTACCTGAAGACTCAGGTCATATATACCTCTATCGGGGATTCCACGCTCTTAGGCGCGCTATCAGCCGCAAACTCCAACGGCATGGTGGTGCCTTACTACGCCCGAGATGAAGAGGTGGACCGGATAAAAAGGGCCGTCGATGAAAACATCATCAAGATCTACTCCAAGAAGACGGCGTTAGGTAACCTGATACTCGTCAATGACCGAGGGGCCCTGATAAGCCCGGACATAGCTGAGGATAGGGAGACCGTTAGGAGGATAGAGGACGCCCTTGACGTCGAGGCCGCTCAGGGCACGATCGCCGGTCTGCCATACGTCGGCTCCTTGGCTGTGACGACCAACAAGGGGACATTGGCGCATCCCATGCTGAGGGATGATGAAAGGGAGCTGTTAGAGGACGTCCTGAAGGTCCCCGTCGACGTTGGGACGGTCAACCACGGCGTTCCTTACGTGGCATCCGGCCTCATGGCCAATAGCTTTGGGGTGCTGGCCGGGTTCTCCACGACAGGGCCAGAGATAGTCATGCTGAGCAACTCACTTTGCAGATAGCTCATCAAAAAGGCTAAAAGGCTTTTAAGAGTTTAAGGTATCGATTAATGGAGCTCACCCTTCGAACAGATGTTTCAGTGAGGCAAAGATGAGCGAGGTAAAGACGTTCAGGATCGAAGGCGAGATCAGAAAGCCAGAATGGCGGGCGTCGTTTAAAAGGGAAGTGAGGGCGATGAGGGTAGAGGACGCCTTGGAGAAGCTTTACAAGGACATAGGGAGCAAGCATAGGGTGAAGAGGTTTCAAATAAGGGTATCTTCGATAAGGGAGGTAGAAACCGAAGAGGTCGAGGATCCCATCATAAGGAAGCTGAGTGAGGGGTAGATGCAGAGAGGAAAGCGTGAGGCCCCGCGAAATGAGGAAGAGAGGGCTCTGGGAAGGCTATTGGTCGAACTTCAGGTGCTCAGGGGGAATGCCAACGCGCTCCAATCGAGGATCAACCTAATTAACGCTGCCTTAGGCGAGTTGGAGATCGCCAACAGAAGCCTTGAGGGGTTAAAGGGGATCGAGAAGGGAAGGATCCTCCTCTTTCCTATAGGCGGGGGGTCTTACGTGAAGGCCAGGCTTGAGGACGCCGAGAAAGTGATCGTCGGGATAGGGGCTAACGTGGCCACCGAAAAGACGTTCGATAAAGCGCAGGAGAGCATCGGGAGCCAGATGAGTGAGATTCAGAGGAGCAAAGTGGCGCTCCAACAGCAGTTGAACCAGGTCATCGGGAGAATCAATGAGATTGAAAACAAGATAAATGAGATAGTCAGATCGAGGAGAGCTCGGAGCGTTGTTCGAAAGTCTTAAGAGGGTTTTCTCTAGCGCTATCAAAAAGGTGTCTAAAACCGAGCTCAAGGGAGAGAGACTAGAAAAAACCATATCCAACTTTAAGTTTTCCCTTCTTGAGAACGATGTGGCCTTATCAGTTGCCGACGCCATCTGCGAGGACCTTAAAAATGGGCTTGAGGGGATGGAGATAAATAGGTTTGGAGACCAAGAAGCGGCCGTGAAGGGCATCCTGAAGGAAGCGCTGATCAAAGCCTTGCGGACCGAGGGAGAGATAGACCTCTTAAAAATGGCAGCCAAAAAGAAGGGACAAGGGGAACCGCTCATCATCCTCTTTCTTGGGGTGAACGGCTCAGGTAAAACTACGAGCATAGCGAAGGTCGCGAGGCTACTGCTCGATAACGACTACTCCGTGGTTTTAGCGTGCAGCGATACCCATCGCGCCGGCTCGATCGAACAGTTAGAGAAACATGCCTTAAGACTGGGGGTGCGCATGATTAAGCACTCGTATGGGGCCGATCCTGCCGCTGTAGCTTACGACGCGGTCAGCCACGCCAGGGCGCGAGGGGTCAACGCGGTGCTCATCGACACCGCTGGGAGGATGGAGACCGATAAGAATCTGATGATGGAACTCGCGAAGATCAAGAGGGTAATAGAGCCTGACCTGTCCGTCCTGGTGGTCGACTCCCTAACTGGCAACGATGCCGTCCTACAAGCTAAGGAGTTCGACAGAGCAGTGGGGATAGATGCCGCCATACTGACTAAGGTGGACGCGGACGCAAAGGGAGGGGCGTGCTTCAGCGTGATCTCAGCTACTGGAAAGCCGATAATCTACCTGGGAAATGGGCAAGGATATGAGGACTTGATTAAATTCGACCCGGAGAAAATCGTCGGGAAAATAATCAGTGATTAAAGTTATCTGCCAACTGCAGGCAGTTAACAGAAAAAAATCAAATCGCTGGGAAAATGATCGGCGATTAAAGAGGTAGTAAGTACTTCATCTAAACCTCGCAAGAAGACCCCATGCGATAGCGTGAGGTAGTTCACAGGGTCTGTTTCCCATGTTCACCCTTGGTTTTCGTAACTACTTCCAACTTCGCTCATTTTCTCCTCTTGCGAGGGGTTCAACCCCGAAATAAGACCTTGCGATCTCCTCTAATTTCTCAACTTCCTGCTTTTTGAACCCCACGTAGATCCCCCCGAGTTTCCCGCCAACCCAAGTCCTCGTCCTCTCGCCCACGTCAAGGATAACGTTGAGTAAGGGGGCCGCTACCTCGATCTTTGAGGGGGCGACCCTTCTCCCTCGAAAATCAATGGCCTTCCGTTCTTCGAGCCGGATCTCGATGCCTCCACGAACCCCAACGATGTTTAGAAACTCCCCCCTCCTTGGCGGGATTATATTATCCAGCACTCCGTGCTCGATATCCAAGTGCGTGACCCTGGCCATAGCGTAGCCCTTAAGGTGAATGTAGATGGACGTGCCCTTTAACCTGACTTTCTCACCATCAAAGCTCAAGTAGACCTCACCGCGCAGCTTCAACTTCCCTTCAGCTGGACCGGTCATGGCTCTCCCCCTGAAATTCGATCAGTCAAGGATACGCTAGTTAGGCGGCGATCTTAAGGATGCCAGGTTCTGTTAACTTATTCATGATATTTTAAATATGATTTTTCCTTTATTCTCCATTGAGATGCTGGCGGT
>CAZTBK010000078.1:0-3644 GCA_964611975.1 uncultured Candidatus Bathyarchaeia archaeon | reverse complement strand
TTCAACTTGCACTCTAGCCAAATGAGGCGAACTTCTGGCAGATTCTTTGAAGCCTCTATGATCGAGTATGGATTTCTTGCGGAATAGATATGTACATCGGAGGGGTGGCCAAGAAAACGGCGAGGGGCTCGGGACAGTGCCCCATAGGCCTTCAGCGAGCTGGAAAAATCATGAAGGGGGAAGAGGATCATGGGGCTGTGGCTCGACGCTCCCCTTAACTACGAGAGAGATCGATGACCAAAGGTCGATTAAGGTTCATTGAGCTATCCTTTTACCGCATGAGGGGCAGAAGACCGCGCCTTGTGGGATCACAGAGCCGCAGAACGGACACCTCAGGACCTGAGTCGGAGCCGTGATCTGAGGTTTCCTCACTCTTCTATACAGGACCATGGCCCCTACGGCCAACCCCACCAACGCGGTCGCTCCTAATATGTAGGGCAAGTAGGGAAGGAGCGGCGACCAGACGGGTGGACGTTGGACAGACAGCTCGAGCGATACGCCGTCCACCCTAATATCATATGTTCCTTCGCCTTTCGCCAGCTCGAAGCTTAAGGTCTCGAACTCGCCTGCCCCCAACTGCACGTCTCTAGAGCCCTCCACTCCCCCGTCCACCAAGAGGTCCACGGTCGTGCCTGCCTCGAAGTGACAGATGTTCGTAACCTTCACCTTCACGGTGAAGGTTTGGTCGGGCTCAGGGGCGCCAGGCTCTATAACCAAGTCGCCATAAGTGAAACGCCCATCGATCACTGATATCTGTTTATCGAACCTGTGCCCCACATAGATCATGGCGGTCTCGGGGTTCACTGCTATGTAGTGGGGGGAGTCTTCCAGCTCTAAGCGCGCCAGTTCACTGTGGGTGTTCCCATCGAGTACGCACACCGCATCATCTCTTCTCATGTACAGAAGGTTGGAGGGCGGGTTTATGGCTCGGAGGTCCCCTGAGTATGTCCCAACCTGCTCCAGGGACTCGCCATCCAGGATGATCCCGCCCGAGGATCGCGCCACATAGACGAGGTTCGTCGTCGGGTTGACCAATATGCGATTGCTGTATTGGGTGATGGACACGTTTTTCACGATGCTATGGGTGTGACCATCTATCATGTACAGGTTATGATTATAACTCCACGTCGCGTACACCCGGTTCGTCTCCGGGTTTACCGCCACCCCCATACTTTGGACAAAGTAGGGCTTTGTACTGCCGGGTATATTCACTCGAAATTTCTCTCTCAATGTGTTCGCATCATAAGCCACCACCCGGTCATACGTATGAAGGAAGGTGGTGGTGTGCGCTATGTAGACGATGTTCGCAACCGGATCTATGGCGATTTCCCAGTCGTTGACGGACTCGTGTATCTCGCCGACGACCGCGTTGGTCGCGCCATCTATGACTTTAACACCAAGTTGATCGACGTATATGCGGTTGTTCTTGGGGTTCACAGCGATGAAAAGGGGCGTGTGCTCCAGAGGTATTTCCATCAGCACATCGTTTGTCGCGCCGTCTATGACCAATGTGCCGTTTTCTACGCCGATGTAGACGCGTCCAGTCTCATCGTTGACAGCTATGCATCGAGGCTCCTTATCCAGGTCGATCGCGGCGGTCAACATCAAAGAGGTGGGGCCCTCGCCGTCCGCAGCCCTGAGTTGGCCGGTTGGATGGGTTTTAAGCGGATAATAAAAGGCGGAGAACGCCAACAAAATGGCTAGAAAAATCACATGAGGACTTGAGTAGCTTCGCGGTACCGCACGCGTCCGTAACAATAAATACACTAATAGCTTTTGGTATTGAAGTCACTTATATATGTTATCTGCCCCTCGCAAGAAGGCCCCTTCCGTAAGGGCGGATGGGTTGAGAACGCTTAATATCTTCTGAGGGGGGCATTTTCAGGGCTGAGGGGCGGTTTCGGGTCTCCGTCTACGAAGCTGATTGAAAATTTTCAGAAAAATGCAAGTTAATATGGTAATGCGGGAAAAATTTGTAAACAATCACATAATAAAGAACGAACCGGCTTGAGGGCCCCACGGTGATTTGAATGTTTAAAGCTGTCATCTTCGATTTTGATGGGACCTTGGCTGACACAAAGGAGAGCATCGTAAAAGCGGTACAGGAGGTTCTGTCCGACGTTGGTTGCGTTGTCGATGACTATTTCATTGAGAGGAGGATTGGGATAGGAGGCAAGTTGGTTATCAAAGAGGCCCTTGAGGATAACAAAATCCCCTACAGCGACAGCCTAATTGAGAAACTAGCTGCACGCGCGCACACGGTGCGCTTGAAGTTTTTGAATAGCGTAAAAATTTTTGATGGGACTCCCGAGCTGCTAGACGCGTTACACGGTCGGATCAGGATCGCCTTGGCGACCATGAGTAGCAGAAAGGTGATCGATAGTTTACTCCGAGAGAGGGGTTTGGCGAAGTATTTTGAGGTCGTGATCTCCGCTGACGATGTTCTGAAGCCGAAGCCCGCACCTGAAATCTTTCTAAAATGCGCCGAGAGATTGGGCCTCGACCCAAGAGACTGTGTGGTTGTCGAGGACTCTATCTTCGGGGTGCAAGCCGCCAAGGCGGCAGGGATGAGATGCATAGCGGTTACTTCTGGAGCTTATGCTGCTGAAGAGCTTAGGAGAGAGGGTCCCGAATTAGTTGTGAGGTCGATCAATGATAAAGAGGAGATATTGAGGTTCCTCTTCTGACCTATACCGATTTTCTCTTTTTCTGCGACCGGAAATCTTGTACCGTAAGCGAAAATAGATGGCCTAATATCTTCTAAGGACCAGTAAGGCCGCATTTTGGACACTCATACTCCCTCCCGAACAATCGGCACTTCTCGCATCGCCAGATCAGGAACTCACCGCATGAGGGGCATGGGAACTTCACAGCCTTCTCATCCGGGGAGATTATATGACCGCAAGAGGAGCATTTAGGCATCTTAACTATCCTTTCTGCGCTCATCCACGCCCTTCTTTGAATCGTTAAATCGATAATCGCAACATCAGATATTTATACCTTCCCCTTTAGTGGACGACCAGAGGGCCTCAGCCTCAGTCAGAGATGGGCATGTCTTAAATGTCACTCGTTGATGTTTTTGGTCGATGTGCCCATACCTGCAACATCGCGTGTATCCATCCAAGATGGCTTAGGACGGGCCACGTTGGAAGAGCGCGGAGATGACGAGGGGTTTCAAAACGCATGGCCGGGGCCGCTAGCATCCTCTGACCACAAGGATTAAAACCATAAAGAAGACGATAGATGCTGTATATGAAGGCATCCTTAAGGGGTGTTGCGACTGTCTTCGTTCAGCTATAAGCAGGTGATAGTGGTTCGATCGGACCTAGGCATGAGCAAGGGGAAGACGGCCGTCCAGGTCGCGCACGCCTCCCTGATGGCCGCGGAGCGCGCCAGGGGCGAGCATCATAGTTGGTGGAAGGGGTGGTTGGAGGAGGGGCAGTGTAAGGTGGTAGTGAGGGCACGTTCAGAGGCGGAGCTCCTCAGGATCGAGGGGGAGGCCAAGGCCATGAACCTCCCGACCGGACTTGTGCAGGACAGGGGTCTGACGGAGGTCCCTCCTGGGACCTACACTTGCCTTGGTATCGGCCCTGCCCCGAAGGAGGTCATAGACCGGGTGACGGGGACGTTACCGCTTCTATGAA
>CAZTBK010000077.1:0-3713 GCA_964611975.1 uncultured Candidatus Bathyarchaeia archaeon | reverse complement strand
AAGTATTGGGGATGGTTCACACAAGCATCGAAGCGATCAAGAAACATGACGTAGACCTCGCAAAAACACTAAATGCGATGGAAAGGGAGGTTGACGAAATATATTACAGATGCCTCGACAAACTGGTCGAGCAGTCTCCAGCATTGACAAGATGTGTCGTCTCAACCCTGCTCTTCATCCGTCACCTCGAAAGGATAGCTGACCACGCGGCCTATATAGGGGAATCAGTCATCTACATCGTAACGGGTGAACGAATCAGCCTTAGATAATATGAAATATGAAGCCCAATCTAAGACGGAAGGTGAGATTAATGGAATATGAAGCTATAATCTTATGCGGGGGAGAAGGGTGGAGGCTCAAACCTGACACCTGGACTCCGAAACCCCTCTTAAAAGTTTCAGCGGACGAAACGCTCTTAGACAGGCAGATATGCTGGTTACTGGAACATAACTTTGACAACATAATCCTCGCCTCGAACAGATCTTTCCCTGAATCAGCATACTTCACAAACCCAAAGGTTCAACCCTGCCTAGAAAGAAGGAAGCTAGGCACGGGAGGAGCGGTCAAGAGGGCAACCACACTAATCAACGCGGATAAATTCTATGTCATGAATGTCGACGACGTCATCTTTTATGACCCGCGAAGGCTTTATGAAAAAGCCACCGATGGAGCATCCGTGTTACTAGCCCAGCCACAACTACCCTTCGGAAAAGTAACCACGCAAGGAGATTTAGTCACGAAGTTTGAACAAAGACCAATCTTAGATGTATGGGTAAACGCGGGACACTACGTCTTCACCAAAGAGATAGTTAGGGATACTTCCCGGATGAAGGAGACTTTGAAGGAGAGACGATGCAGAGGATAGCCAGCAACAATCGTCTAAGAAGATTAAAATACAAAGGGAGACTGGTTAACACTAAATACGATGAAAGACCTGATCAGGATAAGAGAATACTTCAGGCCTAGACGGATCCCCTTGACAGATCAAAATAGAATCTGCAGATCCGGATAGGAGAACCCATCTAACTCAAACCATTTATCTGAATCTTCATGTCTAATGATGAATCCGCCCCTCATCTTCTATGTGCCCCTCGGCTTCTCCATCAGGATAGAAGACAACCCAGTTCGGCCTGTCTGGCTTTATCCTGTGCAGGGCATACGCTATTACATCGGCTTGAACTTCCGGCGGGACTTCATTCAAGAAGCCTCTGGTCCGCAGCAAAAGAAAACTCATTTCCGCCGCCTCCCCGTTTCTAGTTTTTGCTGAACCTCGTCCAGCTTGGATAGGCTTATACTAGTGCTTATCTGCGCCTTCTTAACCTGCGTGTAGTAGTCGTCTATGAGGTCTAGCAGGAAGTTGATGTCTTCTCCTGTCAGCTCCACCGTCTTGGCGAGCTCTGGGGGTTCGATGGAAGTCAGCTTCTCACGTATAATATGTAGGTCCTCCAGCCAAGTCTCAAACAGTTTTTCCGGCTCATATGGGAGCTCGCCTACAAATGCCCGGTCACCCTCAATGGTGCCTATGCGGTTCTCAACGTACTCGGCAACATCCCCCATCCTCTTCGCAATATACCTCAACCTCACAATTTCCTCAGTGGGCATCCTCTCTAAGTCTTGAATCCGAAGCCCCACAACGGTTGCTATGCTACGGAGGGTTACAATGCTTCCACGATCATAGTTTATACCTGAGGTTTCAGCGCTTGATATCGCATAATTGACCTTCGCGTCGGCGGCGAGGTTGTAGGCTTCCCGATTGAGGGCCCTCATCCTGAAGGGGTGGCACAAAATCTATTATAGCCCTCAAGTCCTCTTGCTTGAGGATGCTTTCAGGCTTAACCCTCAAATCCTTCTCCTTCAGGGTTAGGCTTATCCAAGCAAACTTCGGGCGGCAACAGCGTCTTCCTGTCGCAACTGCCCAGCTTGGCGTATTGGATAAGCTTCCTGAGTATGAACTTCAAGTCCCGCTTTGTTGAGACCTTATACTGCTGAGAGTTTATCCAGGCGACAACCCTATCAACATCTTTCTTGGACGCTGAAGTTGGGTCGAAGTCTATCACCTTTAGGAGAGTGCAGAGGTGGTTGGCATACTTTGCAACCCTTCCTACGGAAAGGCCTAAGGCCTCCAAATGGTCGAGGAAGCTCAAAGCTAAACCGCTGTTCCTGAACTCAGCAACTCTCTCTTTGGCTCGTTCAAGCCTCCTAGGATAGTTGTAGATGTCCCTCATTCTACCTGTAGAAGCTTCTGATGCCTTAAAAGGGTGGAAGGGAACCACAAGTAAGAGTTTGGTGCTCCGGCCGGGATTTGAACCCGGGTCTCGAGCTTCCTCCCACAGCTAGTGTCGAGAGGCTCGGATGCTGTCGGCTTCTCCTTAACCGGACTACACCACCGGAGCGTGCAGCATCTATAGGGCTTTTCCCATTTAAAAACAAAAAAGGAGGAGGTAACGAGGGATCAATACTCAGGGGAATACTCCTCTGGGGCTCCCCCCTCCTTCGGTGGTTTTGGTGGAGGAGCCTTAGCTGAGGCTATGACGTCGTCTATCCTCAGGATCATGGAGGCCGCTTCGACGGCTGACTTTATGACCTGCTCCTTGACGCTGTACGGTTCGATTATGCCCTCCTCCATCATGTCTGCAATCTTACCCGTGAAGACGTTAACACCCATCCAGAGGCCGTCAGGCTTCTCATGCGCTGATCTTAGGGCCACCATGATGTCGACCGGGTTCAACCCTGCGTTCTCAGCTAACGCCGTGGGCACAACTTCAAGGGAGTCAGCGAAGGCGCTGATGGCGAGCTGCTCCCTGCCACCAACTTTGGCCGCATACTCCCTGATCCTCTTTGCCAGCTCAGCCTCAACGGACCCGCCGCCGGCCACGATCTTGTTGACCTCTGTGACGTCCGCGACCGTGCTCAGGGCATCGTTCATCGACCGCTCAGCTTCGTCAACCATCCTCTCCAGTCCCGCTCTGATCAGTATGCTGACGGACTTTGGGTTCTTGCACCCCTCGATGAAGACCATGTTGTCCTCTCCTACTTTCCGTTCCTCGACTAGTTCAGCGGAGCCTAGGTCCTCCTTTCGGAGGTCCTCAAAGTCTGTCACTATCCTCGCTCCAACGGCTCTACTGAGCTTTTCCATGTCTGAGGACTTAACCCTCCTCACGGCCAATATCCCCTTCTTGGCTAGAAAGTGCTGTGCGACGTCGTCTATCCCCTTCTGACATAAGACGACGTTTGCTCCTGTGGCGGCGATCTTGTCCACCATCTCCCTTAACATCCTTTCCTCCTCATCCAAGAACGCCTTCATCTGTTCGGGCCTTCTTATCCTTATCTCAGCGTCTATCTCCGTTTTTTCAACTTCTAAGGGACAATTGAGCAGCACTATCCTGGCGTTCTTGACCCTCTTTGGCATGCCTGGGTGCACGACCTCCTTATCGAGGATCACCCCTTGAATCAACTTCGTATCGAGAAGGCTTTCTCCGGCCTTCTTGACGATCTGGACGTTGTCCTTATCCGCGATGATCCCCTCCGGCCTTTTCTCCCTGATCCTCTCTATTGCTCTAACAGCGATGTCGGCGAAGTGCTCTCTGTTGATGCCGACGGCCTTGCTGTACATTGAGGTCATCGCAACTTTCTTCATCATCTCCCGGTCGTTTATGTCTACCTCCTTTGCCATCCCTTTCAAGAATTCGATGGCTTTATCGGCAGCTTTCTTG
>CAZTBK010000076.1:0-3769 GCA_964611975.1 uncultured Candidatus Bathyarchaeia archaeon | reverse complement strand
CCTCCTCCTCTCAGCTCTTTCCTTAAACCCAGCCTCCTCTAGGAGTTGCGCCAGAGCTATGTTTACCCTCCCCTCATACGCACTGGCCTTTACCCTCATGCGTGTGACCTACCTCCATTATCCATATATGAGCGCATAATAAAAATCGATAGGGGGGACCAACAAACTACGGCCCCCTGTCTCTTTAAGTAACCTTTTCCATCAATGACTAAAAATATCCCATCATCCCGACTGAGGGCACGTCAGGAGGGAAAAGGGAATAAGGGAGATCGCACAAAATTTATGTTCTATGAGAATTTTACCCTTAGCCTTCGATTCGATGGGGGTCAGGAGCGAGGCGACACTCGTTGAGACCGAGGACGTGAAGGTCCTCGTTGATCCAGGGGCAGCCCTTGGGCCGAGGAGGTACTCCCTTCCGCCCCATAGGCTGGAACTCGAGAAGCTCGAGGAGCTGACCGATGTCGTGAGAGATCACGCAAGGGCATCCGACGTCCTGATCATCACCCACTATCACTATGACCATTATATTCCCTCTGAGCCAGAGCTATATGAGGGTAAGATCCTCCTGATTAAGCATCCAACCGAGAAGATAAATTACAGCCAGAGGAAGAGGGCCTCCGAGTTCATAAAATGCGTCGAGCCGGTAGCCAAGGAGGTCAGGTACGCTGACGGAGGGGAGTTCCGCTTTGGATCTACGAAGATAAGGTTCTCCAGCCCGGTCTACCATGGTGAGGTGGGGACAAGGCTTGGCTTCGTCGTGATGGCATCGATAAGCGATGGGAAGGAGAAGTTCCTGCACGGCTCAGACGCCCAAGGTCCGATAGATGACAGCGCGAGAGACTGGATAATAGGGGAGAACCCGGACTTGGCAGTAATAGACGGGTCCATCACATACATGATAGGCTTCAGGCTCGGCTGGAAGGTATTCCTCCACGGGTTGGATAACCTCGCGGCCATACTGAGGGAATCGGACAAACTGAGGAAGGTGATATACGACCACCACTTGGTCAGAGACCTCAGCTACAAGGAGAAGATATCGAAGAATCCAGAGATCTCAAGGGAGATAGGCAAGAAGATAGTCACGGCCATGGAGTTCCTCGGAAGGGAGAACAACTTCTTAGAGGCGAACAGGAAGAGGCTCTACGAGAAATTCCCGAAATAGATAACCTCCCGAAAGTTTTAAGTATTCCACCTATGAGAAATAATGTTAAGTGAAAAGGGTGTACGAGATGAGCGATAAAGCTCTTGGGACTTTGATATTCATAGTAAGCATATTGCTATCAGTGGGATACGTGTACTGGCTCTTCTTCCCGCCACCTCCAGGGATGAGATGGCTCTTCTACTCGGTTGAGGGGACGAGGTGGGCCGTCACCCTGCCCGTCTTAGCAGCGGTCCTGCTTATACTCTTCATCGCCATGTGGATCGGCTGGACCATGGTAACGACACCGCCACCAACGATACTAGAGGAGGAGAAAGAGGGAGAGGAGAAGAAAAAGGAAGAGAGTTCTTGAGCTGCCTGCTCCGCCTTTATGCGTGAATCACCATCGATGAATGAGAGCTAGGCTTCAACCAAACTGCACTTCAACCTCTTTATCACATCCTCGGCCTCAGAGGACTTCAACTTCAAAGTATAGAGCCTTTTCTTGGTCCTCAACTTCAGCTTAACGAAATCCCCGACTCTCTTTACCCTACAGACATCGGCAAGCTCGGATAACCTGATGAAACTGTCCACATCGGTGACTTCGGCCGGCAAACGCATACCTCCTATGATCCATCACATTTCCTTTTTAGATGGGCTTTTCTCGTTGTCAAAATATTTTTCTATACTTGACGCATAAACTAAATGAAACGATGTTGTGATGTATAGACTTTCTAATAAATAACTATAATAAAAATACTTTCCGGCTTCCATACCCTCCCCTTCGGAAGAGACTTAGAGATGTTTCAGACACGTCAAGCCTACGCTCAATCCAGTGAAGCAAAGGTCATCAGAAGGCATAGAGGTTTTCTACCGCTCCAGCTGCAATAAAAGGGGATAATAAACGCAGACATAGTCGATACCTAAACATAAGTGAGGGAAAGCGAAACTATAATCTCGAACCTCTCGTTAGAGGACGGGATGACGGGCTGGTGGCGCATCCCTTGCCTCTAATGTGGAACGGGATGAGGTGGGGCCTGAAAGGGCGATGAACAATGGACCGGTGAGGGGCTTAGAAGCAAGAACCTCCCTGTTTTGACCTAGGAGGATGTCAAGAGGGAAGAAGCCGAAATGGACCCTAATACCGGAGGGCACTTCACGGTAGAAAAACTTAAACTTCACGGGCGGATCAAATGTCTATGTCCACTTCGCCTGCGAGAGGGGAAGCTAAGAACTCCCTGGATGAACATTGGGATGTTAAGGGCCCGGATCTTCATGGGCCACGGTGAAAGCAATACCATCACTATTCACCACCCCTCGGGCTCAGGGAATGATAAACCGCCACTAGCCTTCGCAAGGATTCCACCTATGAAGTTAAATTAATAAACCCTGCGCAATGCTTATCTTTTTCAAGGTCTAATGACCATCGAGCGAGGGATGACGACATGAGAATGATTTTCACTGTGGCTCTAGCCGTCCTGCTCTTGACAACCCCCATGTGCTCAGCATGCTCAGCAGAGTGCTCGATCACGGTGAGTGTCGACAGGTCACGTGATGTGATATCCTTCAGGTCCAACATCATGACTGCCGAGGTCTACGGTAAGCGGCCGAGTGTGACGTTCTACTACACAGGGGACGGGTTGAACCTGACGCACTTCAGGCTCAGCCTGGATAGGATCGTCGAGTTCGCCGATGGTAGGGAGGTTGCAAAGGAGTGCGACGTCAGATCGTGGGCCGGGATCTACGGCGACCCCCACGCGATCACGGACGAGGGGGGGTCTGAGGTCGGCGTCGGCGTCCGCCAAGCCCTCCTGAAGTACCCCGATATCCGGTTCCTGATAGTCTTCACGGAGTTCTCCATGTATTACGAGAACTTCACGGAGACGAGGCAGATCGGGACCTTGAACGTGACCACGACCACGTTAGGTGGGACGGAGCTCAGATCCACGATCAGGATCGTCGACTGGCCCTTTATGAACCCGGAGACGGGACGCCTAGCCATGGTGTTCAGGATCGAGAAGGAGATATCTGGGGAGACCTCCGAACAACATCATCTCAGGCTTGAGGAGGGGGAGGACGGGATCATCCTGCACATAATCGGGGAGGATACGGGCGTCGAGGAGGGTTTCATAAGGTGGGAGAGCGCGGCCGTGGCGTCGAACGCCACGGGCTACTGCCTGGTTCCGATCGAGGACGTCATCTTGGCCGAGGATGAGCATGAGGCGAGGTTGACCCTGGTATACGGCTGTATGCGCACGAGCATGGCCAGCCTGCTAGAGCAGAGCCTGACCATAGGCGTCTTGGAGGAGAACGCAGAGTTCATCGTCCACCCAACCCCGACCACTCTTACGTCGGAGGTCATCATCATGGCCGCTGTGGTCACCCTGTCCGTCCTAGTGGTCGTGGTCTTGAGAAAGCGGCTTAAGAAGAAGCTCCAGAGGTAGACGGTCTTCACCGGCCTAAGGGAAGAGCTGGAAGTTGAAATTTTCTTATCTCACTGCGGTTGCTAGATAAGGATTTTTTCAAAATTTTGAAAAAATAAGGCGTAGATCTTAACCGAACACGGAGGATAATCTGCTGCAGCGCTCTCTCACGATGGGGTGAAGATCACCAGGGCGCAAACATCATAGC
>CAZTBK010000075.1:0-3988 GCA_964611975.1 uncultured Candidatus Bathyarchaeia archaeon | reverse complement strand
GCTTAAGATCGGACAAAAACAAAGGTGAGGGAATGAGGCTACTTGATCAAAGATAAGAGACTGATCATGCTGCCAGGGCCAACGAACATCCCAGAGAGGGTGAAGAAAGCCATGATGAGGCCTATGGTAGGGCACAGAGACGAGGAATTCCGTGCCCTCTATGGGAGGATACTAAATAATCTGAGGTATCTGTTTCAAACAAAGGGCGATGTATATCCCCTGACCTCATCGGGTACAGGAGGATTAGAGTGTGCCATCTCGAACATTATATCCCCGGGGGACAAGGTGATCGTCCCAACGTTCGGGTTCTTCGGTGAAAGGCTGATAGAGATGGTGAGGGCTCATGGGGGAAAACCAGTAACAGTACGAGCTGATTGGGGCACTTGCCCTAAATTGGACTCAATAAAAAAGGCAATCGATGAAAATGAGGATGCGAAGGCGATAGCGATAGTCTATAATGAAACATCGACTGGAGCCACATTTAAGGACCTATCGAAGCTCGGTAAGATCACGGATGAAAGGGGTTTGATACTCATAGTCGACGCGATATCCATACTTGGAGGGGATGAGCTGCCGACTGACAAGTGGGGTGTGGATATGTGCGTCGCGGCCACGCAAAAATGCCTCGCATGCCCACCAGGGCTAGCCCTGCTCTCGGTGAGCGAGAGGGGCTGGCGCATAATAGAAGAAACAAAGGACAAACATGTCTATTACTTTGACCTAAGGAAGCTAAGAGATTACGAGGGGAGGGGGGAAACGCCGTTCACGCCAGCTATGCTGATCCTTTACGCCTTGGATGAGGCGCTAAAGATGATACGGGAGGAGGGGTTAGAAAGACGGGTAAGGAGACATAGGCTATGCGCTAGAGCGTTCTATAACGCGATCGCTGCGTTAAAACTACATCCATTCCCGGATGAAGGATGCCGCTCAAATACAACGATAGTCGTGAAAAACCCAAGAGGAGTAGACGATGAAACTCTTAGGCAAATCATGAAAGATAAGCATCGCATCTTGATAGCAGGGGGATTGGGCAAGCTAAAGGGATCGGTCCACAGAATCGGGAGCATGGGGATGATCTCAGAGCAGGAGGTTACAGCAACTATAAGAGCTCTGGAGAAGGCCCTAAGGGAAGTGGGGTATCCAGTCGAGATGGGATCAGGTGTAAACGCCGTAAGAGAGACGTTCTCACGATAAAGTGGGATCGTAATTTTTATCAGCGATCAATGAAGGTTTTAAGGATAAAGAGGGGATGGCTTTGAAGGCCAGGGCGCATGTCTTCGTCAGTGGTAGAGTTCAGGGGGTGTTTTTCAGGGCTGAGACTAAGTATGAGGCAGACAAAAGGAAAGTAAATGGATGGGTCAGAAACTTACCGGACGGGAGGGTAGAAGCCGTGTTCGAGGGGGACGAAAGGACAGTGAACGAGATGATCGAGTTCTGCAGGAGAGGACCGCCAGGGGCGAGGGTCGATAACGTCGAGGTCACATGGGAAGAATACTCAGGGGACCTCAAAGGCTTTAAAATACGGTACACGTACCTTTAAGGAAGCGAGCACAACAATATCTTGAGGGTTTGAGGGTTGCCAGTGAAAAAGGGAGACTTCGTATTGATCGACTACGTCGCCAGAGTAAAGGAAACGGGTGAAGTCTTTGATACGACGATTGAGAAGGTGGCGAGAGAGAACGGCATATTCGATGACGCAACGGTTTACGAACCTAAACTCATCGTCGTTGGTCAAGGATGGGCCCTCAAAAGCTTAGAGGATGCGTTGCTAGGGTTAAAAGTAGGAAAGCCAAGCAAGATAGAGATACCACCAGAAAGGGGATTCGGCCTTAGAGACCCAAAGAAAGTCAGGCTAATGCCATTAAGGAGGTTCAGGAGGCAAGGAGCTCTCCATCCTGGAATGCAGGTCGAGATCAACGGGAAGAGGGCGATCATCAGGACGGTTGGCGCCGGAAGAGTCCAGGTGGACTTCAACCCCCCTCTGGCAGGGAAGACCCTAGTATATGATCTAACCGTCAGAAAGATACTCGAGGAGAAAGGTGAGAAGATCCGATCGATAATCCACAGGAGGATTCCATCTGTCAAAGGAGAGAAGTTCAAACTCGAGATGACGGATAAAGGAATTTCGGTAGAACTCCCAAAGGATGCTTTTTACCTAGAGGGGATTCAGTTCATCAAACGTGGGATTGCAAATGATGTTCGTAAGCTCTTTCCGGACATAAAAACCATAAGATTCATCGAGAGTTTTTAAGGGATGCGTAATCTAGCTCAGGTGATTCACGTAAAAGTGGGGAGAAGATCCCTAGTAAACAACCCCCTTATTTGATCACTCACTCTATAACGCCGGTAGCCCTCGCCAAGCGCTCAGCAGCCCTCTTGGATAAACCCCTTTCCCCTAGAATTGTGTACCTCTCTGGCCTAATTTTATGCGCCATGGTCAAGGCTTTAACTATGTACTTCGGCTCTATCCCTAACTCGCTGGCGCTTATCGGGGAACCTATGACTCTGAGCTTATTCCTGATCATTTTCCAGTTTGCCCTATGGAGATAGGCCATCATTATCGTCCCGACGCCGCACTGTTCGCCGTGCAAAGCAGGCCTCGGTGCTATCATGTCCAAGGCATGGGAGAATAGATGCTCAGCACCACTACATGGACCACTGCTTCCAGCGATGCTCATCGCAACTCCACAACTTATCAGAGCCTCAAGCACTATACGGATCCCCTCCTCAATGTCGTTTCGTATGATGCTTGCGTTTTTTAAGATCAGCCTTGCGCTCATCAGGGCAAGGCTAGCTGCATACTCCCCGTAATATTGCCCCCTTAACTTGTGGGCAAGCTTCCAATCCCTGACTGCGGTATATTTTGCTATGATATCACCACAACCGCTCGCGATGAGCTTATATGGAGAGCGAGCGATTATCTCGGTGTCAGCTATTATGGCGATCGGCGCCTGAGCCGACACGGAAGTAGGGCTTCCCAAATCCTTTATCGAGGCCCTGGGGCTCGAGATCCCGTCATGAGAGGCAGCTGTCGGGACGCTGACAAACGGAACGCCCTCGAGCGATGAGGACAGCTTAGCTACATCTATCACCTTACCTCCCCCTACCCCCAGAACAACCTCAGGGTCAGAGGCCTTGATCGCCTCTCTCGCCTTATCGACGCACTTCATCTCAGGCTTCTCAATGACTAGACAACTAACAGAAAACCCCCCTCCCTCAAGTACGTCGGTCACCTTCTTACCAGCTATATTGTACGTATGGGGGCCGGTCAAGACTAGGGCGGAGGATGAGAGGCCCAAGTTTTTACAAACATCACCTACGCTTTCTAAAACACCCTTGCCTATCAAGATGTCCCTTGGCAGCCTCATATAGTGTATTGATTTGGACAAATTCATCTGCCTGGCCACCAGTTGTTCAGCCTACGTTTAAGCCTCTTAGAGCGAGTTGAGAGCTTTTGAACCTTACCGTTGAATCTATTGAATCGTTTAATCCTCCTGTTCACGTTTTTCCTTAGCCCATTCAGGTCCTCATGGATAAGCCCATACCTCTTCTCTCTGCACCACTTGACTATGGCTGTGGAAACCTGATGAAGCATGGTCGAGACCTTATTTCCATAGTTCTTAGAGAGCTTCGACAAAGCCTTCCTCGATACCCTCCTATCGCCCTGATATCCCCTTTGGGGCCTTCTTCCTCTCGAAGTAACCATAACCAGCCCTCTTCAGCCTTGAGAGGTCGTAGATCCTAACCTCACCATCGGAACCCACAGCCGTGATGTTGTCCTCATTCACGTCTATGGCAATGTAGCCCTCAGGCTCCTCAATCCCAACCACCTTCGAGAAGGATACATAAACCATGTTGGGGGTGAGGGTTATAGATCCCAGCTTGAAGCCTGAATCCACAAGAAGCTCTTCGGCCCTCTTATGAAGTGGTATGTAGATGTATTCCCTAGGCCTCAGAGGAATCCTAAGTCTGTCATCCATGATCTTAA
>CAZTBK010000074.1:0-4041 GCA_964611975.1 uncultured Candidatus Bathyarchaeia archaeon | reverse complement strand
CAAGGTTACATGGAATTAGAATCAGACGATTGACGCTCTCCCCGCTGAAGCAGGGAGTTCTCGGTCGGCTCATCGCCGTTGCCGAGTCCTGGGCTGCGTCAATCCAGCCCCTCTCGGTCTGGAACCTTATTCGGGCCTTCGAACATCCAAGCCACATCCGAGCGACCCGCTCAGGAGAGGATAGGATGTGAAGAATATAAGCTTAACGGCGATCCTCTCCCCACTCAAGTAGGGGGCTTTCTGGCGTATTATATGTAAGACCAAACGCGCTTCAGGCGCTCTCGGATACAGGGACAAAAGCCCCTCATAGGTGCCTTAGGAACGGTGAGGGATGTTGTTGAAAAATACAAGAGGGGGAGCTAAAGGAGAAGGGACACCGACCGTTCGTGGACATTTTTGAACGGGTAGAGGAAGGGGTCAGAGAATGTGGTAATGGACCACCCGGTTGAAGGAAAAAATATTTTTTGTGGAACTACGAATGCTGGTCATAGAACAACAGAAAAATTAAAGAGGGGGTAATTAGCGTGAGAATTGTGATTCCAGTATTAGATGAGGGCGGCTTAGACGCTCATTTGTCATGGCACTTTGGGAGGGCACCGTACTTTGCCATTTTCGACCTGGATGAGAATGGACGGGTAAGGGAACAGAAAACTGTTCCAAACAAGGGTGAGCATTTTGGCGGCAGAGGAAGAGCGGCAGATCTCATTCTACAGCTTAAACCGAACGTGCTCATCACTTATGGAATGGGTCCTAGAGCATTAAGTATCTTTCAAAATGCCAGGGTCGCTGTATTAAAGGCCAATGCGGACACGGTCAGAGACGTGATCAAAGGGTACAGTAAAGATGAGCTTGAGGAGCTGACAGAGGGTTGCCGTGCGGCACGTCACTCATAAAGAGTATGATCGATCACGTCGTATATTTAGTAAACGCGAGAACTGCGGGATCTCAAGGTTGGTTTAAGGTGGCTAAAAAGTTGATGGGAGGCGAGTCAGAGTTATTGAAGAAGGCAAGTTACCCAGAGACAGCGATAGACTACCATCAAAACAAAGCGAATACCCCTAGCTTTCGCAGGGGGCTTCCGCTGAGAAAGTTAAAATCTTAAGGGCTCGTTAGCTTAGAATGGTCTGTAGATATATGCCTTACATGTTCGTCTGTCCTAAGTGTGGTAGGCGGCATACAAGAGAGGAGTACATGGAGAGCAAGTTCTGTCGAAATTGCGGCAGGTTTCTCACTTATCGAGACGTAATGATGGTGCCCCCGCTAAAGGGGGCAGGGAGGGCGGAGAACAGCGAATTGGGTCTTTTCCCCTACAGGCCTTACCCACAGCAGTTGGAGTTCATGAGAGACATCAAAAATGTAGTGGGTAATAGGGGCGTCTTAGTGGCCGAGGCTTGTAATGGCTTCGGGAAAACGGTATGCGCCCTAGCGAGCATATTGTCTATGGGTCATAAAATCTTATACGCTACCAGAACTCACGAGCAGGTGCGTCAGGTCCTGCTTGAAGTGGAACGAATAAATAGGAGTTCTGGGAGGGGTTTTTCAGCTGTAAACTTGGCCAGCAGGCAACATCTATGCCTGAACGAAAAGTGCAGGCATCTCCCCCCTATGGAGGCCTTAGAGGCCTGCCGTCTCCTGAGGAAGATCGGCCAATGTTCATACAAAACAGATGTCGAGTCGCTGAGTCCACCTCTTCCCCTCGTGCTGTCCACAAGAAAGCTTCGTAAGGAGGGAAGGGCGAGAGGGGTTTGCCCATATTTCTTAGCGAGGAGGGCAGCTGAGCGATGCACCGTGGTAGTGGCCCCCTATCAGTATATCTTTAATGAGCACATCAGAAGGCGGATCAAGCTGGAACTCAGTGATAGGGTGCTGGTCTTCGATGAAGCTCATAACGCCGATCAGATCGGCCAGGACGTATTGAGCGATCGCCTATCACAACGAACATTGGACAGCGCAAAGCGGGAGTTGGAGGATATAGGGGGGCATCTTGAATTCCTCGATGACCTGACGGAGTACTTAGATGAGAAGGTCTCGGATGGAATCGCAACCGAGCCTGGATCGAGGCTCTATGAAGATCTGAGGCAGGTCTTAGGTACGGAGGACCTCTCCTCCTTCGCGGAAAAGTTCTCAGATATTGTAAGCGAGATCCGAATTCGCAAAATGGAGAGGGGGGATTACCCGGTTTGCTTCTTGAACGGCGTGCTCAATTTTCTTGATGGTGTCGAATCCAGCCCTAGGGAGAGCTACGTAGCCATCTTCCGAAGGTCTGTCCAAGGCCTCAACCTTGTGGAGTACAGGTGTTTAGACCCTAGCCTGGCCATAAACCCTGTAGTGAAGGAGGCCTTAGGGGCCTTAATTATGTCCGGTACCCTTTCTCCGTTAGAGCTCTTCACCGAGATTTTGGGGCTTGAGAGCGCTGAGAAGAGGACATATTCCGCCATAGCGAACCCAGAGAACGTGCGCACCGTGATAGACACATCGGTCACAACTAAGTTCGAAAAGAGGGGTTCGGAGATGATCCGGCGCTATGGGGAGAGGATTTCCAAAGTGGTCAGCAAGATCCCTAACGGCGTCCTTATCTTCTTTCCTCAAAGAAAACTTATGCTGGAGAGCTTAAACCGATGGCGCGAGGCTGGCATAGTGAAACGAACAGGCGCGCGATATTTTCTCGGAGGGAAGCCCGTGTTTGTGGAGGGGTCTCGGGCGATAGAAAACAGAAGAATCGTGGAAGAATATAAGAGGGCAGCTAAGGGTGAAGATGGTGCCGTGCTGTGCGGAGTTTTCAGGGGGAGGAACGCGGAGGGCTCAAACTTTCCATACGAGGAGGCCAGGGGCGTCATCTTGGTCGGCGTCCCCTATGCAGACTACAGCGACCCTGTGGTCAGGTCCCAAATAAGGTACTTTGACAACAAAAGAAGGGGCATGGGTGAGAGATGGTACATCATGGACGCTTTCAGAGCAGCTAATCAGGCTATGGGTCGGGGGATCAGACATAGGGACGACTGGTGTAACTTCATCCTCATGGACATCCGTTATGAAACGCACCAAAAACTTATCTCCAGATGGGCTGTCGCAAATGGCATCCTGGTTCTGTCAACTTATTCATGATATCTATAGTTAACTTCTAGACTTATGCTCTGCGGATTAGAGTTCACCGTTCCCTCGTTCCGCTTCACAACTACATCTGCCCAGCGATCCCTCCCGAACCGCAGGAGTTCATCTTGGGTTTTAAGCAGATTTACAGCGGCGTTCAACTGCCTATCTAATACTCCACATCTGGGGCATCTAGCGCAATGCGCATTCAGGTATTCCAATCTTGACCCACATATCGAGCATCTGCTAGACGTCCCCTTCGGGTTAATCTCTATAACCTTGACCCCCTCCCACAACGCTTTATATTTTATAAATTGCTGAAGTTTTCTTATGCAGGCTTGATTCAATCTGCGCTTAAACCGCTTAGAATTGACGGAGATTCTTTGAGCCTTACCGTTGAACCGATTTATCCTCCACGTCTTTCGGTTGACGGTTTCCTTTATTCCCTTGAGGTTTTCAAGGATTATTCCATAGCCCTCAGCTTTAGCGTTTTCAACGATTTCCTTACTTACCTTGTGGAGAGTGGTCTCAACTCTATTATTGCGTTTCCGATACCACTTAGACACGACCTTCTTCTGTATCCTTCTGTCGTTAGCCGTTTTCCTCTGGAACTTCCTAATCCTTTCGAAGAGGTTGCTGTCGATCTCGTATATCTTGGTCAAGTCGTATCTGATTGGATTTCCGTTACTTGCTATTCCGTCTATGCTTTTCTCGTTTACGTCAAACGCCACATAGCCCCTAGGCTCGACAACCTCGGCGGTCTTAACAAAAGTCAAGACTACCTTGCTGGCGGTTAAGGTTACCGAGCCTAGTCTGAGCGTGGCATCCGACAGGAACTCTAAGGCTCGCTTATGAAGCTTAACGTAGAAGTATTCTCTAGGCTTTATCGGGATTCTAAGCTGGTCGCCGACTATTTTGTAGGCTTGATTTCCAAGCTTAGCTATCAGCCTT
>CAZTBK010000073.1:3069-4098 GCA_964611975.1 uncultured Candidatus Bathyarchaeia archaeon | reverse complement strand
GTCTTTAAACTCTTCCGTTCTGGTAACTCTTCGGGAGATACGTTTAAATATACCCTCCGCCTCGTCCTCTAGTGCGGATGTGGGTGAAAGGGATACCCGAAAGCAAGGGGATGAGGGGGCTTCAGATGGGAGCCTGTGGTTCTGGCTCGACCGCTCCTCGAATGTAGCCGTGAACCGTCCCCTAACGAGGCTCATGAAGAGCCGATGAGGATAAGGCGTGGAGCAAAAGCGGAGAAGGTATCTCCCTAAGAGTTACCAGAACCAACTCTTCATAGGTATTTTCTGCTCCTCCTGCCTCGGCAATCGCTAGGCCCCAGAGGCCATTAATCCATCAATGAAGGGGTAATTGGAGTAAAAAGTGAAGATTGTCCATGACCCTTCGTTATTAAGGGATTATCCTGCGGAGGCGTCTCCAGTTTAGTGAGGTCAACGCAACGATTAAGGCGGAGACGTCTTCGATCAGAACGAATTTGTAGACGCCCTCCAACTTGTATATTGGTTTGAGAAAATCGTCTATAATGTAAAATATGTGCTGAAGCGGCCTTAATCTACTGAAGGCCCAGTAGCCAAAACTCAAAACCCCTGGCGTCATTAACAGGTATGGAGCAAGCGTGAGCGAACAGAAAAGGCTCAACACAACGAGCGCGCTCTTCATCGGAAAGCCGGTGATCATCTTAGGCTTTATGGCCGCTCGCCTCTTACCCTTCCTCGCTGGCATTAACTGGACGGTCGCCATCTGCTCCGTCAAGTAAATCCAACTTGACGTCAAGACCAAAATTGCCCCCAGCGGAACCAGCACCAGCAGATACACGTCCTCTGTCCAGATGGGTTTCAGGAGGAAAACGCCTAGGAGAACCGTTAAGGAGGCCATGCAGATGAACGATAGGATGGCTAGGAGTTCTTTGGGCTCGGTCCAACGAATGGGCGGCCCGCGTTGATTGAACGCTCGCAAGAATCGCCCCCTCGCTTTTCATACATTTCTGTCATGATCTTTTTAACTTTATCTACCCCTATCGCGACTATCAGGCG
>CAZTBK010000073.1:214-3059 GCA_964611975.1 uncultured Candidatus Bathyarchaeia archaeon | reverse complement strand
ATTAGCGTTAAGTAGATCGCCTTGAACAACGAGGGGGCATCCACCCCTCTTTCCTTTGCAATCGTGTAAACCAAATTATGGACTTCCTCCGCACTCATCCTCTCGTCTAAGCTGCGCGCAAGGATCGCCAGCTCGCTCTCATATGCCCTTATCCTCTCTGGTTTGAACGTGAACGCGAATTCCTCTGGTAAGTATTCTTGGCTTACCCACCTCTCGATGTACCTCTTTAGGTATCCTACACCCTCTTCGTCCCCCACCACCTCGGCCACTTTGTCCCAGTCTCTGTATATTTGATAGTACATCAACATGTCCGTGAAGCTCGCCCTCCACATCCTTCTATCGGTTGAAAGTTTATAGGCGAGCACCATCTTTTCCTCCGCTCTTCTGAGCCTACCTCCTGACTCATAGAGGTCGGCCGCCCTCTGGTATTCGTCGTACAACCGAATCAGCTTATGCCCTGACGGGTCGAACTCCTTGTTCTCTTCGACATCGGTTTTAAAGAGATCGTACTTGATGAGCATGGGAGGGACAAGTTTGAGCAGCTCTTGGACGCTCAATCCCATGCCTTTAGACTTTGAGTACTTCTTGCCGTGGAGCAGCACGAAGCCGTACTTGTGCCCGATGGGCGGGTCCTTATTGAAGATCTCCCTATGCACGGCCACTGCTGTCTCCCAACTTCCGCCCCTCGTGTGATGGTCCGCGCCAGCAAGCTCAGCTGAGACCCCTAGGAAGTCTTGTCTGCTGGGCCAGTCCAGCCGCCAAAACAATTTATATCGATGGTCGCTAATGCTCATCTCGCCACTATATCCGCAGCCCTTAGCGTACCCGACGTCTCTACTGCATGAGTAACGGATCGTGCTCCCGTCAAAGCTTTTGACGACCGTGGTTGCGATCCTCCCGCAGTTCTCGCAGATGGGCATCACGACGTCGATCCAGCTTGGAAGGGCCGGGGCGCCGCTGATCTTCGCTACTCTCCTCGCTATCCCTTTGACTTGGTCGCCCCTCGCATGAAATAGACGGGCGTACGGATCGTATCTGCCAGACGCGTAGAGTTCATCTGTCCTCAGGATTTTTGGGTCGACCTCCAGCTTCTCCATCAGATCCATGGTCTCGTTCAAGAAGTGTTCTCCATAAGACCCACAGCAACCATAGGGGTCCGGGACCTTACATAGGGGTTTGCCGAGGTGTTCCTTTAGGAAAGTGAACCTCTGTAACGACCTTGGAATGCGGTCGAACGCGTCCATCAGATCCCCTATGAAAACGAACTCCGTTTTGTACCCGTTATCCTCCAAGTACCTTGCTAGGGCCGATGGGTAAAGGAACTCGCACGCGGTCCCCATGTGCGTGGGTCCAGATGTGGTTATGCCCGATGCTATGACGAAGGGCTCCTCCTTCTCCTCGATGATCCTCTGGGCTATGACCTCGGACCAGTGTTTAACCCTTCTTTCCATCGATACCTCAGCACTTTACGGCTGTCTAGCGTCCCTTTTTTATGAAGAGAGCACTGTGCCGTATTAATGTATTTGACCACTTATGGCAGGGATCTTCCAATGGCCTCACAAGGCAACGGTCGAGGATAGCCAACAAGCTCAGGAACCCAAGGCTCAGGCGCTGGGAGCGACGATCGGAGCATCACAGGACGAAGGACATACTGCACGTGATGAGGATTCTTGGCCGCAGGAGCATCGAGAGCACCCTTATCTGCACCTAGCTCATCGACGCTGGCCTCGATCACGTCTGCGACTTCAACGGTATGAAGATCTTCAGGGAGACCAGAGTGAGAACCGTCCCGGGCACATCCCTGGTGGGCCGGGTGGGGTTCGAACCCACGACCGCTACCTCGTAAGGGTAATGGACTCAGGTCCCCTGACGTGTCCTAACCGCTAGACCACCGGCCCCCAATAATGTGGCGTCTTCCGATTTTTTAAGCTTATTAATTATGCTATTTCATGGTTCTGGTAACTCTTAGGGAGATACCTTCTCCGCTTTTGCTCATAGCCTTGTTAGGGGGACTCCTCACGGCTACATCTGAGGAGCGATCCAGGGTGAACCGCACCCTTTCATCCTGAGTTTTAAGTAGATTTAGGGCAGCGTTTAATTGCTTATCCAGCAACACTTCAGAATCTTGGCTTTCGGGTCTCGCATAACGCACCCACATATCGCACAGACCCTAGACGTGTTGTGAGCACTAACGTAGATAACCTTTACCCCTTCCCATTAGCTTTGTATTCAATGAAACTCTAAAGTTTACGGAAGCTCCATGAGTTTAACCGTCTCTTCAGCCTCTTAGAATGCTTACTAATTCGCTGAACTTTTCCGTTAAACCTATTTACCGATTCTGACCGGAAACGTTTGGCGCCGGGTGTGGGATTCGAACCCACGAGGCCCAGAGGGCCACAGACTCACAGCCGGCTGGTTAGCAGGCATAGGCCCCCCCTTGACTGCCCCTTAACCAGGCTCGGGCAACCCGGCTGCTTTTCGGGAAACCCCGACTACATCTTACTTGCGCCTCCTAAAAAACATTAGCCCGCCCCTCCTCGCATAATATCGCGTCATGTTAGTATCCTCGTTCATGTTTATGACTCTTGCGGAAAAGTGCGAATGAAACACAGAAAAGCACGATAAAGACAATCTGTTTTTTATGCGCATCGGCAATAAAATTTTCAGAGGAAGAAAGGGATCACAGAATGGGTGCATATTTAACACTAACTGGGGAAATGCATAAACCATTTCCAAATAGACAATTAAAAGGTGAGTAGTAAAATGGTTAATGTAGTTTGTGGGGTCTGTGGAGAACCCATGCAACAAATAAATGGTAAATGGATTTGTAAAAGATGCAATGATG
>CAZTBK010000073.1:0-204 GCA_964611975.1 uncultured Candidatus Bathyarchaeia archaeon | reverse complement strand
TTCAGTGGTGGTTATCATTACCACTTTTTAAGGTGGAAGTCATTTTACCCCGAATGTAGAAAACTAGCAAGAAAGGTTGATTACGTGGAAGGTTACAAAACGGTTAAAGAAATAATAAAAGGTAAACTCGAAAAAAGAGAAACAACTGCACCACAGATCATATATCTTACTCAAGGACTTATCCCTAAGGAATTTATTGATTTT
>CAZTBK010000072.1:0-4193 GCA_964611975.1 uncultured Candidatus Bathyarchaeia archaeon | reverse complement strand
CCTCCTCTCCGAGCCTACTGAAATCCGCCGCCAAGATGGAGGGTGCGATCTTATTCTCATTGGCCATCACTTAACATTCAAAACTGTTAATCCAACCCATCTGTGGACAACCTAACGTTTCTTCCTGATAACTTCTCTAGCTGCGTTGAGGATGCTTGACGTAGTTAGGCCATATTTTGCGAGGAGCTCTTCAGCCGGGGCCGACTCAGCGAACTCGTCCTTTACACCGACCCTCAGCATTGGCACCGGATGCTCTTCCACGAGCACCTCGGCTACAGCGCTCCCCAGCCCGCCTATGATGCTATGCTCTTCCGCCGTGACCATCGCTCCCGTTTCCCTCGCTGCCTTAACGATTACTTCGTGATCGATCGGTTTGATCGTGTGCATGTCGATCACTCTGGCGCCGATCCCGTCATCGGCCAGCCGCGAGGCTGCCTCTAAGGCCTTGGCCACCATGATGCCAGCGGCGATTATCGTCACGTCATCCCCATCCCTTAGTGGGACTGCCTCGCCTATCTTAAAGTTGAGGCCCTCATCGTAGATCACAGGCACCTTCGGCCGCCCTAGCCTCATGTAAACGGGACCTACGTGCTCAGCGATCGCCCTGACGGCCTTTCCCGTCTCGACAGCGTCTGCGGGGACGATGACCGTCATGTTCGGCAACGCTCGCATGACCGCCACGTCCTCCGTGCAGTGGTGGGATGGGCCATCCTCGCCCACGCTTATCCCTCCATGCGTTGCGACGATCTTCACGTTCAAGTTGGGGTAAGCGATGCACTGTCTGACTTGGTTGTATGCCCTGCCAGATGCGAAGACCGCGAACGTGCTGACGAACGGTACCTTGCCGCACGTAGCCAGTCCAGCGGCCATCCCTATCATGTTCTGCTCCGCTATCCCGACGTTGAAAAACCTCTCAGGGAACTCGTTCCCAAACATGTAAGTCCTGGTCGAGCTTGAGAGGTCTGCATCGAGGACGACCACGTCTTCATTTTCCCTTCCGAGCTCCACTAAGGCTTTACCATAGGCATCTCGGGTGGCCATCTTCTCTGCCTTTACCCTTTCCCTTAGCACTCCTCCCTCAACTCCTCTAGAGCTCCTTTCAACTCCTCCTTTGACAAGGCCTTGCCGTGATACTTGTTCTCCCCCTCCATGAACGACACGCCCTTGCCCTTGACCGTGTGGGCGATGATTATGGTCGGCTTCCCCTTCACCTTAATTGCCTTGTCCAGCGAGTCAAGGATCTCCGCCATGTCGTGCCCGTCTATCTCCATGACATTCCAGCCGAACGCCCGCCACTTATCAGGCAAGGGGTCAAGGGGGCAGATATCCTCCGTAGGCCCATCAAGCTGTAGGCGGTTCCTATCCAAGATGGCCGTTAGGTTGTCTAGCTTGTATTTCGCGGCCGCCATCGCTGCCTCCCACACGTTCCCCTCATCAACCTCTCCATCACCAAGCAGGACGTAAACGTGATAATCTTTCTTGTCTAACTTCCCTGCCAAGGCCATCCCGCAGGCCACCGAGAGCCCCTGCCCCAACGAGCCTGTGGACATGTCGATCCCAGGCGTCTTGTTCATATCAGGATGACCTTGCAGGATGCTGTTAAGCTTCCTGAGCGTTAGCAGTTCCTTCTTCGGAAAGTATCCCACGTCCGCTAATACGGCGTACAGCGCAGGACATGCATGCCCCTTCGACAAAACGAACCTGTCCCTGTCCTCCCACCTTGGGTTCTTAGGGTCATGGCGCATCTGGTGTAGATAGAGGGCGGTTATGATGTCGATGGACGATAGGGATCCCCCTGGGTGGCCAGAGCCAGCCTCAGTGGTCATTATGAGGATATCTCTTCTGAACTCCCTAGATTTCTCAATCAACCTTTTAATCAATACCTCGTCATGCAACAGCATCCCCTCATTTGATTCACTTACTTGAAGCAACCTCCTGCTTTTAATGCATATGGTTTTCTGCTTGCTTTAAGGCATCCCTAGAACGAGCGTTATGGGAAGCTCTTGAGTTCCTTGCCATCGATGAGGGCTATGACCTGCACGAGCTTTTCGATCCCTGAGGTCTTTATCTTCCTCATCAACACCTGCTCGATCTGGAATATGCCTGCTGGATTGGTCATGTGGACGACTATGGTCACAGGCCTCTCGTCCCCCTCTACGACCTCCACCTTCCTTATCGCCAGCGCGGACATGGAGTGTATGTCGACCTTCCCGAGTTTGTACGGGATCCTAGCCCTCCCCTCAGCCATATCAGTCCCATCCGCGACCTTAACTATGCCAGCCTCAACGCTCAGGCACTTAACCTCCTCATCGTGGGCGAATATGCAGTGGAGGATCTCCTGCCTCACCCTGATCATGCGCCCAGCATCCTGTTGGTAGATCTGCGGGAGGAGCCTATCAAGGATCGGCCTTGCGATCTCGCATCCATGTATATGATGTTCTATCCTATGCACAGCGTTCCCTATGTCGTGAAGATATGCCCCACAGAGCACGACGAGCCTGGAGTCCTCGATCGTTCCTACGCCATCCTTAACGATGGACATCTCTACTTTATCTTGCAGGATACGAAATATCTCTAAGGCGCTCCCGGCGACGATCCTGGAATGGACGGGGCCGTGGTCGTTGTAGCCCATCCTGTTGACGGCCATGATGTTCGACATCTTGAGGCAAGTCTGAGTCTCCGGATCTCCTTCTAGGAGGTCGTACACCTCAGCGACCCTCCCCTCAGCCATATGAAGCTGAACCAATTTTGGTGA
This sequence comes from uncultured Candidatus Bathyarchaeia archaeon, assembly GCA_964611975.1. Classification (GTDB taxonomy): domain Archaea; phylum Thermoproteota; class Bathyarchaeia; order RBG-16-48-13; family JAGMEO01; genus CAZTBK01. The sequence goes on along the minus strand of CAZTBK010000072.1, from coordinate 1,438 downwards.
CACAAAAACCATCCTTATCCTCCCCTTTTAACATCAGGCTTGACTACAAATCGGCCATATATTTTAAAGTAATATCTAAAAACGACGAAGCTTTATATGCACACTGTCAAGGTGGCGAATCGAGACTTTATGAAGGTGATCCGACGTCCATCGAAGACTGGTAAAGTATTTATCCTACGGATCCTTCTCTTAGGTTGCCGGGGTGGCCGAGCCCGGATTAATTTACGCGTCGTAAATTCGAGAGGCGCAGGCCTTGAGTGCCCCAGCCTGGTCAGCCTGTGATCCTTCGGGATCTCAGGGGTTCGAATCCCCTCCCCGGCGCCAGATCCTTATCGAATGCCTTATGGCTATTTTTTCAGTAACTACTATCTGGTTATGAGAGAAGAGGAAAAGTGGCGGTTCCTACGTCTATCAGGAGGGCCTCTCGGCCCTCGTGAAGGTCGGTTATAGCTCTCAGTTAAGCAAGATGCTATTGTTCTGAAGTCTGAGAGGGTCATCATCGCCAGAGAGGTAGAGGGTTCGTGGGTCCAGTTAAGGTCAAGATCGGGGAAGTTGATGGGCGCCAGGCAGGGATCTCTCTTGAGGCTCGCGGATTCGAACCTATTCGTTCATCACATGGCGTGATATCTAGCTCTTTAGATCCTCCACTCTCCTAAACTCCATGAATATGGGCATCCATCGATCTCGTTCAAACCAAAAAGCTTGTGTCGAGCGCCTATCTTTAAGTGATGAGGCCGGACAGATGCCTGCTCTATGTGTACGACTTGAATAAGGTAATTTCTGTTAGATGGGCCTCCTATTCGCCGCGCATCTTCAGGACGTAACTTATGAGCCTCTGCTCTGCCCCTTATCTCCAACTCTTTGCGTACGGGCATAGCCAAAGCATTACCCGCCTCATAAAGGCGATCGAAGGCATGTGCATCGCCTTAAGCGAGCCCTGCACCCTGTCCTCGCTTCCCATCGCCTGCGATCTTAAAGTTTAGTGGCTCTCGCTGAGCTTTAGCAGAAAAATAAGAGAGCGCATAAACGCGTCCTAAACCAGCGTTATCTCGATGAAGACGTTGTCCGGGACCCTTAAGCGCATGACCCTCCTCATGCAACGCTCGTTCGCGTCCATCTCGATCAGCCTCTTATGGACCCTCATCTCATAATGGTCCCAGGTGTTCGTCCCCTCACCACAGGGTGATTTTCTGGTCGAAACTCGAAGGCGCTTAGTTGGTAAGGGGATAGGTCCAGAGAATTTCACCCCTGTCTTATCTGCTATAGCCCTCAGTTCCCTACATAGCTCGTCCAGCTTGTTCCTATCCGTGCTGGTCAGTCGGATCCTCGCCTTCTGGACCATTTGCAGCACCTCCTAAGAGAGGTCTTTAGTAAGGAGGCTAAATAAATCTATGCGTTTGCCCTCCGCATCCTATGGGCACACGATCCTACGTCAAAG
>CAZTBK010000071.1:0-4216 GCA_964611975.1 uncultured Candidatus Bathyarchaeia archaeon | reverse complement strand
GTATTCCAAACGTAAGAGAAAATAACTTTATGTGGAATAGATATACGCGCGTAATCGACAAAAAGGGGGTAGTATTTAGCCTATCTGGTGGTTCCTCAAAGGCAAATCCCTAAGACACTTCTCAACCGACCCGAAGCGCTCCAAGAAAAATAAACTTAAACCCAGAGCGACGAATATTACTCTAGGTACGGGACGCTGACCCCTAAGGTGATGCTCAAGAGCGGTGCTGCACCGCAAGGAAGATAAACCCATGAAAAGGAAAAAGTCGCAGTTTAAACTGATCTCCAAGGAAGAAGTTGAGCACCTGGCATGGCTATCTAGGATCGAGCTGTCCGAGGAAGAGAAGAGGCTTTTCGCTGGACAGCTCAACGATATCTTGAACTACTTCAAGATAATCGATGAAGCTGACACGAAGGGCGTGCCTCCGACGTATAACGTCCTAGATCTGACCAATGTATTTCGCAGGGACGTTGTCAGGCCATCGCTACCGAGAGGTGAGGCCCTGAAGAACGCCCCAAAGAAGGAAAGGGGTTACTTCAAGGCACCAAGGATCGTTTAAGGTTGGTTAAGTTGACGAAGCCATACGAGTTATCAGCCGAGGATATCGTGGAACGAATTAAAAGAGGGGAGCTGACAGCAGTTGAATGCGTCTCGTCGTTTTTTGACCGGATAAGGGACGTTGAAAAGTCGATCCACGCGTTTGTCACCTTGAGGGAGGACCTAGCGATGAAGAGAGCGGTGGAGGTAGATGCCAAAGCAAAAAGCGGCAAGCCCCTAGGAAGATTGGCCGGGGTCTGCATCGCCATAGATGTCAGTAAGCGCCCGAAGGGGGTGCGACCTCCTTGTTCATCGCGCATGCTCGAAGACTTCGTACCACCGTATGACGCGACGGTCATCGAGAGGATAAAGAGGGAGGATGGGATAATCATCGGAAAAACGAACATGGATGAGTTTGCGATGGGCTCCACGACGGAGACCAGTTACTTCGGACCGACGAGGAACCCATGGAACCCCCTGATGGTCCCTGGTGGCTCCTCTGGTGGTAGCGCCGCCGCTGTCTCGGCCGACGAGGCGGCCCTGGCCTTAGGCTCAGATGCCGGGGGGTCGATCAGGTGCCCTGCCAGCTTCTGCTCAGTCGTCGGGTTGAAGCCGACGTACGGTCTCGTGAGCAGATACGGCCTGATAGCGCACGCGAACAGTCTGGAGCAAATAGGCCCGATCGCAGGTGATGTGCGCGACTGCGCCTTGCTGTTGGATGTGATCTCAGGATACGATGAGAGGGATAGCGCTTCAGTGAAGGGCCGAGGAGGCTACACCAGATCTCTAAGGGGCGTCCTTAGAGGGATCAGAATAGGCGTCGTGAGGGACTTCCTATGTGAAGGTACGAGCGCGGACGTGAAGGAGAAGATATGGAATGCCGTTCACAGACTAGAAGATCTGGGGGCATCCTACGATGAGGTCTCCATCCCGAGCATTAAGTACTCGCTGGCGGCCTACTATCTGATCGCCATGTCCGAGGCCAGCTCAAACCTTGCCAGGTATGATGGGCTCAGATATGGCTACAGGGTGGAGGACGATTCGCTTAACTGGGACGAGGCCCTTTCGAGGGGCAGGGAGATGGGTTTTGGTCCGGAGGTAAGGAGAAGAATAATATTGGGGACATTTATCCTATCGGCAGGCTACTATAATAAATATTATATAAAGGCCCTAAAGGTGAGGACCCTGATCAGGAGGGACCTCAACAGAGCCTTCAGAGATTTCACCGTTCTAGTTGGACCGACCATGCCCTTTCCACCCTTCGAGATCGGGGAGAGGATAAAAGATCCTCTGGCGTTGTATATATGTAATGTCAACATGGTGGCCGTGAACCTGGCAGGATGCTGCGCCATATCGGTTCCTTGCGGCTTCATCAGGGGCCTGCCCGTGGGCCTTCAGATCATAGGCAGGCCGTTCGGCGAGGCCGAGGTCCTAAATGTTGCATATGCATTTGAACAAAGCACCAACTATCGGACGAAAAGGCCAAACATTTAATAGCCTCCTCAAAACCCCTCTGATCCCAAGGCGTTGAGGTAAGGAGACATGAAAATCTATAATGGGAGCTTCCAGGTCTCGACGACAAAGAGGCTTGAAATCATAGACCTAACTGATGAGGTCAACGAGGTAATTAAGAAAAGCGGGTTGAAAGACGGAATGGTAACTGTATACTTACCACACGCGACAGCGGCCATCGCCATCAACGAACACGATAGGGATCTATGGGAAGACATAATCACAACCTTCGATCGCCTAGTCCCGGTTCAGGGAGACTACAGGCATAACGCGAAGTACGCAGGGTGGTCCAGGGAGCAAAACGCGCATGCCCACATAATCAACTGCATGCTGAAGCCCGATGTGAGCATACCGATGCGAGGGGGGAAGATAACCCTAGGCACGTGGCAGTCGATCCTACTTATAGAACTGGACGGGCCTAGGACGCGCAGGGTAATCGTCCAAGTCATGGGAGAGTAAAGAGCATAGGATCTGCTATGGATCATTCATGCAACTTTTCCTCTAATACAGAGAGTTTTAACCTCGGAAAGCTTAAAGGAAGGGCCTAACTCACTCTTAGACCAGCAATAAGGCGAGGGAACTCGATGAGGAAAATGTGAAGAATTATGCGGAAGAAAAGGGCGGATGTATGAAAAATGGTTACGAGAAAGATAGAAAGTGAAAGGAAGTCGGGCGTGAGGATAGGACTCGAAAGCCGCGCGTAACCATCGCGTAGCCGGGCCGTCCATTGCCAGCTCACGAACCTGAGGACCAAGCTCTTCTGTGGGTGTTCCTCCCAATACAGAGGCCTCCCACCCAACACGTGCGTCTGTCCAGTCTGCCTTGGGTTACCTGGCTCACTTCCAGTACTGAACGAGATGGCCGTAAAGGATGCGGTTATGGTCGCGTTGGCCTTAGGATCGAAGATATCTAGGAAGACGACCTTCTTCAGGAAGAACTACTATTATCCAGATATGTCAAAAAACTTTCAGATCTCTCAGTACGACAAGGCTGGCGGAGCGCCCATAGCGGTCGGTGGGGAGGTCAGGATACAGGTAAAACATGAGGAGAAAAGGATCAGGATAAGGAGGGTCCAGCTAGAGGAGGATACAGCAAAGCTCGTGCACATAGGGGCGATAGACAAGTCGCCCTATACGCTTGTGGACTACAACCGTTCTGGGATAGCGCTCCTTGAGGTGGTGACGGAGCCTGATCTGGAATCCCCTGATGAGGCTCGGGCATTCCTCACGAAGCTGAGGTCCATCCTAGAGCACCTTGGCGTGTGCGACGGCAAGTTGAGCGGAGCCATAAGATGCGATGCGAACATCTCACTTGAGGGGGGTAAAAGGGTAGAGATTAAGAACATATCCTCATATAAGGAAGTTGAGAGGGCCTTAAAATTCGAGATAATGCGCCAGAGGTCCATGATCTTAAAGGGCATAGAAGTCAAAAGGAAAACAAGGCACTGGGACGAGGATCGGAGGGTAACGGTGGCCCTCCGCGGGAAAGAGAAGGAAGAGGACTATAGATACTTCCCAGAGCCAGACCTCATGCCTATAGTGATCTCAGAGGAGTACATCAGTAAAATAAGGGAAAGAATGCCTGAACTACCAGACGCGAGGGGAGAGAGGTTTATCGAGCAGTACAAGCTGCCTCCATATGATGCGGGGGTCCTCACCAGCGATAAGGACCTAGCCGACTTCTTCGAAAGGTGCGTGAAGATCTACAATAAGCCTAAGGAGATCAGCAACTGGATGATGGGCGACCTCCTTAGGCGCTTGTACGAGGAGGGCATAGAGATAAGCGAGTCGAAAATAACGCCGAAGCACCTAGCGGACATGATCAGGCTGATAGACGAAGGCGTGATAAGCGGGAAGATCGCTAAGAGAGTCTTACCAGAGGTCATTAAAACAGGAAGGGATCCAATCGAGATAGTCAGAGAGGAGGGGCTCTTCTTAATCTCGTCCGAAGGAGAGCTGGAAGAGCTGACCGAGAGGGTCTTTAGGGAGAACAGGAAGGCCGTCCTGGACGCCCTCAAGGATGAAAAGGCCGTACATTATCTCATCGGTCAGCTAATGGCCCTCACGAACGGGAGAGCTGACCCGCAACTCGCAAATAAGGTCATAAGGGAAAAACTTAGAGAAATGCGCGCAAGAAGTAGGAGATAATACTTAGAATTACTTTATCT
>CAZTBK010000070.1:0-4218 GCA_964611975.1 uncultured Candidatus Bathyarchaeia archaeon | reverse complement strand
CCAAGTGCTTTCCCGATTACAATAGAAAGGATCTCACAAAAGTTGGTCTGAAACGATGGAAAAACTGGTCGGATATAAGGGCGATGCCCTGAAAATCCTAGAAGGGGCGAACGCTCAGGTTGGTGACGTCATCAAAATCGTAAGGGATGGGGAGAGCTATGAGGGGATACTGATGCCGAGATATGAGTTGGCAGATGACAAGCACATCGTGATCAAGCTCAAGAACGGCTACAACATAGGGGTAAGGATAACCCCAGGAACGAAGGTTAAAAGGATAAGGACTGGGGCGAGGCCGTCATTTAAACTTCCGCCAGCACCGAAGGGGGACCCAGCCCTGCCAAGAGTGGCCATCCTGAGCACGGGCGGGACGATCGCTAGTCGGATAGATTACAGGACGGGGGCCGTCCATCCGGCTATAACGGCGAGGGACCTTTATGCGGTGATCCCGGAGGTCTCAGAGAGGGCCAACGTCGAAGTGGAAGTTCTGTTCAGCCTGTACAGCGAAAATATTCATGCCCCGCATTGGACCAAGTTGGCGAGGTCGATAGCAAGGCGCATCAGATCTGGAGTGGACGGGATCGTAATTTGCCATGGGACCGATACTATGGCCTACACGGCGGCGGCGCTGAGCTTTGCGGTGCAAGATCCACCGGTCCCTATAATCCTCGTGGGCTCTCAGCGGTCGTCAGATCGCCCAAGCTCAGATGCGGCCATGAATCTGATAAACGCGGTTTACGCCGCAGGGAGGGCCCCATTTGCAGAAGTGGCTGTGGCAATGCACGAGACAACATCAGATAAGGCGACGGTTATACATCGTGGGACAAAGGTTAGGAAATGTCACACAAGCAGGAGAGACGCGTTTAAGTCGATAAACGTCCCTCCCATAGCTAGGGTCGAAGCAGACGAGATCACGATGTTGATGAGGAGCTACAGGAAAAGGGATAGGAGGAGGAAGCTTGTGTTAAGGCCGAAATTCGAGGAAAGGGTCGCCCTGATAAAGTTTCACCCAGGTCTTAACCCAAGGATAGTGGATTGGTACGTGAATGAGGGCTACTACGGGATAATCCTGGAAGGGACAGGTCTAGGTCACGTGGGATCAAGCTTGTACAAACACCTGAGGGATGCGATCGAGAATGACCTGATAGTCGGCATGACGTCTCAGTGCATCTGGGGTCGAGTGAACATGAACGTATACGACACGGGGAGGGATTTGCAGGCTATAGGCGTCATACCCCTCGGGGATATGTTGCCAGAAACGGCCCTCGTCAAGGCGATGTGGGTTTTCGGCCAAACAAAGGATCCAGAAGAAGCGAAGGAACTCATCTTAAAGAACATAGCTGGGGAGATCTCACCGAAAACCTATTTCTAGTGATCATGACCACATATGACATGTGTTTCGCAATTAAAGGGCTCTTTTTAGCCCATATGGAAACGGATAAAAACACGCATTGAAGCGTCAGAGGTGGCGGGGTTGTGAAGGACCCTATCGACTATGAAAAGATAGGTTTGAAGGTAGGACTCGAGAACTGCGCTCAGGATGAGGCGCGGTCGAGCGATCCATCAGCAGTTGGACACAGCTCATAAGCTCTTCTGTTCATGTAAGCCCCAGCTCTCTACTATAGAGCCTGAAATAAAATTCTACCGAAGACTCAGGCCAACGCAGAGCGAGTTGGGCGAGGTCGATGCTGCAGCTGCCTTTGAATTTAAGAGGGGCAGGGGCTTCCTTTACGAGGCGGACAACCTCACCAGCTGCCTGGTCGAGCTAGATGAGGAGCCTCCTCACGCGCTCAACATGGAGGCTGTGGACATATGCTTAACCGTAGCGCTGATGCTCGACTCTAGACCGGTCGACGAGATTCACGTCATGAGGAAAATCGTGATCGACGGGTCGAACACGACGGGCTTTCAAAGAACGTGCATAGTGGCCCTCGGCGGGGGGATAGAAGTCAAGGGAAAGAGGATCCCGATACAGACGATATGCCTCGAAGAGGACGCTGCAAGAAAGGTAGGAGAAGAAGGGTTGACCACGCGTTATAGGCTTGATAGGCTGTGCATACCCCTCGTTGAGTTGGCCACGGCACCGACGATATCCTCTCCTGAAGAGGCTGGTGAGGTTGCCTTAGCCCTTGGAAGGGTGCTGAGGGCGACCGGAAGGGTTAAACGTGGGATCGGGACGATCCGACAAGACCTCAACATATCCGTACGGGGAGGCGCACTTGTGGAGGTGAAGGGGGTTCAAGAGTTGGGGATCGTCCCGAAGGTCATAGAATACGAAGTTAGGAGGCAGCTGGGCCTCATAAGGATCCGTGATGAGCTGATAAAGAGGGGGGCGAAAGAGGAGGAAATTAGAAAGGGCTTCTCAGACGTGACCGAGGTCTTTAGGAAAACTAAGTGTAAAATCATAAGGAGTGCTATCAAAGAGGGCGAGGGAGGGGTAGTCTTAGCAGTTAACTTACCAAAATTTGGAGGCTTGCTAAAAGTAGAGCTTGAGCCGAATGTAAGGTTTGGGACAGAGATCGCGGATTACGCAAAATTCTGGGGGGGAGTGAGCGGGATCTTCCACACGGATGAGCTGCCTGGTTTTGGCATAACAGAGGATGAAGTTAAAAGCCTGAGGGACGCCCTTCAAGCTGATGAGATGGACGCCATCGTGATAGTCGCTGATAAACCAGAAAAAGCCAGAGAGGCCTTGGATGCCGTGGTGGAGAGGGCGAGGATGGCGATCAGAGGGGTTCAGAGCGAAACTAGGGGGGCTTACCCCGACGGGACGACCCACTATTCCAGACCAAGGCCAGGCGCAGCGAGGATGTACCCTGAGACCGACATCCCCCCCGTTCCAATCGCTGAAGAGCGTATATTGAAAATTAAATCGCGCCTACCTGAGATGCCTGACAGGAAGGTCCTGCGTCTTATGAGGGAGTACAAGGTCAACAGGAAGCTGGCGGTGCAACTGACGGATTCAGGCTACGCACGCTTATTCGAGAGGATAGTTAGAGAATTGAGCCTTCCGCCCTCCTTCATGGCAGCCATGCTGACAGAGACCTTGAAAAAACTCAGGAGGGAGGGCGTCCATGTTGAGAGGCTCACTGAAAGGCAGATTGAGGACGCCTTTAAACTCGTGGACAGGGGGGAGACCGCTAAGGAGGCCATCCCGAAAATATGGGCGTGGCTGGCGGATCATGAGGGGGCTACCGCAGAAGATGCCGTAAGGGATTTAGGCTTAAAGATGATCACGAGGGATCAGCTAGAGGAGATAGTGTGCAAAGTCGTGGAGGAAAACATGGAGCTGGTCATGAGATACGGAGAAGGGGCAGCGAACCCACTGATGGGTCTGATCATGAAGCAGGTTAGAGGGAAAGCGGACGCAAGATTGGCGAACGAGATTCTAAGGGAAAAGATTCAGGAGCATATCACAAAAAAATAGCGTAGGCGTTAACGTTATATAGGACTATGCGGTAGGAAAGCCAAAGGGGTCAGCGATTCAAGGAGTGGGTCCTGATGGCTGATGAGGCGTCGAAGAAGAGGAAGTACGGGAAGGGGAGCAGGCGGTGTAGGAGGTGCGGAGCTTACGGACCAATCATAAGGTCCTACGGGTTAAACTTGTGCCGCCGATGCTTTAGGGAAGTAGCTGAGAAGCTGGGGTTTAAGAAATATTCTTAAGGAGGGAGGAAGGACGGGCGTTAACGATCCTCTATCAAACGCGCTCACGACGATCATGAACAATGAGATGAGAAATAAAGGGGAGTGCGTAATCAGCCCAGCCTCAAAAATGATAGGACGTGTCTTGAGGCTAATGCAGAAAAATGGGTACATCGGGCAGTTCGAATTTATAGATGATGGCAGATCTGGGAAGTTTAAGGTCCAGCTGCTTGGGAGGGTGAACAAATGCGGTGCTATCAAGCCTAGATATTACGTAAAGGTCAAAAATCTTGAGGCGTGGGAAAAGCAGTTCTTACCCTCAAAGGACGTGGGCATACTGATCGTCTCAACATCGAGGGGCTTGCTGTCGCATAAAGAAGCAAAGAGCGAGAAGGTTGGAGGGCAGCTGATAGCTTATGTTTACTGAGCCTTATTAGACGCCTGTCAGTGGGCTAACTACCGCCCGCTGGGGCATCCCTTAACCCTCAACGTTTTTGTCGTAAAATCGCTAGGAACGTCCAGAGCAATGGACATATAAAGTTGCTAGAGAGGACGTGAGCTACCCACCCCTGAGGAGGG
>CAZTBK010000069.1:0-4282 GCA_964611975.1 uncultured Candidatus Bathyarchaeia archaeon | reverse complement strand
CCTCAAATTGGAGTGGACCGGCCGGGATTCGAACCCGGGGCCTCTGCGATGCCAACGCAGCGCTCCTCGGCCCAAGAGGGTATACCAGGCTGAGCTACCGGCCCAACATATAATCAAAGAACAAGGCGACTTAAATAAATCTTTAGTAAAGGGAACGCATGTGTTACATGGTCATGATGGAGGGGGTGAGACAATGACGACATTGTCCCCCCTCAGAATTATGGTCCCCAACTTCTTCACGTCATCGGAATTTGAGATGTCCTCAGCGTCCCCCAAAACCAGATTCATATGCTGATCGAACCCCTCAAGCTTGCCCCTTAAGCTCATCCCACCTCTTAACTTCACGAGGACGACCTTCCCGATGCTCCTCTCAAGGGTCTCCGCTATCATCTCAGACAACGCAAACCACACTGACAATGAACCTTTAAGAACTATAATAATAATTTAAAAGTTTTGATTTAAAGTCTCACATGGGGGCATCTTTGAAGTCGATAAGGAGGCATCGCTTAAGTAAGAGGGAAGCAAATGAGCTGCTCGGAAGTTTATCAGGTGTGCTCAGAAAAAGCGTCCAGGAAAAGATCTCCCGCGTTAAGGGCCTCGAAGTGATAGAGCCATCATCGACTGAGAGGATCTTCATCTTGGGCGATAAACCGATCTTGATTAAAATAAGGGATTGTGTCCTTCCTGCTTTACTTGACGAGGAGGCCCTGGGCCTCTTCCCATCAGTAATAGTCGACATGGGGGCCATCCCGTACATATGCAACGGAGCAGACGTCATGGCTCCAGGCATAGTCGGCATCGATGGAGAGTTCACCGCAGGAAACATAGTCGTCGTCAGGGATGAGAGGCACCGTAAGGCTATAGCCATAGGGAGGAGCCTATACGATTCGAATACATTCAGGGAGAAGAGGCACGGGAAAATGGTGAAAAACCTGCACTTCATCGGGGATGACGTTTGGAAAATAGTCAAAAGATCTCTGATCATCAGGGATAGGGAGGATATCACTCTAGCCTGATCGTCTCTAGGTTTCTCGGCGCGCGTGCATCCACCTTGTAAATCTTGCGGAGCGAGCTCGCAACGTCCAGGCATTTGGCCCTCTCGCCATGATTGACGATCACGCGCTCCGGTCTTGGATATACCCTCCCAACATACCTTATGATCTGGTTCCTATCTGAGTGCCCAGAAAAACCGACTATTGATTCTACCCTCGACTTAACTTTAAAAACCCTTATCTTCCCATCGGAGTCCAGCAACTGGATCTCATGAGCCCCCCTCATCACCTTAGAGCCCAGCGTCCCATCGATCTGATAACTGACGAAGACTATCGAATTCTCCTCATCCGGGGCCAGGCTCTTGAAGTACTCCACGGAAGGCCCTCCCTCCAGCATCCCAGATGTGGCCAGGATCACGCACGGTTCGCCCTCAATTATGCTTGGCCTATCCTCAGGATGGTCGACTATGGTGAAATAATCTGATTGGAATGGGTTCTCTCCCTGATGCAGGATCTGGCCTCTGACCCTCTTATCCAGATATTCAGGATGTGCTGTATGTATCGCCGTCGCCTCCCTTATCATCCCATCGATGTAAACCGGCACCTCTTTAAGCAATCCTTGCCCCATGTATCTATCCAATACGAGCATCATCTCCTGCGACCTGCCGACTGCCGGGACGGGCATGAGGATCTTCCCTCCCTTCTCTATCGTCTCGTTTATGACCGAGACTAAGCGCTCCTCTGCCTCCTTTCTCGGAGGCATGACGTCCTCAGCTGAACCATAGGTGCTCTCAATTATCAGCGTTTCAACCCTTGGAAACTTAGTCTCAGCTGGATCAAGCAACATGGTCCGACCAAACTTAAAGTCCCCAGTGTAGACGATGTTGTGTACGCCTTCACCTATATGGAGATGTATGATCGAGGACCCCAAGATATGACCGGCGTTATGGAGCGTTAATCGGATGTTTGGGGCTATGTCTGTTACAACGCCATACTTCAGGGGTATGGTGTGAAGAACAGCCTTCCTAACGTCCTTCTGGTCGTATGGCGTTGGGAGCCCCTCCCTGTTTAGGACATCCAGGTTATCGAGTTGCAGCAAGGTCATCAGACTGGCTGTGGGTTCTGAGCAGTAAACCGGGCCATCATAACCATACTTGTATAAAAATGGGAGAAAACCCGAGTGATCTAGGTGCGCGTGCGAAATGACAACGGCATCTATGAGTTCAAGGTCGAATTCGCCAACGTTCAACCTCGGATAGGCCTGATTAGGATCGGCGAACCCAGGTTTTATCCCACAATCCAGGAGCACCATGCTTTCATCGGTCTGGACGAGTATCGCTGACCTTCCTACCTCCTGAGACCCCCCTAGTGCGGTCACCCTCACGCCGGTCGTCTTGAAGATGTTTGGGCGAAATATCCTTTCTCCAACTTTCCTGAGAATCTCTCCCCTGCTCTTGCTCTCGGAGCACATCAGGTGCCTTATGTTTGCGATGGTCTTTGATGGGATTGGTGGGCTCCTCAAGACTCTGAGCATCCATTTTGTTGACTCGATTATCTCCTCCAGCTTCATACCATCTTTTCCGATGACGAGTTCAGGCTTCCTGGCCTCTATTATCGCTTCTCCAACCGTAGGATCAAACATTACGTTCGTGACATCGGCTTCATCAGGTATTATCCTACGAATTTCCTTTAAGCTGTCTTTCTCTGGAAGGCGTACAGAAGGATCTGAGCGGATAACCACCCTCTTATGGAGGATATTGACTATATCCGCTATTACATAATTTTGTTGGATCAAGATCTCAGGCCTTTTCGTGTAGACGGCTATGTTAGGCCCCTCAAACTCTATGCGGCTTATCTCAGCTTCCCTCGGGATGCGCTCAAAAAGTACTTCCCTTATCTTCACTTGTAGCTCGTTAAGAGGAGACAACTCCCTTTTCTCCTATGGCATGGAAGGTTTAGGCCTTAGGTTCGATGGCCTTCTTCTTTTCCTCTTCGCTCAGCTCATGGTAGCCCTTCTTCGTCACAACGGCGACGTCGAAGCTATCCCCGCTCCCCGCATCCCTCTTCATGGATGCGCTCACGGCTCGGACCACCATAGAAATGCCCTCTGAGATGGGCATGTCCTTCCTATACTCTGCTTCTAAGATCCCGTAAGCGATCGGTGAGCCGGATCCAGTTGAGACGTATGTTTCTTCGGTCACGCTGCCGAAGGGGTCTAAGGCATAGATATGGGCCCCTGTCTCATCTATGCCCCCTATGATCGCCTGCATGGCCAGTGGAAAGGCGCGCGAAGAAAATAATATGTTCGCTACCAGCCTTGCGGCGACATTAACGGCCATGGGCCTCCCTTTATCCAGCCGGAACAGGCGCGCATTGGCCTTTAGTATATCGACTACATTCTGTGCTTCAGCGACAACGCCAGCTATGGTCATGGCTAGGTGATCATCGATTTTAAACACCTTTTTCCCTCTCTTGCTTGCTACGAACGTCCCCATGGTCACCCTAGTGTCTGTTGCTAAGACTACGCCTTCTCGGCAAACGACACCTATAGTGGTCGTGCCCCTCATGAGTTCATCGATCTTTATTGGCTCCAACTGTGCGTCAACCATTGCACGAAGGGTTGCGAGAACCGGAAGATGGGAAGTCTGAAAGTTAAACCCGTTCACTAAAAACAACTGTTAAAATTTAGAGCACTTTAAGCTTAAAAATGTTTCGAGCTATGGTTCTGTAACATTTTCGGTTGATGGGAGCGACCATAACATTCGGTTGATACATTTATATATATGTATATTTTTACACTATTATGATGAAGACCATTAGGGTTTCCGACGGGGTTTGGGCTGAACTCTTGAGACTTAAGGCTGACTTCAGAGCTAGGAGCATGGATAAGGTTCTCAGGATGGTGTTAAGCGAGTGGAAGCGGTCAAGGCGTTGAAGTGTATCTCCATACCCTATCAGCCCTCTGAAGATGTTATCAGGCTTCTTGAGGCGTTCAGAGATATGGTTAACTACTGTATTCGTGTAGGTCTAGAGAGAAACATCACCTCTAGGTTCAGGCTTACCAAAGAGGTCTATCACGGACTGACGCAATATGGGTACCACAGCTGGTATGCACTATCAGCGGTGGAGATCGCCACAGCCATCCTCAAGAATCATCGAAGGGCTAAGAGGAGGAGCCTGAATGTTAGGGCTCCTAGAGCTAGGAGGCTGATCGCCAAGATAGGGGATCAGGGGTTTAAGATCATGGATGACAGACTTAGGATTCCTCTGAGGCCTAGGGAATACATCTA
>CAZTBK010000068.1:0-4331 GCA_964611975.1 uncultured Candidatus Bathyarchaeia archaeon | reverse complement strand
CTAATCTTGACGATCTTCACTTTGCTCCCTCTCTTTAAGGCCTCCCTTCTGATGGCCTCCTCGATGGACTTCTGATCGTAGCCGATGGCTATTATATCCGGGTTGACCTTTTCGATCACGTCCCATATCCTGAAATCTTCATAGCCGAGTATGGCGACATCTACGGGCTTAAGCGCCTCCACGATGGCCCTCCTCTGGTCTTCAGGTATCACAGGCCTTCTGCCCTTCAACTTTTCAACTGTGCTGTCTCTGGCGACAACGACGATCAACTTCGCGTTCGGCCCCCCTCGCCTCTTCGCCTCTTCGAGGTACCTTACGTGAGCATAATGAATCAGGTCGAATACGCCAGAAGCTAGAACAATCGTCGGCCTCCCCTCGGTCACTTTCCGTCCCCCTTCCTTTTTCTGATTGAGTACTTTAACATTTTAAGCATTAAAGAATTAGGAGAGTTTGAAACCTATCAAATCTAGGTCTTACATTGATTGAGTGGATCGTTGGTCATCGCTGGGCGATCTTAGTAGGGGGTGATTTCACTGATCCCCGGTCACTACAGGTCGCAGTCCCTTCAAATGAGGCATTATCCGTGAACCACCATCAGCTTTCGCAAGGGGGCTTCCAGCCGGCGTAGTTAAAATATATTAAATCTTCTTTTGTAATGGTTGATCTGATGCCAAAAATCTCTATCGAGGGTGAATAGTCTTAAATGATAAGGGCCTGTAGGCTAAGGGCGTTTCAGGATCCGAAGGTATCCTGACATTTGTCCAACTTTGGAGATGAGTGGGGAAAATGCTGGATAAAAATTTGATCCGTAAGAGCCCAGAGATCGTAAAGAAGGACTTGATGAAGAGGGGGGATGTTGAGAAGATCAAGTGGGTTGATGAACTTCTGAGATACGATAAAATGAGCAGGGAGTTGAGGAAGAGGATCGATGACCTGAGACATAAGAGGAACGTCATCTCTAGGAAAGTGGCCATGCTAAAGAAGAACGGGAGGGATGCAACGAAGGAGATCGAGGAGATCTCGGCGGTTAAGATGGAGATCGAGGAGCTAGAGAGGAAGAGGAAGGGATACGTAGACAAGGTGAACTACTTCCTCATGAGGTTGCCAAACATCTTAGATGAGTCCGTGCCCATAGGGAAGGACGAGACCGAGAACGTCGAGATCAGGTCTTGGGGCGAGATACCGAAGTTCAATTTTAAGCCAAGGGACCACATCGAACTCATGCGGGGGCTCAATTTGGTCGAATTGGAGAGGGCAGCTAAAGTTTCAGGCGCGAGGTTCTACTACCTAAGGGACGAGCTGGTCATCCTTAACATAGCGCTGATAAAGTTCGGCCTAGACTTTCTAAAGGAGAGGGGTTTCACCCTGGTCGAGCCTCCGTTTATGATCAGGCGTAAACCATATGAAGGCGTTACCGCCCTGTCCGATTTTGAGGACGTCCTTTACAAGATTGAGGGCGAGGACCTCTACCTGATCGCCACATCTGAGCATCCCCTGGCTTCCATGCACATGGATGAGGTCCTTGATGGGAGGCTCCTCCCCATAAAGTACGCTGGCGTCAGTCCTTGCTTCAGGAAGGAGGCTGGTGCGCACGGTAAGGACACGAAGGGGATCTTCCGCGTGCATCAATTCGATAAGGTCGAGCAGTTTGTCTTCTGCAGGCCTGAGAACTCGAGAAGGATGCATGAAGAGCTGATCAGGAACGCTGAGGAGTTCTTCCAAAAACTGGAGATACCATACAGGATCGTGAACATATGCACTGGCGACATAGGGACCGTGGCCGCCAAGAAGTACGATCTAGAAGCGTGGATGCCCTCACAGGGGAGGTATAGGGAGGTCGTTTCGTGCAGTAATTGCACGGACTATCAGGCGAGGAGGCTTAACATAAGGTATAGGGAGAAGCCTGGGGCAAAAGCGAGTTACGTTCATACGCTCAATAGCACCCTTGTAGCCACGCAGAGGACGATGGTCGCCATACTTGAGAACTACCAGCAGGAGGACGGCTCAATAAGAGTTCCTAAGGTCCTTCAGCCGTATATGGGGGGTATGAAGGTTATCGGGGGATAAGTCAGAAGCCTTGAGCGTCTTTAACAACGTGTTAAGGCCCATAATAGGCCCGTCGAGCTCGCACACGTACGCGCCCTTGCGAGTTGGTTATTACGCGCATCGCGTGTATAGGGAGAAGTTCGGCGAGCCCCATGGGCACGTAAAAGTGAGGGTGAGCTTCTTAGGTCATTCCGCGGGGGCTTGTAGAGGTCACGAGAGCTACCGCGCCATAGTCGGTGGCCTGCTCGGGATCTGCCCTTACGATAAGGAGGCTCTTAAGAGGATTAGGGATGTGAGGATAGATGGAGAAAAGGTCGAGGTGAACGGCGAGAGAGCGGAGAACATCTCATTTCGATACATCGAGGACCCGAGGCGAACTTATTTCTCCGATGTCAAGGGGCGAAGGATAAGGGGGCTTGGCATCGAGTTGACCATGGAAGACGAGCGAGGTAAGAAGTTAACGGTTGAGGCTGAGTCCATCGGGGGCGGAAACGTAGATATAATCGATGTAGATCCAAAGCCTGTTTTGCCCAACCTAGAGTTCGTGCCTGTCAGAGGTAGGGTGAGGAAATACGGTTTTAAGAAGCTGGAAGAGTTAGAGGAGCTTGCGAGAAAGGAAGGGAGCATCCACGCGGTCGTGATTGAACGAGAGGCCGAGCTTTTGCTAGAGGAAGAGGAGGAGGTCATGGACCTCATGCGGGATAACTGGGGGATCATGATGGCCTCGATCCAGATGGGGCTGAGAGGTGGCTTTCGTGGTTTGCTCACTGGGGATGAGGCGATTAGGCTGCAGAGGTTTATCGATGAAGGGAGGTGCCTAAATAAGCTCCTCGTGAACGTCGCTAAGTATGCCATGGCCGTGATGGCGGTCAACGTATCGATGGGGGGTCTGATTGTAAGCGCCCCCACTGCGGGGTCATCAGGTATACTTCCAGCAGTCCTCAAGGCGGTATATGACGAGATGATCGATCATGGGGAACAGATTTCAGAGGACGACGTGGTCAGGTCTCTTTTCACCGCTGGTGGCATAGGCCTCGTCTTTTCAAATAGGGGGTTAACCTCTGCCTCCAGCCACGGTTGCCAAGCTGAATGCGGAACTTCGTCGGCCATGGCTGCCGCGGCCATAACGGAGTTGCGTGGGGGCTCTCCTGAGCAAGTGATGAATGCTTCGGCCCTCGCGTTGAAGAATTCCCTGGGCTTGGTTTGCGATCCGGTATGTGGGCTGGTCGAAGTGCCGTGCGTCAAGAGAAACGCCGTATATGCTACAGTTGCGCTTCTAGCAGCTGAGATGTCCTTGGCTGGCATTAAGAGCGTAATCCCGGCCGATGAGGTGATCGATGCCATGGATGAGGTCGGGAGGAACATGAAGAGGATGTACAAAGAAAACTCTAGAGGCGGTCTGGCTAACACTGAGACAGGTGAGAGATTAATGGGGAAGCTTAGGGGGAGGCCGCGCTTCAGGGTCCCCGTTGAGGTGGTGGGCCATCGGTAGCGGTCCTCGTATTCCCAACAACGGGTCCTCATCCCCTTCACAGTCGTGCTGCACATACTTATCTTCTTCATCTAAATGCCTCCGAGGAGACCCAGTCCGAGAGGGCGGGGAGGAATCGGGGAACCATTAAATATCTGATTAACATGTATGCCTTTTTGAAATGGAGCTCTCCAAGACAGTTGTCTGCAAACTTAAACCGCCTGTTGAAGATTTTGAGAAGTTGCTTAGCACAGTTAAGGCTTTCAGAGACGCCTGCAACTACATCTCTAAGGTAACCTTTGAAAGGCGAGTGTTCAATCCAGTCGCTCTCCACCACATGGTTTACCGAGAAACCCGCAGGAAGTTTAACCTTCCAGCGAACCTCGCCATAAGGGCGAGAGACAGAGTGGCTAAAGCCTACAAGCAGAGAAGAGATGAACTCCTGAAGTTCACGAAGCTTTCTATGGACTTGGACGAGAGGCTCTTCAGGCTTATCTACAAGCCTGACGGAATCTACGCTTCCGTCTCGACCGTCCAGAAGAGAGTTAAGCCTCCGCTTGGCATAGGAGATTACCAGAGAGAGCTTCTCGAAGACGCTAAGCCTACCCACGCAGTCTTGGTTTACAGGGATAAGAAATTCTTCCTTCACATCACCATCAAAAAGCAGGTTCCAGAACCTAAAGGAAGTAACCCCGTCGGTGTCGACATCGGCATGAATAACCTCCTCGTTGCCTCCAACGGCTTCAAGGTTAAAGGAAAACCCATTCCCAGGAAGCGACGGCATTTTAGGGAGCTCCGCTCCTCTCTCCAACGC
>CAZTBK010000067.1:0-4423 GCA_964611975.1 uncultured Candidatus Bathyarchaeia archaeon | reverse complement strand
TTAAACTCAACGGTCCCTCCTTCAGTAAAGCCATCAGAATATATTCTTGGAAATCACCGCGCCGATGTTTTCTTCTTTTCATTTTCATCACGGTTTGCATGTGTATTCGCATCACGTGAGCGGAATTTTCTTTTCCACCGAATCCTTCAATATACCAAAGTTTTCTGACTCTTGTCGAATTTAAACACTTCTACTGGTTTTCTCTTTGAAGGAAAACAAGCCATTCTTGGTCACAGCGTCCAACAGTTTCTTTTTCTGACCACCATGACCTCTGAATAGATAAAGCTCCTTTTGTCTTTAGAACATGATGCATCTCCCACATAACCGTATCCACGTCACCCAACGCGTGGACGACACTAAAGAGAAAGGCTACGTCAACGCTCTTGTCTGACAAACCTGTTTCGCTAGCATCTGTAAGCATAACCAGGGTTCTTTAGACCCTTCTCCTTGATTTTACGTCGCATGATCTCAACTGCTACTGGATTAACATCTAGCGTATACACCTTTCTTTTTCTCCATTATCTTTGCCGCTGGAATCGTGAAAAAGCCGGGACTGCAGCTAACCTCCAGCATTTTCTGCCCGGGCTTGTATGAGTATAAATTTGCTATCATCTTAGGCCGTCGGTAAAAGCGAGAAGATGAGAAAAAATGCAAATTAAGTTCTTCTTTTGTATGCCTTCTCCAGCGCCTCTATGACGGGTAGCTTTTTGCCCATGAGGTATCTCATCAGGGCTCCACCTCCGGTGCTTATGTAAGATATGCCGCCTTCTACCCCGAGCTTTTTGATCGCGGCCACAGTGTGGCCTCCACCTGCGACCGAGTAGGCCTTGCTCCTCGCCACGGCCTCGAACACGCCTTTGGTCCCGCTTAGGAACTCGTCGTTCTCAAAGACCCCGACCGGACCGTTTAGAACGATCGTCTTTGCGTTTTTTATGATAGAAGCGTATTTCTCCACGGTCTTAGGACCTATATCGTAGATCGGATGCTCTGTCGGGAGGTCGGATGTAGATATCTCCTTCCTCTTGCCCTCGACCTCGATTGCCAGATCCTCTGGGACAAGTATCTTATCGTCGAACCTCTCAAACAGGGCCTTAATCTTTGGTACAAGTTGTGTGAAGCCCTTGCCCTCCAGGTACGTCACGTTTGGCTTGCCTAAATCGTACCCCTTGGCGTAGAGGAAGAGGTTGGCGACAACACCACCGGTCAATACGGAGGTTGCGGTGCCTGTGGTTAAGACGTGCTCTGAGATCGCGGCTGAGTCCTCGGCCTTCGCCCCGCCTAAGATGTAAACGCACGGTTTCTCTGTCTCTCCCGTGACCTTGCTCAGGGCTTTCAGCTCGGCCTCCATCACCCTGCCAGCGGCTGTCGGTAGGACCGCTGGGAACCCGACAAGGGAGGCGTGGGATCTGTGAGCGGCCGCAAAGGCATCATTAACGTAGATGTCCGCTAGAGGGGCCAAGTTTTTGACGAGTTCTGACTCAGCGTGCTCCTCAGGCTTTTTCTTCACCATCTCTTCTGGAAACATCCTCACGTTTTCTAGGACGAGTATCTCTCCGGATTTGAGCCCCTTGACGGCGTCCCTCGCTCTTTCGTCGAAGATGCTATCTACGTATTTCACCCTCTTGTTCAGGACCCTCCCCAAGACTTCTGAGTGCTTTTTTAAGGTCGTGAAGTCCGGTTCTCCTGGCCTACCTTGGTGGGCCAGGATCACGACCTTTGCACCCCCCTCAGACAGCTCTCTTATAGTTGTCCTCCCGTGTCTGCGGATTCTCGTGTCGTCTAAGATCTCCTTTGTTTTCGGATCTAATGGGGAGTTGAAGTCCACCCTAACTAAGACCACCTTGTCTTTGAAGTTAAAATCATCGAGAGTTAGGAATCGGCTCATGGTACCTTTTCCTCTTTTAGGGATCCCCATAGTTGATGGGAGTTAATAGAGGACCCTTGGAACCCTAAGGGCCTTATCGGTTTTTTCTAAGCTCCTCCTCCAATCCGTCTCAGTCATCATCAAGGCCCTGATGGCGTCAACGTTTTCGGGCACGACGTCGTTTTCGTTTGGGACAGCGGCCGATATGAGGAGTTCGTTCCCTCCGATCACTTTGATGAAGTCCTCCCATACAGGGACCACGTATATATCGCCTCTCGGAAGGCCTATGTCCCTGCTGATCTCGATGATCGACCCGAGGCCTATGACCCCGTCTTCGGCCTTCACGAAGCATATCCTTGGCTCCCTTCTCAGGGCCTCGATAACATCCTCTGGTTCTACGCTTTGCTTCAGCTCTATGTCGTAGAAGTGAAAGTGGTACATCGTGTGCGATGCCTTCACAGCGATGCTGTATAGGTCTGGTATCGCATCGTGTATAACCGTCTTCACGTCTGGTGCGTGGTGGCTTGGTAGATGCGCGGGCACCACAGTGTTCATTATCCCCTTCTTGTCCCCCTTCACCGGATCCGTTGCACGGCGTACGAGGAACATGCGCGCCTTAGATACCTTGAAGTTGGAGTATATCGCGTGGAAGATCCGGCACCCAGCGGTCGTGTTGCATGAGACGATCCTACAATACTTCTGTCCCTTCTCGGCTTTGTCGAGCGCCTCGTCATAGTTGCACTGGCAAACGAAGCTTAATCCAGCGACCTCGTGTTTCTCGCCGCCCTCGAACAGCGCCTTTGCGTCATATTTATCGTAGATCGCTTCCTTGTTCTTTAAGCCAAGGCCCCCAGGTGCACAGTCCACTACCACATCGACCGCTCCATCTTTAAGTAGTTCCTCCAGGGTTCCAGAGACCTCGATCCCGGCCTTTTTCATCGATTCAGTGGTCTTTGGGTCAGATAAACTGGAATATACCCTGTATCCCTTGTTCTGAGCCATCTTTACGCGCCAGTCGCCGACTACGTCAGCTATCCCTACAAGGTCCATATCGTCCTGTAACGCCACAGCATCGGCGACCCTTTTCCCTATGACGCCGTAGCCGTTCACGATGACCTTAACTTTCGGTTTAGGCATATCATATAACCCTGCCTTTCAATTCTTAACTCTATGATTGCGCCTTTTATCATTTAAGCTTAACGTCGAGGTATGAAAGTGAACAACAGAGCGGAGAAAAGCTCACACCGTAACCCAATTTTTTAGCGAGCCTCACGGCGCTCGTTGTCGGAAAGGCCATGGCGTTCACGCCAGACATGATCGCAAGGGCGTCCGTTTTAACTCGATGCCCACCCAAGGGCCTCATGCACCCTAGGCTGATCGGAATCCTCGGGAACGTCAACCTCGCGGTCGCCAGAACCCTCGCTATATCCTCAGGCCTCGGGGGCGAGACGGCTTCCATAGCCGTCCCCCTAATGGGCATGAAGGCGATTATAACGATCGCTGAGGGATGGTGCCTTGAGATCATCTTCAATGCCTCGATCTCTCCTTTCAGCCTACCGTAGTGCAGGCCCACTATGACGTGGGGCACGGTGGGGATTCCACTATCACGTAGTGTCCTCAGCGAGCTTTCAAAGTCCCTCACAGAGGCATCCAGCCCGTAAATTTCATGTATCGTCTCATCTGAGCCTATCACATCTATCATGGCGACGTCCACATCGGCCTCCTTTAACTTCTTCGCTAAAGAGGAGTCTACTAACCCGGTGTGTATTGCGATCGTGAGGCCGAGCTCGCGCTTTATCTTGGCGATCGCGTCCGTGAATTTCTCGAGAGGGACAGACCCGTTTGACAGACAGCCCCCGCTGATCAGACAGCCCAATGCGCCACGTTTTTTCAGCTCAGTACAAGCTCTGAGTAAGCTCTCCGGCGTCAATGCAGGGAGCATGGTCCTCAGGACTCTTCCCCCGCAGTGTTTGCAGTTCAGTGCGCAGTATCTGCCTGTGATCGAGATGGACGGAAAGGCACCTCTGGGAGGGGAGTAATACTCATTTTCGTAGTACGCGAAAGTTGGGGCGTAAAAGTGGATCCTCTTGCCGAAGTTTCTCCAGCAAGTTTCCTTGGCTGACGCGAGGAGGATTTCGAGGCCCTCGTCGTCTGTGTGCAAAAGCTTTTCGTAGTCATGTACGCGCAATTTATTAAACCCCAGTCGAGCCTTGAAGAGATAAGCCTCAAGGTTATTCAAAACTAGTGGTGGCGATATCTCCCGCACTTTCCCCTTTCTTACTATCTTACTATCGTTTTATGCAAGGTTTATATGCAATACTCTTCATCGAACTTCAAGATCAGTGAATAATGTGTAAAACTCAGTCGCATGCGTTCGATCTATACATGAAAATGTGATGTCTCAAAAAAGTATCAGCTTCCAAGGGATTCTGCTGGCTCTGTAAACTTATCAGGACCTAAGAACCCCAGAAACCAGCGGATGAGGTCGGAACGCAACGCCGTGGAGGCAGGCTGAACGCTGGAAGCCCCCTGCTTCAGTAGGGGGAGGCTCACTTCATC
>CAZTBK010000066.1:0-4545 GCA_964611975.1 uncultured Candidatus Bathyarchaeia archaeon | reverse complement strand
ATAAATCTATGCGTTTGCCCTCCGCATCCTATGGGCACACGATCCTACGTCAAAGGTTGCTGAGGAGGCGTTGAGGTCATGCCTTCTCCGTGATCTCCTTTACCACGCCAGCAGCTATGGTTGTGCCCATGTCCCTTATGGCGAACCTGCCGATCTGAGGGATCTCCGAGTAGGGTTCGAGGACTATCGGCCTGAGAGGTCTGAACCTCACGAGAGCCCCGTCTCCGGTCTTGAGGAAGGAAGGCTTCTCTTCGATGACCTGTCCTGTCCTGGGATCAATCTTCTTCAGCAGCTCTGCAAACGTGGTCGCCATGGTCGCGGTGTGCGCGTGCAGGACTGGGGTATACCCTTGGGCAATCGCGGTTGGGTGATGTATAACGATGATCTGTCCGATGAACTCCTTGACGACGGTCGGCGGGTTATCCGGGTGCCCAACTACGTCTCCTCTGTGGACGTCCGTCCTCGAGACGCCCTTAACGTTGAAGCCGATGTTGTCCCCTGGTATGGCCTTCGGCATCCTAACGTGGTGAGTCTCTATCGACTTCACCTCGCCCTTCAGCCCGGACGGCATGAACACGATGCTATCGCCCACTTTCAGGACCCCTGTCTCGACGCGGCCGACGGGCACCGTCCCTACGCCTTTAATTGAGTAGACATCCTGGACAGGCAACCTCAGAGGCTTGTCGATCGGCTTCGGGGGGACCTGGAGCGTGTCAAACGCCTCTATCAACGTCGGCCCCTCATACCATGGCATGTTCTCGCTCGGCTCCACTAAATTGTCTCCCTTTAAGCCGGAGATGGGTACGAATGGGATCTTCTTGACGTCGTATCCGGTGGTCTTGAGCAGGTCCGAAACTCCATTTTTGACCTCGTTAAACCTATCTTGGCTCCACTTAACGGTCGCGTCGTCCATCTTCGATATGCCTACCACGAGCTGGTTCACCCCGAGCGTGTAAGCTAGGAACGCGTGCTCCCTAGTCTGGCCTCCAGGACCTATGCCAGCCTCGTACTCACCGGTCTTCGCTGAAACTATCATCAAGGCCGCGTCCGCCTGGCTCGCGCCGGTGATCATGTTCTTGACGAAGTCCCTGTGCCCTGGGGCGTCGATGATCGTGAAGAAGTACTTATCGGTTTCGAACTTCCAGAACCCGAGGTCGATGGTCATCCCCCTCTCCCTCTCCTCCTTCAGCTTGTCCAAGACCCAAGCATACCTCACCTCATCGATCCTCATCCCATACTTCTCCGCCTCCTTGGTGTAAGCTTTGAGGTCTCTATCGCTGACGTATCCCTTCAGCAACAGCATGTGTCCTACGGCCGTGCTCTTCCCATGGTCCACATGCCCTATTATGATCAGGTTCAAGTGCGGTTTCTCGCTACTCAACTTTCATCACACCAATTCGCATCGTCCTTATTTATGGTACCTTTCACTTAAATAAGTGGTTTAACCATTTACCTTATAAAAACTTATATTAAAATTTAACACCGCCTAGTGGGCATCGCAGAAGCTTTATTGAAGGTGGATGGCGTTATTGGCGAAGGAAATGGAGAGCGCTAAGCTGTTCGGTAAGTGGGAGGTAGACGGGATAGAGGTCAGGGATCCAGGGTTGAAGAGGTACATAAGGGTGGGAGGAGGGATGTTTCCTCACTCCGGTGGAAGGCATGAGCACCGGAGGTTCGGGAAGGCCGGGGTCTCGATAACCGAGAGGCTCGTGAACGACATGATGCGCCACGGCCGGTGCGGCGGGAAGAAGGCGAAGGCAGTGGGCATCGTGAGGAGCGCCTTCGAGATCATCCACCTGAGGACCGGGATGAACCCGGTCGAGGTGCTTGTCAGGGCCGTCGAGAACGCCGCCCCGTGCGAGGACACGACGAGGGTCGGCTATGGCGGGATAGTGTACCGTCTGGCAGTGGACCTGGCCCCGCAGAGGCGAGTCGACCTGGCCTTGAGGTTCATCAGCGAGGGGGCCAGGAAGGCGTCCTTCAGCAGCCTGAAGCCGATCGAGGAGTGCCTGGCGGATGAGCTGATCCTAGCGTCAAGAGGCGACGGCAGGAGCCACGCCATCCGAAAGAGAAACGAGATGGAGAGAGTGGCACTTGCATCACGTTAATTGAATTCTAAGGAGAAGCTTTACTATTTCTTCTATGCTTCATTTATAGACCAGCCTTCGTTGGGCTGCCTCTACATGCGTTGTTACTCACTAATTATTTCTAACGCGGATTTTATGGGTATAGATTTATGGAATATATGGTGTACTGGACATTCTGCTTTGACTTTCCTCCATACCGTCTCTAACAGCTTTTTACTCGCTTTTCCGGAAACTTTAAGTCTGAGGATTACTTTTGTAACCTCAGGTGAACCTGCAGGCTTTTCAGCTTCGACTACACCCATCAATCTCGTAAGCTTTATTCCACTTCTCTTAGCGATCACAGCGTATAATATTATAATGCAGCCAGCTAAACCCATGAATGGTACCTCAAATGGGGTTGGTCCCTTATCTTCTCCACCATGATCAGGCGGTTCGTCCATTACGATGCTATGCCCTCTTGAATTATCAGCTATTGCAAGGGTATTTTTAAGCCACTCCACTGTTATCTTCACTTTAGCCATTTCAACCACAGAGAAATTATTTTTTTAACAAATATAATGCTTTGTTGCATAATTGTCGGGGCCCGTCAAAATCGTGTCAAATTCCAGGTCAGGTCATCATGGAAAAGCGTAAAACTGACGTGAACTTGTTGATTATGCGACAAAGCAAATATAAAAACGCCGCTTTCTTGTAGTTTAGAGACTTCAGCTAGGGCTAGAAATATGTGAATGTCAGGTCCACACTCTACTTTAGGATTTTCTTTTTCTTGAGTGTGAACACCCGAGCTGGGTTTTTAATGAATGTTGCCCTCGAAGCCCTTTTCACAGTCCATACTAGCTACCTCCGCAGCCGCCATCAACTGAGACGCAAACCTAAGTTAGAATGTAGCCGAAACCAAGGCCCTCTCCTGTGACTTTGAAATCAGATGGTCTTTCATACAACGAGACACTCGCGAGCAACGCCGTTCAAAGAAGGAATGAGTTAGAGGAGGTTGCGCTAGCACCTCATTAGTGTAGCTTGGCGTTTCTTACCTTTCGGGGAAATATAATTCTCATAACCTGATTATGGGTTGAACACCTCAGGGTTCGCAACTCTTAGAGGCCTCTCACCGTTAAAGAACCTTAGGATGTCCTCGGCCAGAGCGTTGTCCATCCTAGTCAGCGCCTCAGTCGTGTACATGGCTACATGGGGAGTTATGATCACTTCCTCCATTTTTAACAAAGGATTATCAAGTTCAGGCGGCTCTAGCCTCATAACGTCCAACGCGGCGGCTTTAATTCTGCCCTCCTTGACTTTCTCCGCTAGGGCTTCCTCGTCTACAACCGCCCCTCGTGACGTATTAATTACTATCGCGCCCCTCTTAATTTTTTCAAGTCGTTCGGCATCGATTAGATTCCTCGTTTCCTTCGTGAGTGGAACGTGTATGGTTATAACATCGGACGTTTGAAGAAGGGCGTTGAGGCCTTCGCTTTTGACGCCCAACTCTCTAAAGACCTTGTCAGGAACGTATGGGTCATAGGCTACGACGTTCATTTCAAAGCCCCTCTTAGCTATTTGCGCCACCCGTCGACCTATAGCTCCAAGACCTATTATTCCGAGCGTCTTACCATATAGTTCGCACCCTATCAGCTTGGGCCTTTCCTTCCATTTCCCACTTTTCACGTACTCATTACCCTTTGCGACGTGTCTGGCGGCGGCTAACAATAAGGCCATGGTGTGCTCGGCAACCGATATCTCCTGCATGGTATGACGACAGTATACGATCGGGATCTTGTGTTCAGTCGCCACTTCCAGATCGATGTTATCGAGCCCAACTCCATGTTTCGCTATCAATTTGAGTGTGGGAACCAACCCTATAATTTTGCGCGTAATTCTTCCAGATGCCCCCAGCAGCACCGCGTCAGCGCCTGAGAGGGCCTCTGCTATCTCCTCATCGCTCATGGCGTTAGACAACTTCACGGACTTCAGTTCGAAGCGCTTTCTGAGAGATTTGATGACGTTGGGGGCGTGTTTGCCAAAGGTTCCTGAGGCGACAACGAGTTTCATATGTTAAAACTTTCTCCCTTTATGTTTAAAGATTAACACGTCTTAATGATTTGGTTTCAGCCTAGAAAATCAATATACTCTTCGAGTCCTAGCTCTGACAACTTCTGTTTAGTTGGTACTCCTCTCTCTATGTCCCACCCTCTCTCATCATAGTAGTCATCAAGTATCTTCTTAACGTCTTCTTTGGTCATAACTTTGGTTTTATAGTAATCCATCATCTCTATCCTGCCTTCAGGCGACTCCATTGGTCTGAACCAAAGCTCCGGAACCCGATCTTCCTTCCTAGTAAATCCTTCCCTCACGTTAAGAAGCTTCGACAGATTATGGATTCTCTCTCCAGCTTTTGCGAGTTCACCAGCGGTAATAGTGTTGCCTGTTTTCGCAGAGTAAAGTCTGGCGAAGTCTTCTCCAA
>CAZTBK010000065.1:3577-4674 GCA_964611975.1 uncultured Candidatus Bathyarchaeia archaeon | reverse complement strand
TCCTTCCTTTGATCCCCTTGATCGGTATCCGCATGTGCCCGCCACAATTCAGGCATGTGATCACCACATGGGGCTCTCTTCTGCGCTGTAGCCTGACTCTGCAGTTCACCCCTGGGATGATAAACCTCTTGCAGTGCCTACATATGCTGTGCTTATATCTGGCCGGCCTCTTGACCTTATAGTGCATCTCCAGCCCTCTAGCGATGCTCGCGTAGCGTTGGGCCAGATCAGGGTCCTCGGTTATGCTTTCCTCCGCCATCCTGAACAGAAGCCCAACCCGTTCGGACGCTATCCTCCTGACCCTTCGCTTTAATGAAACCATTAGGGCATCATTAACAAATAAGTCGGCTAATGAATTTATGCATCCTTCCTTATGCTTCCTATGGTGCGTCGCTGTGTTGACCATAATACTCGCAGAGTCCGCTATAGAGAGGGTGCCAGAGGCCCTATGGGGCCACCCATCGGTCAAAAAGGCGGCCCGCAGGCTCAGGAAGGGGCCTGGTCAAATGCTTTTAGATAGATCCTACCATCACGCCGCGATGGTCGGCCTCAAGGATGCCGAGAAGAGGGGAAGGCCAGACATAGTCCACATTAGCCTGCTCGAGGCCCTCGGGACACCGCTGAACATGGAGGGGCTGCTAAGGGTCTACGTCCACACGATAGATGATCACGTGATGACCTTCGACCCTGAGGTTCGGCTTCCGAAGAACTACAACAGGTTCGTTGGCCTGATGGAGCAACTTTATGAAGTATGGAGGGTTCCGGTGAGGGGGCGCGCGCTCATACGGCTGAGGAAGGAGGACTTCACTAGCCTCATAGGTGATATTAACCCAACGTGGGCCATCGCCCTTACGCGCATCGGAAAGCCTAAGACGGTGATGGAGGTCGCTGAGAGGCTGTCCATTGAGGAACGACCGGTCGTGGTAATAGGAGGTTTCCCTCACGGTCACTTCACGGAGAGGACTTTAAAGGCGGTGGACGAGGCGGTTTCCATAGATCCAGACATGCTGGAGGCATCCGTCGTTGTCTCGAGGGTGATCTACGCGTTTGAGAGGATGATGGGACTACCTGAAAGGAGGATCGGGAAGATGGCTGGG
>CAZTBK010000065.1:0-3477 GCA_964611975.1 uncultured Candidatus Bathyarchaeia archaeon | reverse complement strand
CGTACAACATCCCATGTCAACACCCCGATCCCTTTTTCCTTAAGAGAAAAATTACGCGTGCACGGGTTTGAGCAACAGTTTGTAAAAAGTAATTCTTTTATACGAAAAAATGGGACGGTAGCTACAAAAGACATTTAAGAAAGGCGGGCTCACAAGACTTAGCGAGTAGGAGTTAGAGGGCATCGTGCTAGCGTCAAGTAAACCAGCCAACCTGGAGATGGGTCGGGCAACCCACGTAACCGTCCACACGCTCTGAACCAGTATATGGGCGCACTGCCCGTGAATTAGAGGTGAAAAAGAGAGATGGGTGATGGTGGCTATGTCCCTTCGGACCAAGACGGTGGGTCTAGCCAAGAGCGCTGGTCAGTCAGCGCTGTCGCTTTCCTTCGACTTAGCTGGGATGCTGGCCGGAACGCTCCTCGCCATACATCTTGACACCTTATCCCTTGCCCCATGGGCTCTCGTCCTCTTTCCTGGAATTCTGACCGTCAGAGGGACGATAGGGGGCCTCCTCAGCGGTCGTCTAAGCACAGGCCTGCACGTAGGGACTGTAAAGGCAAGATACACAAAAAATACTAAAGAATTTTACCTATTACTCCAAGCGACCGTCGTGTTAACGCTTGGAAGCAGCATTGTGATGGGACTAGCCACCTCGCTATTGGGCGCATTCCTATGGGGAGTCACTATTACAGACCTTGCCGCCATACTGGCTGTAATCACCGCAACAATGGCTCTCTCGATCGCCTTTATATCACCGATAACGGTTGGAGTTTCAATGCTGGCATTTAAGCATGGTTTAGACCCAGATGTCATTGTATACCCTGTCATATCTACGGTCGCAGACATCCTCGTAACAGCATGCTATTTTATGGTGTTGGATGCCTACTTCTTGCCAACGCCGCTAGGAAGCTACTTGATTGGGTTAATAAGTTTCATTTTCTCATCGATCGCTTTTTGCATTTTATTCAAAAACTCCGGTGAAATAGAATTTTCAAAAACGGTTAATGAGTTTCTTCACATCCTCATCTTGATAGTCTTCATCGTCAACGTCACAGGCCTCATCCTCGGCAAAATCAATCAAATCATCGGCAGTAGACCAGAAATATACGTCGTATATCCGGCGTTGATCGATACTGTGGGAGATGTAGGGTCTATCGTAGGTTCAACAGCCACCACGAAGTTAGCTTTAGGCGTGATCGAGCCGGATTTTCCCTCTATCAAGCAGCATCTAACTGAAATAGGCGGTGCATGGATGGCTTCAATGGTGATGTTCGCCGTCTACTCCCTGACATCATTCTTTACTTGCGGAGCGGCCACAGTGAGTGGCTTCGTAAGGTTATTGGCACAACTCCTAACTACAAACGTCTTAGCCGTTTCACTTATGGTCATGGTCGCCTACGCTGTGGCTGTACGTGCCTATCGGAGAGGGTGGGATCCAGATAATTTTGTGATCCCCCTAGAAAGCTCCGTGGCAGACGTCATTACGACGTCATCCCTGCTTATAGCGTTAACTGCTATTGCTTAGGATTGGCCGGAAGCCAACTTCCTCAGGTCTTCCTCTCCCTCCGCGTAGCCTGAAGCGATCAGGGTGTCCCCAGCCCTGATAACCGTCTCAGGTTTGGGGCGCATAAACTTCCCCCTTCTTCTTATGACCAAAACCCACATCCCCGTCTCTTCTGGGATTTTTGCTTCTCGTAGCGTTTTTCCCACCAGTGAGGACCTTTTTGAAACCCGCACCCGAGTTACTGTTTCCTCGGCCTCACCTATTACAAGTCTTAAAACGGGATGAGGCTTTAAACCTCTGAGTACGACCTCTGCGATTTCAGCAGCAGCGTCTGCTATCTTCTCTGCGGCCGCCCCCAAACGTATCAAGCCGAGGAAGTTCTTGGACTCCTCCGGCTTGAAACCGCTGGACAGGACGAGGAACTCAAATTCCGTGCGCAATCCGTCGACGTGCTCCTCGAGCGTCTGAACTTCCTCAGCCAACTCTCGGCTGTTAAAGAGGATGGAGGAGTAAGCGAGGTCTATCATGAGCTCAGATGTGTCCTTCAGGTACGCTAGTCTGCTCGCTATCTTTTTAAACTGTCCTTCGATCGGTGGCATATTACGCTCACATCACCCGAGTTCCTTTAACGTCCCATCTGCGAGCTGCTTCAACTTCTCGACTCCGAGGGGCGCTCCGCGAGCGATGAGGACGTCACCTTCGACTATCTTCTCATCTTCGCTAGGGTTAATTATCCATTCTCTGCCTCGTCGAATGGCGATTATGTCAACCCCAATTCTTGCGGCCAACTCCAACTCTTCCAGGCTCTTACCCACGATGATCGAAGCGGATTTCGCCTCTGAACGCATCAACCTTTCCTCCACGGCCCCGAAGGCCTCTCTGATGATGGGGTGCACCCCTATACCCCGGATGACGAGATAAGCTATGTCAGCTGCTGCGTCAGATATCTTGTCTGTGGCTGTAGCTACCTTACATATTCCAGCGAGTTCCTCGGCGTCATCGGCATCCCTAGCGGCAAGCATAGCGTTCATGTTGAGGAGGTAGACAAGCGTATCCACTCTCTCCTCAAGTTCCAGGACCTCCTCAGCAAGCTCACGGCTATGAAAGAGCGCTGCTGAGTAAGCTAAGTCGATCATCAGCTCTGATAGGTCCTTCATCTCTACGAGAACTTCTCGAACAGAGATCGGTTTGTATCTGACTTTTTCAAGTTTGGACAAATAAGGGAAGGCCCCTGGTTTAAAGACCCTTATGTAACCCTCAGTGTCATTATAACGATATTTGACCCACTAACATATATTTCTTTCTTATTCGAGTTCTGTTAAGTTGGTTTGGCGATGTTCGAATAGCCCCCTCACCTCATCCTAGTCCGCGGATGTGAGTGGAGGATGCCCGAAAGCGAGGTGGAGCTATGGGGACACTCCTTCGGAAGGGGGAAGCCTTTCCGACAGTTGTGGGTATGCATATCAGTCACTGATTGCCCAATCCCGACATCGATCTTCAGGAGGAGCATAGGTAAAGGTTTTTGAAGGGGGCAGACAGGGGCTCCCTCCCTCGAGCACTGAAACGTTACAGATACAATAGCCAGAAAGCCCCCTACTTTAGTGGGGGGATGAATGGTGTAAGGTTTAAATATATCTAGGTATATCTGAATATATTAATGAGTAGAATAACGACGATAAGGGTTCACGAGAAAACTAAGAGGCTCCTAGACGAGATAAAGATCCACCCTAGAGAGACCTACGAAGAGGTTATTTTGAGGTTGATTAAGAAATGGAGAGAACAAACACGTTCATAATTGGGGATAATCCAACCTTATGGAAGTTAGCAGATAATTGTGCTAGGCTTTGGAACGAGGTTAACTACGAGAGGAGGCAAGCATACATCCGCTACAAGAAGTTCTCGTGGTATCCAAAAGACCTGTACATGAAGTACGCTCCGTTGGTGGGTTCGGCTACAGCCCAGCAGATAATAAA
>CAZTBK010000064.1:445-5232 GCA_964611975.1 uncultured Candidatus Bathyarchaeia archaeon | reverse complement strand
GATGAGGAGAGTCGCGATAATCGGCGTGGGATGCACCAAGGTTGGGGAGCATTGGAGGAGTTCGCTCCAGGACCTGTTCTTCGAGGCGTCGATGAAGGCACTAGACGACGCGCAGGTGGAGAGCGTGGACGCCATCTACGTTGGGAACATGCTCTCCAGCTATCTGCAAGAGCAGGGCCACTTGGGAGCCTTGATGGCCGACAGCATCGGCATGCCAGGGGTTCATGCGACGACCGTCGAGGCAGCGTGCGCCTCTGGCGGGATGGCCGTCCATGAGGGGTTCAAGGCCGTGGCCAGCGGGTTGGCGGATTACGTTTTAGTGGGAGGGGTGGAGAAGATGACGGACGCCAGAACGCCTAAGGTCCTCAGCGCCCTGATGCTGGCGGAGGACAGGGAGTACGTCGCGTTCTCAGGGTTGACGTTCGTCGGTTTGAACGCCCTGTTCTCTCGCCTTTACATGCATAGGTACGGTGTAAAGCCCGAGGAGATGGCGATGATGGCGGTAAACGACCATGAGAACGCTGCGACGAACCCCTACGCTCAATACAGGTTCCCGATCTCGGTCGAGTCCGTCCTGGAGTCGCCTATGGTCGCTGACCCGATACATCTCTTCGAGTGTTGTGGGATAGGGGATGGCGCTGCAGCCGCCGTCCTGTGTCCACTGGAAAAAGCAAAGAAGGAGACGGATACGCCAATAGAGATAGCGGCCTCTACAACCGCGACGGGCGTCTTTAGCCCGCACGAGAGGGAGGACCCCCTGAGTTACGATGCAACGAGAACTGCGTCCAAGAGGGCCTACTCTCAGGCAGGGATCGGACCAGGGGATCTAGACCTAGTGGAGGTTCACGACGCCTTCACCATCAATGGCGTGCTCTCTCTAGAGGCCCTGGGTCTGGCGAAGAGAGGGCATGGGGCGAAGTTCGTGGCCGAGGGGAACATAGCTTTGGGTGGGAAGATCCCGACGAACACGTTCGGCGGGCTCAAGGGAAGGGGGCACCCCGTCGGAGCGACAGGGGTCTATCAGATAGTTGAGCTGGTCTGGCAGCTGAGGGGTGAAGCAGGTAAGAACCAAGTTCCTGATGCGGACGTCGGCCTGGCACAGAACATAGGGAGCGTGGATACCACGTCCGTCATCCATATCTTGAGGAGGGGTTGAAGATGAGCGTCCCAAGGTATTGGCGCGAGATTCCATACCACTACAGGCTCATCGGCAGCAGATGCGAAAGGTGCGGCAGGATCTATTACCCTCCGAGGAGGATCTGTCCTGCGTGCAAGTCCAGGGAGTTTGAGGAGATGGAATTGAGCGGCAGGGGAAGGCTTGTCACGTTCACGGTCATCAGGTCCCCTCCTAAGGGATATGAGAGGTACGCCCCTTACGTAGTTGGGATGGTGAGGCTCGAGGAGGGGGTCAACGTCGTCTCACAGGTGGTCGATTGCCCTATAGAAGAGGTGAGGATCGGCATGCGGCTTGAAGCGACCTTCAGGAAGGTGGCTGAGGATGGAGAGGATGGGATAGTGATGTACGGCCTTAAATTCAGACCTGTGGTCGAATAAGCCCTTAAATCCCCTTTTTTATTTTCTTCATCCCCTTTGCGAGCTCATAGCCAAGGTCAAAGGCCCTTATGTTCACTTCCTCCGTCCCAGATGGGACGCATCTCCTTATACAGGCCTTCAAGGAGTCGACCGAGAAGGGCAGGTTTATCACCGCATACAGAGCTCCTAAGAGGACTATATTGACCGCATGGACGTTTCCCGCCTCCACTGCGATTTTACCCGCGTCGAAGGAGTAAACATTGGGCGTGATCCTCCTGAGCGCAGAGATCAGGGAGCTGGCCGGCGGATAATCCTCCATACCGATCTCAACCGTGATGGGAGGTACGCCCCTCTCATTAACTATCACTGTTGCGTTGGGCTTTAGGAGGTCGACGTATCGAAGGGCTTCCAATGGCTCCAAACTGACCAGGGCGTCAGCCTGCCCCTCAGGGATCAGCGGGGAGAACACCCCCTTGCCTATTTTTATGTGGTTTACGACCGAGCCCCCTCTTTGAGCTAGACCGTGAGTCTCCCCTATCCTCACGTTTAAGCCCGCCTCCAGGGCGGCCTCCCCCAGTATCCTAGAGGCAAGTATTATGCCCTGACCGCCGACCCCAGCCATCACTATCCCGATCGAGGTTTCATAGCTCAAGTTAACTCCCCTCCCTCTTTATGGCCCCTACTGGACACACTTGGGCGCATACCCCACAACCAACGCAGCCATACGGGTCAATAGCGACGCGCCCTCCCTCTACGATCATCGCTGGACAGCCGAGTTGGGTCAAGCAAACTCGACAGTCGGTACATGCTTCTTGATCAACAAAGTACCTGACAGGCTTGATCCCTAGCCTCCTCCTTTCCCTGAGCTCTTGTAATGCGCATGCGTGGCGAAACACCACGACCGATACCTCTGGGTAGTTGATCGCCTCGATCATAGCATTCACAGCCTCCTTGACGTCGTATGGGTCGACCACCTTTACAAACTCCACCCCGCACGCCGTTACTATGTCCTCGACCTTCAAGGCCTTCGTGGGCTCCCCAGTTGCGGTCAAACCCGTCGATGGATCTGGCTGAAAGCCCGTCATCGCCGTCCATCCGTTGTCCAAGACGACCACGGTGATCTTCGCCTTGTTCACCACGGCGTTTATCAGCGGGGGTATGCCAGCGTGGAAGAAGGTGGAGTCCCCGATCACCGCGACGACCGGTTCATCGACCCCTGCCTTGTAAAAGCCGCAGGCCATGGAGATGCTCGCCCCCATACAGACGCACGTATCGATCGCTTTGAGAGGTGGGTGAACCCCCTGATTGTAGCAGCCCCTGTCTCCAGTAACGATCCCCCCCTTCCTCACCAGCTTCAGGGCTCTCTTGATCGCGTAATAGCTGGCCCTATGGGGACACCCCGCGCAGAGGAAGGGTATCCTGCGAAAGGCGAGCTTCTTGACCTCTTCGACATCTCCACTTAATGGCGACGGGCTGGCTTCCACGCCGAGCATCTTGGATATCGCCTTCACGACGATGCTCGGCGTTAGCTCAAACTCCTTTGGCATATCCCCGGTCAACCTCCCGAATATTGGGATGTCGATCCTGTGAATCTGGGCGATGGCTCGAACGCCCGTCTCGACCACAGGTTCGATCTCCTCAACGACCAGGGCATCATCAACGGCATTCAGGAACCTCTCGATCAACTTCGAAGGAAGGGGGTTCGAAGTGGCGATCTTCAGGACCGATACCTTCTCATCGGCATTTAGGATTTTAACCGCTTCCTTCACGTACTCATAGGATAAACCACACGCGATGACTCCGACCTTCGCGCCGCCTTTCAGCTCTAACTTGTTGAGGGGGAATCCCTCGGCGAGCTCGGCAGCCCTCTCGTACTGGCGGTTGAGCCACGGATGTCGCCTCCTCGCGTTCGGCGCGATCGTGACGTATCTCTCCGGATCCCTTTCGAAGTGACCAGTTTTATTGGGTTTAGGTATTGGGCCAAGCCTCACGTCGCCCCTTGAGTGGGAGATCCTCGTGGTCACACGGACCATCACAGGCAGTTGTACGGCCTCAGATAGCTCGAACGCGTGTCTCATTATGTCCTTGGCTTCCTGTACGTTTGAGGGCTCTAGGCAGGGAATTTTGGCGAGCTTGGCGTAGTACCTCGTGTCCTCTGCATTCTGAGAGCTGTATGGTTGGACGTCGTCCGCGACGACCAAGACCAACCCACCGTTCACGCCGGTGTACGCCGAGACCAGGAGGGCGTCCGAGATCCAGTTCACACCGAGGTGCTTGCAGCTCACGAGGGACCTTAAGCCGCTCAGCGACGCTGCGAAGGCGACCTCGTACGCCACCTTCTCGTTCGTGGACCACTCCGCATGTATGCCAAGCTGCGGGGCCACCTGGCACAGAGACCCCATGATCTCTGATGATGGCGTCCCTGGGTAAGATGCAGCTACCCGTACGCCTGCCTCTATCGCCCCACGGGCGATCGCGAGGTTCCCCAACATGAGGACCCTTCTCCCAGGGGAGTCGAGGGCTAGGATTTGAGAGCTCATGGTCAACCCTTCTTTCTTCACAAATTCGCGGGATGAATTTAAAAGATTTTCGATGATCAACGAAGTCTAAATCGACAATTAACGAATTTTTCTACCATTCACCGAGGGCTAGCTGGGATTTGATCGTCGCGCTCCTGGAGCAGCGGAACTCTGACCAGAAAGATTTAAACGTGTACGATCATATTTTTGAATCGCCGCGGTAGCTCAGCCCGATCGCGTTGACCCGAGCGTGAGGCTAAGGAGAGCGTCCGACATAGACTGGGCTATGGGCGAGGCTGAAGACCGGATTGTCGGGAGTTCAAATCTCCCCCGCGGCACCACGGGATGAACCCTAGGCAAACGGGAGATTCACTTCCTCTTCCTGAAGAGCTGGACGCCCTCGATCTCGCAGACGTACCCGAAGCCGGCCTCCACGAGGTTCTTAGCCTCCTGAGCCGTCTTAGCCGTGGCTGAGTGGTAGTCGTCGCCCTCAAAGCCCACAAAACATGACAAGATCAATGTCACGTGAGAGGTCTAGAACTCGGAAGAATTTTGAGCGAAGGTTAAAGAACACAAATTTTAAAATACTTCCCAAATTAGTGCGCGATGCTTATTTTACTCTTTTGCCACAGTTGGGACAGAAATCTGCGCCGGCCGGGATCTACGCACCACATGACGGGCACCTCTCAACCTTTAGGTGGCGAAGGTCACGCGTGTCTTGATCTTCTCTAAAGC
>CAZTBK010000064.1:0-435 GCA_964611975.1 uncultured Candidatus Bathyarchaeia archaeon | reverse complement strand
TTTTCGCCCCCACCCGAACATCTTCATTATCATCGTTTAGGGCCTGAGTTAGTGGTCCTACCGCCCTTTCATCCCCTATCTCTCCAAGAGCCAACGCTACAGCAATTCGGACATTCCAAGCTTCGTCCCTTAAGGTTCGAATAAGGGGTTCTATCGCCCTCGGACCCCCTATCTTTCCAAGAGCAAACGCCGCCGAAAACCTCACGCTCCTCTCCTCGTTCTTCAAGGACCGAATCAGTGGCTCTACAGCCGATTTCCCTATCCTAGCAAGAGCCATCGCTGCTTACAATCGAACGCCTTCATGTCGTAGGGCTTCTATCAGCCCCTCAACATCTCTATCCCTCTCCATCTTCTCGATGTCCGGTTTGAAAAACCTGCGGAATATCCCCATTTCCTCCACCCCTCTACCTGATATATGAATGACAAACATTATAT
>CAZTBK010000063.1:0-5239 GCA_964611975.1 uncultured Candidatus Bathyarchaeia archaeon | reverse complement strand
CCTTCTCTTTAGCTTCTTAGGGCGTTTTGAGATCCACTGAACCTTGCCGTTGAGCTTGTTGAACCGTTTAGCCCTCCTGTTCACAGCCCTCCTCAACCCGTTGAGGTCTTCGTGGATGATGTCGTATCCCTTCTCCCCACACCACTTGACTATGGCTGCGGAGACCTGATGCAACATCGTCGAGACCTTATTCCCATAGTTCTTTGGGAGCTTAGAGAGTGCTTTTCTCAGAACCCTCCTTTCATTCTGATATTTCCTCTGCAGAACCCCTCTCCTCTCGAAGTAGCCTTGACTCGTCTCCCTCAGCTTCGAGAGGTCGTAGTTCCTCACCTCGCCGTCTAAGCTGACAGTCGTGACGTTATCTTCATTCACGTCGATGGCAACGTAGCCCTCAGGCTTCTGGACCTCAACCATCTTTGAGAAGGAGACATAGACATACTTGGTGTGAGGACGCAGCACCAGAAAAACCTGAATTTTATCTCCCAACACCCATAAACGCAACAGAACCACGTAGAGAAAGGATCGTAAACTCAGCGAACCCCCTTAAAGTTTGGTGATGTCTCCAGCAAAACCGTCCTTTTCATTTAAAATGAGATGAAGAGCATTTTCCATCTCATTTTTTAACCATTGTGGCGTGCGGAATAGGATTAACGGTGTGAAGGGGGCTGTTACATGATCGAATTTTTATATGTTAATTTCATACCCCCTCATGTGGGCAGCTCGAAAAATTTAACATACCTTGGCGAGGTTTCAATAATCATGCAACAAGGCACGGAGGACGCTGAAAAAGTAAGTGGTTTCATCCTATTGACCCCCTTCATGCTCTAACCCCGCAGGCCAGCATGAGGGAATGGGTATGAGGTATGGGTATCTGAATTCATTGGGGTTGATGGTCCTGATCCCCATCCCCTTAGCGATGGGGTCTATACTTCTAGCTCTCTTATACGGCGAACGGAGAGCTTTGCTGGTCTTCCTAGCCTTGACAGCGATCCATGCCGCCGTTGGCTGGGTCCTGTTGCGTTTGATACCCGCCTCAGCTGAGTTCAGCCGCTTGAAAGCCCTCTTGGTGCCTATTTTAGGGTTTCTGTCCCTCATCCTCACTGGCGCCTTACCCTACATATGGCTGAGTAGCTTGGACCCGCTGAGCGCGATTTTGGAGGCCACCAGCGGTTACACCACCTGTGGGGCGACCGTTTTTGGGCATGGCGGGTTCCAGGTCTTGGAGTCCCTCCCTCGTTCCCTCATCTTTTGGCGTAGTGCCACAGAGTGGATGGGCGGCATCGTCTTATGGGCGATCTTAGGCCTCCTAGGATCTAAGGCGGCTAAGGACTTAGCTCGGGTTTGGGGGAGGAAGAGGCTTGACATCGATGTACGAACCTTAGGTCGGCAAATTTTGGTCACATACATAGCTTTGACCTTAGTCAGCGCCTTACTATTGTGTATTTTAGGGTCGATGTCACCCTTCGATGCCCTTAACCACGCTATGACCTCCTTGTCCACAGGTGGCTTCTCCACCAGAAATGCTGGTTTAGCCTTCTACAATCAAGGAGGCTACCATTTTAGTGCTATACTGATAGTCGTTTCCCTGACCAGCTTGGCAGGCATGTCTAGCTTCGTTTGGTTGTCGGGGTTACTCATCAGGGGACAGATAAAGAACTTATTTCGAGGTAGAGGCTACGGTGTGGATCGCCGGGATTTTGCCTTGATGTTCAGCCTGTTATCATTTATGGCCATGCTTCTTTTCTACCATTACTGGTGGCAGAGGGGGTTTACGCCCAGTGAAGCGTTTAAACAAGGAGTCTTCTACTCCATCACCACATTCTCTGGAACAGGCTTCAATATCACTGACCTAAGTGAGTGGAATGGCTTCACAGCCTTGGTGTTGATGGTGGGGGGAGTTGTGGGCGGCTCAGGTTACTCCTCATCCGGGGGGCTCAGCCTGGAAGCTGTAAGGAGGGCCTGGTCAGCCTTGATGAGCTTTTTTCAGGAGGGGAAGGGGTTAACTTCGGAGGAGGGCGAGGCATTGCTTCTCACCTTGGTTACCCTTGGTCTAAATGTACTAGGCGCAATCCTGTTGCTGCCTGTTTATGGAGACAAACCAGCATATGTCGTCTTCTATCAGGTGGCCGCCCTTCAAGCCAATACTGGGCCGCAGCTACTGGATTTGGCAACGCCCCCTCCATCGGCCAAGCTCCTCTACGCATTCTTGATGTTGGGTGGTTTCTTCAAACATTCCTTGTCTCTCTTGGCTGCAGAGCGGCTGCTATCGACCACTAAATAACCTTGATGCTTTCGGAATTAGGGCAGAACTCTGCGCCTGTTAGGAGTTCAGCTCCACAAGATGGGATTTTCTGGCTAGCTAGATGCTCAGCGAGCAAACAGACCGTCTCCGCTCAGCGACTGACAAAAAAGTTGATGATGTGAGAAAGCTGGTTAAGGCGGGCCTCGGTCATTCTGCAACCGCAATGATGTGATGCTGTTCAGAGAGCGCAAGTGAAAAAAGCAGTTATTAAAAGGGAAAATAACTATAAACCCCTTGTGACCTCTATTCGAGGTGTCAGTCATTGTCCGCGGATGATGGGCGCTTAGTTGAGATGACCCCGCCTGACTTTTCAGTCAAAAAAGCGCGCGAGATCCAGCTGAAGGTATCGAAGCGGATAGTGATGGAGGACCGCCTCCCCCCTGATGTAAAAATGGTGGCCGGCATAGATGCCTCGTATGGATGGGGGTCAGCCGTGGCATCAGCTGTCGTCCTCGACTATGACACATTGGAAGTTATCGAGGTGAAATATGGCCGCGTTAAGGAGAGGTTCCCATATGTCCCGACCTTGCTGATGTTCCGTGAAGCCCCAGCCCTCTTCAAGGCCATGTCAAAACTGAGGTCGAAACCTGACGTTTACCTGATCGATGCGCACGGCTTAGCTCACCCGTACAGATGCGGATTAGCGAGCTACGTCGGTGTAATTAAGAACGTCCCAACCATAGGCGTGGCCAAGAGGCTGCTGTGCGGGAAAGTTGGGGGGCGTACAGGCGACCTAGCTCCGATCATCGATGGCGGCGAAACGGTAGGGGCCGAATTGACGACGGGACCTGGGAGAAGACCAGTCTACATTAGCATCGGGAACATGGTCTCCTTAGGCAGGGCGATAGAAGTCGTCAGGCACTGCATGGAGGGTCATCGGATGCCTGAACCGCTCAGGGTTGCGCACGAGGAGGCGACCAGAGAAAAGTTGAGGATGATAAGGGGGTTAAAGACTTGATGAAATTGACCCTATGGAACACCTCTACAAGCTGTCTATCCTTGGAGCTTACGATCGAGCCTTAAGAGTTTTGATGAGCTTGCCAGATCGGAAGGTGGATCTCTCACAGCGGACAATATCCCGCCACCTTATCAAACTAACGAGGTTTGGGTTAATCAAGGGGCACATATCGATTAGGGGGAAGGAGATAAAGCTCACAGAAAAAGGGAATTGACGAAATAGGAAGTGTTTATCTGAACCTGAAATCGATCGTGAAGAAACCGGTAGAGGAGATAACACTCGAGGGCAGGCTCTTCACTGGGATGTCTGAAGGTTCCTATTACGTCAGCAGGGATGGATATCGTAAGCAGTTCATCGAGAAACTCGGCTTCGACCCTTATCCAGGAACGTTGAACCTGAAGCTCTCATCGGCCTTCGACGTAAAAATGCGAGGGGAATTGGAGGCGCGCTCAGCCATACTCATCGAGGGGTTTAAGGGCGAAGGAAGGACCTTCGGTCCAGTAAAGTGTTATCCAGCAACGATAAACGATGAGGTCGAAGGCGCTGTGGTGCTCATCGAGCGCACGCGTTATGACCGCTCCGTGCTGGAGGTTATAGCACCGGTATGCCTAAGGGAGCGCTTGAAGCTAAGAGATGGGAGCAAGGTCCGAGTAAGGGTGCACTTGGGACAAAAGCGGTGATCACATAGGTCCGTAGCCTCTCCAGAGCCTTAAGGTCTCCTCGCATTTCTCCCGTAGACCTCTGTCTTTACACCTCACCTTTAACTCCTCCAGGAACTCTAAGCTCCTTTGGATGGCCGATGTCTCACCATGCTCATAGTAAGGTTTACCCTCCAAGTACATCTTCATCTGATGCGCCTTCTGGATCAGGAAACGAGCACCCTCGACAGGATCGGTGAAGTTATGGATGTTCGCCCATATCGCAGCATCGTGCTCCCTCAGCTGGCTTACCCCGTCGATTTCAACCACGCTCCTGATGTATTTCCTAAGGAAATCCTTGTACCCAGCAGCCCTTATGAGGCCTAGGGCCCCCTCAACCTTTTCCGTGAAGGGATCGCTTCCCACGATCTTAATCATGTGCCTGTGGCCCTTGCTGAGAGCCCTTTGCGCAGACCGGACCTCTTCAACCGTGTACACCTTTTCCGGGAAACCCGCTTCCTTACGACTTTCGCTGTTCGGTCCCACAGAGCTCACCACTTGAATAACAACCCGGAGGCCATGTTCTTCCCAGGAAATAATCAAGAATTCTCGTTAGACCCATTAAACGAGTTGCCTGATCGCTCCATGAAGTTTTGACTTATATAAGAACTGCCTCTCGTATAGCTCTTTGACCCTCTTGATCGTATCTACATCCTCAGGCGACTTGTCATCCCTTATTTTCATGATCCTAGCAAACCTCAGGGCGAAGCCTGATTTATAGCGCGGGCTCTTCTGGATCTCGTTGAAGGCCACCTCGACGACGATCTTTGGCTTAACATAAATCGTGTGTTTCGTCTCACGCACCCTTAACTCCAGGAGCCTACGCGTCATCTCTTCGAACTCCTCATCCGTCAAGCCCTTGAAGGTCTTCCCAATGACCATGTACTTCCCTGTCTCATCGTCCAGTGCGGCAAGGTAGTAGTCGCTCAGCCAGCCCGTCCTCCTACCGTGACCCCAGTCAGCGGCCGAGACCACGAGGTCAAGGGACTTCGTGGGCTTGATCTTTAACCACGCCTTCCCTCGCCTTCCGGGGGTATAGGGGCTCTTCAAGTCCTTCGCCACAACCCCCTCGTGCCCATCTTTAAGCGCATCTTCGAGGAAGCTTTCGGCATCCTCTCGGCGCCTCGTTACTATGCGCTTTGCGAGGTTAGCTTCGTCACAAATCCCATAAAGCCTCTCCCTCCTCTCCGAGTACGGCGCATCGATGAGGGATCTCCCGTTGAGGTAAAGAACATCGAAGAGGTACAGCTTTAGTGGGATCATCTCAACTAACTCCTTGAC
>CAZTBK010000062.1:0-5513 GCA_964611975.1 uncultured Candidatus Bathyarchaeia archaeon | reverse complement strand
CCTCCCTGGGAAGCTAGATCTGGAAAGGAGGGGCGAGGCCCTGGCCAGGTACCTTTCATCTGTGCTGAAGAGCACCCTTCGAGCCTGGGATGAATGCAAATGCCCATTGGTGATCGTTGGTCCAGGCTTCGTAAAGGATCTCCTCAAGGATAGCATGACTGATAGGTATCCTGAACTGGCGAAGGACGTCGCTAAGGTCGGATCCGTGAGCAGTGGTGGGATAGCTGGGGTCAAGGAGGCCCTGCGCTGCGGGATCATGGACTCGGTCGCTAAAAGGCTCAGGATCGTCGAGGAGGCAAGGCTCGTCGAAGAGGTCCTATCCAGGCTTGGTTTACAACGAAGGGACGTGTCATATGGTCTCACTGACGTCGAAACAGCTGCCAGTTACGGCGCGGTCGACGTGCTCCTGGTCTCCGATAGGCTCCTACGGGGCGCGGGGGAAGAGGACAGAAGGAGGCTTGATGACCTCATCAGAGGTGTGGAGGGAAAGCGTGGTAGAGTGGTGATCGTGAGCACTGAACACGAGGCCGGAAAGAAGCTATCGGGGTTAGGCGGTATAGCGGCGCTCCTCCGATTCGCTGTGACCGGATGAATACGTGAGCTGGCAAATGGACTGCATTTTTACAACAACAAGAAGAAGGGCAATGCGATGAGGATCCCCATGATCACTAAGAGGATCACGATCGCCACCCATCCGATGACGCACGTGAGTATGGCCTTGCCCGTGGAGAAGTCGAGGGCCTGTCTAACCGCTATGACCATAGCGATCAGGCTCCAGACCGATGCTGTGAAGGAGATCAGGGGACCAAGCAACGGGATGAAACTAAATAGGGATAACACCCCCGGCGAATCGGAGAAACCTATGCATCTTAGGAGCTCTTCATAAGTCGCCTCTCCACCGAAGATGGTGGTCCCTATAAAGTATGTGATGAAGGACCATATGCCCCACAGGATGAGGGCAAGGAGGGAGCCTACTACCAGGTTGGTGAAAAATTTCAATATCCTCATCCCAGCAGGCAACCGTCCAAAGATGAGGGGTTTGAGCCCTCCTCCGATCCCTGAGCAAACGCTGGCGAGGACGACCACGGTCAACGCCTGTAACGTCGCAGCCGGATCTATCTCGACCTCTTCGTACAGTGATGCATCAAGCTTGGCCGCCCTGATCATCCTGTTGAATAGGCCCTTCGCCTCATATTTAGGTGGTCCGGCCGGTCTGGGCCTCTCCGGCATGATCTGCACAGGAGCCCCGCAGTATGGACAGAACTTCGCGCCTCTAGGTATCTCTCTCCCGCAGCTGCTACAACGCACCAACGATCTTCAACTCATTTTACTTTAACCCTTTAATGAGCTTAAAAGCTTGATCTCAGTCACTTCAGCGTCTTAATCCGTCTCCTCAAGGCCGGGTTCTCATCCGCTATTCTCCTCAACACACCTTCGAAGTTTTCATCGGGCGCCAGCTCACGCTTGATGAATAGGCCTGTTCTCCCCACGTCGTCTCGCCTGGTGAGAGTACGGACGCGTTCAAGGACCACGTCGACATGTATTCCAAGAAGGCTTGCGACCACTCCTTCCTGACCCATTATGCTGTACTCCGAGTGGCCTGTGGGAGTCGGCTCGATCAGCATCAAGCGCTTGTCAACGCCGCGTACCCTTCGGTCGGCCTTCAGCTCCGAGATCGATATCTGGCCGCCGAATTTGTAGAACTCCGCCTCCCTCCTCCTCAACCTTAAGAGCGGGAACGAAACGGTCGTCCTCTCGTCTAGCTGTATGCAAGCCTTCACAGCGTAAGAGGGGGTCGCTTGCACGAGGACCCTCTTGAGCGTTGAAAGTCCGCACCTCTCAAGGGTGGACTCGATGATGAACGAGGCAGGAGGGCGTGGGATGAACACGTCG
Organism: uncultured Candidatus Bathyarchaeia archaeon; assembly: GCA_964611975.1. Lineage (GTDB taxonomy): Archaea > Thermoproteota > Bathyarchaeia > RBG-16-48-13 > JAGMEO01 > CAZTBK01. Next base: position 3,620 of record CAZTBK010000062.1, on the reverse strand, counting down.
ATGTCGCTGTGAGAAGATACGTCCCCCCGGGCAATGCTTCCATAAACGATGGAGTCGATGCCCGACGCCTTAAGGCACCTCATGACGGCGTAAGCCCGCTGCCTCATCTCTCGAAGAAGCCTCCAACGCTCCTTCGTATAGACTACGTCGATTCTTTCAGCGCGTAAAACTGGCTTAATGCTCATCTTTTGCCCCCTCTCAAATTAATCTCGAGGCCGCTCGATTTTTAAGCATGGGTTTTTGCGGATCAGGAGGTTCTAATCATTTCAACCATGATGCGTTATTACCCGATCGTTTTTCATATAGGCCTTATGGAGGAGCGAATATAAACGCCGCCATACCCTATAACTCAGGGCAATCTTCTTATGAAGGGCATTTTCTATAATCATGGATGAGTGGCAGGAGGATGGACTTAGGAGCGACAGAGATCATCATCGCGTCCCTCGTCTTCTGGGCGATGTTAACGGTCATAAATCGGTTACGCCCGATCAAGAGGGGCGGCATCGAGGTCGGGACCATGTATCTGACGTATAAGACAAAAAGGCTCAACGAGCTCATCAGAAGGATCGCCGAAATGAACCCAAGGTTATGGCGGGTGACGTGGGACATAGGCATAGCGACCGCTGTGGGACTGATGGCCCTCGCTGTTTATTCCCTGGTAAGGAACCTCAGCCTCTTCCTAAGCGCCCCGGAGGAGGCCGGACCCGTGTACCTCATCATACCAGGTGTCACGGTTCGATTGAGATGGTTTCCGTACTTGCTGATCGCCATCGCCATATCCATACTGACGCATGAGCTCGCTCATGGGATAGCGGCTTCCGTGGAGAACATACCAATAAAGTCCTCAGGGATCTTCCTAGCCTTCATCACCTTCGGTGGGTTCGTTGAGCCGGATGAGAAGGGGCTTAATGAGGCGCCTCTCGCCTCGAAGTTGAGGGTCGTCTCAGCTGGCTGTCTAGCAAACCTGATCGTCGGGTTGGTCGTCATGCTTTTAATGGCCGGATTATACGAGCCTGCGTCAGGCGTGCTGATCTCAGGCCTAACTGAAGGAGGGGCGGCTTACGATGCCGGTCTTAGGCGATGGGACGTAATATACGCCATCAACGGAACCGAAATAAGCGATGTTAGTTGCTTGGACGAATTTATGTCGAACGTGAGGCCCCGTGATCTACTCATCGTTAAAACGTCCAGCGGCACCAAGATCGTAGAGGCCGAGGCCAGCCCACTGAACAGCAGCAGGGGCATAATGGGCGTGAGATGCGTCGATTACTACCCTCTGAGGCTCGGATTGCTCAGCCCCTCAGCATCTTACAACTTGTACCTCACCTTAGACTGGTCCTTCTTCCTGATCATCAACCTCTCGATCTTCAACATGTTGCCGCTTTATCCCTTAGATGGGGACGCGTACGTCTCCTCCATCCTTAAGGCTTGTATGAGGAAGGGTTCCAAGGCAGCAAGGATAATCCTGAGCGCCGCTTCTCTGGCGCTTTTAGCCTTGAACGTCGGATTGACCTTCATGCGTTACGGTTTAACCCCCATCTAGAGTCGTGGTGAACTTGACCAGGTGCACAGTCTGCGGGAGGGAGGCCATATTTCTCCGCAAGTACTCAGGGGAGAGGCTATGTAAGCGGTGTTACATCAACTCCATCGAGAGGAAGGTTGAGGGCACAATATCCCGATATCACATGTTTGACCCTGAGGACAGGATAGCGGTCGCCGTCTCCGGCGGCAAGGATAGCACATCGCTCCTTCACATACTGCACAAGATCGAGGCGAGGTTCCCTCGGTCTGAACTCATCGCGATCACCATTAACGAGGGGATCTCAGGATACAGAGACGAGGCCATCAACATAGCTAGGGAGAGCTGTAAGAGGCTGGGCGTAGAGCATGTCGTGACGTCATTCAAAGAGCTCTATGGGCATGGCCTTGATGAGATCGTGAGGGTTGCTGATGAGCGGAATGGCCTATCCCCTTGCTCATACTGTGGGGTTCTGAGGAGGAGGGGGCTGAACGTGATTGCAAGGGACGTTGGTGCCGACAAGCTGGCCATGGCGTTCACATTGGACGATGAAGTTCAGACGCGCCTCTTAAACCTGATCCATGGAGACGTATCGCGCCTAGGGCGCGTCGGTCCTGTCCTTGAGGGCGGCTCTGCTGGGTTCATCCCAAGGGTCAAACCGCTATGCGAGGTGCCTGAGAGGGAAGTGGTGCTTTACGCCTTTCTGAAGGGCATCAGGTTTCAGACGGCGCAGTGCCCGTATAGGAGGAGGGGGCTTAGAAATGACATTAGGGCCTTCTTAAACAGGCTTGAGACGAGGCATCTCGGGACGAAGTACACAATTTTGAGGTCGTTCGAGAAGATAGCCCCGATAATGAGGGAGCTGGCCGGCAAAGTAGAGTTGAAAAAATGTAGGCTGTGCGGCGAGCCCACGGTGAGCGATGTCTGCAAGGCCTGTCAGAGCCTGCTTGAGCTCGGGTTGATCGATCGGCCTTCCTAGTGAAACATCTTGTAGATTATCTCCGCCTTCTTCTTCCCTATCTTCGGTACCTTCTGCAGCTCCTCGACCGAGGCGTTCGCTATGTTCGATATGGTGCCGAAGTGTTCCAGAAGGCCCTTCGCCAGGGTCTCACCTATGAATGGCAGGGATGACAGGATGTACCTCTTCCTGTCCTTCGTCGGCAGGTCCGCCCTCACCCTCTTCCTGTACCACTTCGCCTCTGGAGATTTGTCGTTAAGCCCCTCCCTCTCCCTCCTAATCAACGTCTTGAAGAATGGACCCAGCTCCTCGTCCTTTTCTATGAATATTATGGGGGTATTGTAGACGTATATGATCTCAAGGAACGCCCCCATGATCTGAGACCAGAAAACCCCCTCGTCCCTGATGGAGTACCTCTCGATGGACCTCAGGTACTTTTCAACGCTCCCCTGTATCAGCAGCATCCTCCTCCTTATCTTATGGCCTAAGACCTCCTCCGCCTTCATCAACCTGAGCAGCTGGTCCCAGAGCCTGTTCGACCTGATGGAAGATACGAAGTCGTATATGCTCTTCCTCTCGACGATCACGGCCCCCTTTTCAGAGGTCACGAGGTAATCGCCAAGGGGCAGGTCCACGATCCTCGCTTCGCCGCAAGCTTCCTCGATGAGGTGAGCCACCTTCCTCTCCCTGTAGTCGATGAGGAGCGCCATTTCAACCCCTGCAGTTCGAGACATGGGCTATTTCAGAGATGATCTTAAGAATCGCCAATGCCTTGAAGGTGGGGTGATGGGTCACTAAGGGTCGACGCCCGGTCTTCGCATGATTCCAGGTCTCTGAACTCCCATCCGCTACCCCCTGAGCGCCGAACGTCTGGGCTTAGGTTGCTCTTTCGGGTGGTCCTATCATCTCCCGAGCCTGGCCAGGTTCGCCCAGCGAATATGGACACAGCATCCCTACAGATGCCGCCCCATAACCGCCGACCCCAAGGGACGCATGTTCACCGCCAGAGGGACATGGAGATCAAGCGAGCCTAGGCGCCTGGCCTTAGCGTCAGCCCGCCGTATAGGGGATTTGCGGTCGAGGCCTTACCTCTTAGGGAACCCCTAGCTCCCGCCTAGACCCACCACCCCAAAGACGTTATGA
>CAZTBK010000061.1:0-5526 GCA_964611975.1 uncultured Candidatus Bathyarchaeia archaeon | reverse complement strand
ACTCCCCTCCTCGCGTAAGATCCTATGTCGAAACCCCTAGCGCGTAACCACTCCGCCGTTTTTCCGATGATTACGACCGGTGAGTTCTTGAGGTCTGAGATCGTTTTTGAACCGGTAAGGAACATCGCATTTTTGAGTTCCTCAATCAACGTTTGCAAGACCTCAACCACCCCTTCCGTGCCATCTGACGCTGGTTTGAGGAGCGGCAATGCTAACCCTGCGGCGTCAGAGCCAAGAGCGATCGCTTTAGCTACGTCTATGCCCGTCCTCACGCCTCCTGATGCGATCACCTTTAAGTTTGTTGATAAATGGGTCTCAACGACGCTCACCGCTGTAGGGATACCCCAGTCCCAAAAGCTTTTCCCAAGCCTCTCATGCATTCGGTCTTTCAACTCCACGGCCCTATAATATTCAACAGCAGCCCAGCTTGTCCCTCCTGCGCCACCAACGTCTATCCCTTCAATGCCCGCGTCTTCGATCGACTCGGCCTCCTCAGCGGCTATGCCAGCTCCCGTCTCCTTAACGATTATGGGGATGGATAGAGCATCTGCAATCTTCTCTATCTTCGGCAAGACCCCTTCGTAGTTTCTTTCACCTTCGGGTTGAACGGCCTCTTGTAGCGGGTTCAGGTGGAACGCCAAGGCGTTCGCATCTATCATATCAACAGCTTTTCTTGCCTCGGCTAGGCCATACCCGCTGGTTAACTGGGATGCGCCCAAATTTGCGATCAAGAATGCGTTGGGCGCCCTCTCCCTAGCGATTTTATACGTGTAAGCCAGACTTGGGTCTTCGATGGCCGCTCTCTGGCTTCCGACCCCCATAGGGAGCCCCAGGATTTCAGCCGCCTCAGCCAAGGCAGCGTTTATCTTAGCGGCCTCCTTCACCCCGCCCGTCATGGATTCTATTAAGATCGGTGCAGATATCCTGTGACCGAAAAAATCGGTTGTGGTGTCCACGTCCTTAGCGCTGATCCCTGGTAGGGCCTTATGGATGAGGAGGACGTCTTCGAAACCTGTACTCACATCGCGGGCCTGAACATCGTTCTTCAAACATATGTTAATGTGACTTAGCTTCCTCCTTTCAGTCAACTTCTCACTACAACTCAAGCCTCGTTCCCAACACATTCTCGTTCTTCAACGCCTTATAAACGCGACCTGGCTTCTTCGCATTTACGAGCAAAACCTTGATACCCCTCTCTATAGCTGGGATGGCCTCAACGAGCTTCCCGAGCATGCCCCCTGTTACGTCCGTCGTCCTCGCCCCACCAACCTTAGTAAGCATCCCCTTGAGCCTCGATAAAGAAATCCTTTCGATAAAGCTAGCATCAGGGTCTAACTTCGGGTCTGAGGTGTAGAGCCCGTCTACATCGACGCCGAATATGATCCTCTCTGAGTTTAGGGCGATGGCCAACCTGGAAGTTATCTGATCTCCAGATAGGATGGTGAAGCCCAGATCGGCGTCCAGCACGGCATCCCCGTACAAGACCGGTGTGAGGCCCAGCTTGAGAAAGCCGAGGATGGGTTTAAGTAAGACCTGATCTACTCTGCCTTTTTTCGTAAAAAGGCATGCGGATGGCTGCACCGAGACCGCTGGCACATCGTTCCGGAGGAGCTCGTCGACGATCAATTTGTTCAGGGCGACCATCGCCTGCCTGGTCTTAGAGAAGCCCAAGAGCTGCCTTTGGTCCTTGTACCCGCCCCTTATCCCGTACTCGCTCGCGACCGGGTGCCCAAAGGACCCTCCCCCATGAACTATTATCGTCGACCTGCAGTGAGCCTGGGCGATCTCCTCAGAAAGCCTGCGGATGGTTTGGACATCGGGCGTAAAGGGCTTATCCTTCGCCGTTATTACGCTGCCGCCGAGCTTGAGAATCGTTTGAGCCGCCCGCTCGCCCATATCTGTGTATCCTCTCCTAAAGTCAGTATACCCTTTATAACTTATTTCCCTTCCCTGAAGGGGGCAACCCTTCTTGCAGACACATTCGAAGCCTGTCCCAAGCGACAGGACCATGGATCGGGCGTGATCGTCCATCCCCATCACAGATGTATTTCTTTGTGGTACCATCCCGATCAGAGTGAACAGCGCATTTGGGATGCCCCTCAGCGCCTTCTCAGGACCTCGAGGAGGAAGATTTCATTTATCACCAGTGAAAACGTGATAGCCCAGTAAGGAGAGCAGAATGCATTTACGTAACTGAGGCTCTAGCAGATGTTGACATGTATATGTGTGGGCGATTCACTGCTTTGCCCCGCATCTTGGGCAGAACGCGGAGTCGGCGGGGATCTCGGACCCGCATCTAGGGCAGTACTTCTTTCCCTCTGGAGGTTTTGTAATTGGCTGGATAATTTGCACCACTCCCGGTTGGGTGGGCTCCACAGCAAGCCAAGTGGCGAAGTAAAATGAGAGGAAGACGCCCCATGTTATGAAGTACGGTAAGGTGATTATTTCGAGGTCGACTGGTCCAACCCCAGGGATCAAGGAGAGAATTTCTTCGTACTCCGCCTCGAAGAAGTGGAAGATCAGGGGATAAATGAGGGCGGCGAGGCCAAATTCAGAGTAATGTCCAAGTTCCTTCCCTCGTGAGACCTTTCCCATCAGTATTAAGATGCCCGCCCCTACGCTGCAGAGGCCTCCAGCGATTGTCAGTATCCATGATTTTAGGTAAATTTCGAACAGTATTCTGATTATGCCGGCAACCATGGGTTCATGTACCTGAGAGGTGATGTTGTTGATTAGGTCTCTAATGAATGGGTAAGGGATGCCATAGAGGCTGGATTCGATGCTTTCCAGATACCCGACATATACGATGAACAGACCTCCTGCGATCAGGACAGACCCAGCGACCTTGTTTCTCAAGGGAATCAAGACATAATACCTTCAACCAAGCCGTTCAAGCCCAACTAACCTGGAAGAACATCTACCAGTCCAATGAAAGGTATGGGAACCCACTTTTAAGCTTTAGGACGCATACTGGCAAAGAAATGACGATGTGTGGAGATCGCAGAGGCATCTCCACCTTAAGCAGGATTCGCCCAAACCCGCACGCCCGCATCAGTTTTCTTGGCTATTATCGTCGTCCCTCCGGCCCTCTGAATGGCGTTAGCTATCCTATCACGGCCTTCTAGGGTCGATAATGCTATGATGCATCCTCCGCCACCGGCCCCGGTGAGCTTGGCACCCAATGCCCCTGCATCCCTCGCTGCGTAAACCAACTCATCCAACATCTTATTAGACACACCGATAGCTGAGAGGAGGCCGTGGTTAATGTCCATCAGCTCCCCAAGCCTCTTTAGGTCTCCATGAACCAAGGCTTCAGCGGCCAGCTCGGAGAGCTTGCCTCCTGCGTGGATTATCGGCCTCAAAACCTCTGGGAAATCGTTCAGCTTCCCCCTAACAGATTTCACTAGGTCACCGGTCCTTCTGGGCATGCCCGTGTTCCCGATCACTACCGGGATCTCCACCTCAACATCTAGTGGGATGGGTTCCTCCCCCTTTTTGTAGAGTATGACCCCTCCGTTTGATGAGATCGTTTGGTCGATCCCGGACGGATTGGAATGAACGAATCTCTCAGCGTCGAAGGAGAGTTCAATTAGGTCATCCTTACTAAAATTAGCGCCAAGGAGCTTCCCGACAGCGGCGACTGTGGCGACCGCTAATGCCCCGGAGGAACCTAGCCCAGCAGCGACCGGGATGCTAGAACTGACCCTAAGATCCAACCCTGTCTCTTCATTTAGCTCGTCTAGCACAGTTCGGGCAGCGATGTTTATTGGCATTAAGATCTCCTCTGCCTCGACCCCTCCCCTTTCAGGATTATACCTATCCTTCTCATAGAAGCCAGATACGCCCAGATCTGATGTGATATGTACGGCATCGTCTGCCCTTTCCGAGGCCGTCACGTGCACGTAGCAGTCTATCGCCATGACCACAGCGGGTTCATTGTACACCACAAAGTGCTCGCCTGTCAAGATCGCTTTGGCTGGAGCTGATGCGGTCACGCTCATATTCTCACATGTTAAGGGTGAGGGGTGATCAGCAATAAATACGCTATCGTTATCCCGTCTGAGGTCGCTACTCTCTTGCCATGGAGATAGCGGCGTATCCCACTACTGAGGAGAGGTCTCCCGTCACGTCGCCGCTAGTCTTGTAAGACAAAAGGCTGGCCTTCTTCGCTCCAAGCTTCTTGGCGACGTAGATGGCCACGGAGGCTGGCCCATAACCGCACATCGTGATACCATGAGATTCGACGACCGACTGAAGCCTTTCCTCGTCTAGTTCAAGAATGGCATTTATGGCCATGCGGTCCTTTGAGTTAGCGGCCTTTACCGGCTCATAGTGGGTCATGTCGGTCGAGGCTATCGTAACAACGTTTCTACCTGAAATGCTCCTCACTATGGCCTCCCCAACGTCACGGGAGACCTCCAGATCCTGCATCATCATGCAGATTGGAACGAACTTAAAGCCCTTCCCATATATGTACTGGAGGAACGGGAGCTGAACCTCGATAGAGTGCTCGTTAGAGTGAGCTATATCATCAATGTCAATGTATTTGGACGCGCGCTGTATCCTCTTTGCCAGTCCAGAGTCTATCTCCACGTCACCCATCGGTGTCCTCCAGACCCCCTCCGTCATTATCGAGACCCCGCTGCCAATACCGGTATGATTGGGGCCGAGGATGACCGCTGACTCGATCCTCCCATCCCTCGCCATTTGAAAGTATGCATTTGATGCGACGGGGCCTGAAAAAGCGTACCCAGCGTGTGGGCATATCAGGGAAACCAGCTTTCTTGGACCACCTTCGTTCACGCTTGGGATCTCACCAGGCCCGAATTTGTGGAGGAAGCAGCCTTCGATTTGCTCTTTCAGGGCTTCCTTTGAACCAGCGTAGAATACGCCTGCCTGACATGGAAACCTGACCCTCATCTTTCACGTGCCCTCTTCGCCTTTCTTCAGCTCCTCCGCTACCTCTGCTGGCTTCATTTCAAAATCATCTATCGGAGTTGATAGGTCCTCGTCCTCTGGAAGCACACCTCTTTCCCTCAGGACCTGTCTGGCCAACAACCAGTAGATCGTCGCTAGCGCCCTCCTCCCCTTGTTGTTCGTAGGTATCGCGAAATCGATGTTCGAAAAGCTGTTATCCGTATCGCATAACGCGATCACGGGAATCCCGATCGATGAGGCTTCCTCTATAGCCTGCTTATCAGCCATAGGATCCGTCACGATCAGCAGCTGAGGCTCAAGATAGCTCTTATGACTTGGGTTCGTCAGCATGCCTGGAGGAAATCTCCCGACGATGGGTATTGCGCCAGTCACTTCACAGAACTTCTTAACTGGAACTCTGCCGTAAAGTCTAGCTGACACAACAACAATTTTGGACGGATCTAAGCGGGCGATGAACTTCGCGGCCTTTCTTAACCTCTCATCAGTTTTCCTTATATCCAGTACGAATAACCCATCTGGCCTGACTCTAAAGATGAATTTTTCCATATCCTTCGTCCTGATCCTCGCCCCTATGTGTATGCCCGCGGG
>CAZTBK010000060.1:0-5549 GCA_964611975.1 uncultured Candidatus Bathyarchaeia archaeon | reverse complement strand
CGTTACAGCCACAAACGCATGGTTTACCCATCCCCCTGGCCACCACGGCAGCGTGAGAGGTCATCCCCCCTCGGCTCGTCAGAACTCCTTGGGCGACAACCATCCCATGGATGTCCTCTGGTGTGGTCTCTGGCCTGACCAAGATGACCCTTTCACCCCTGTTTCCCAACTCCGCGGCCTCATCTGTATCGAATATCACCTTACCGGATGCAGCGCCTGGTGATGCGGGCAACCCCATAGCGATGACGTCTACTTTCGCTTTTGGGTCGATCTGCCTATGCAGCAATTGATGTATTTGACTTGGTTTCACCCGCATGATAGCCTCTTCCCTCGTGATCAAGCCCTCCTTAACCATGTCCACGGCGATCTTAACGGCCGCCTGTGCAGTTCTCTTTCCGGTCCTCGTCTGTAGCATGTACAGCTTGCCTTTTTCGATCGTAAACTCGAAGTCCTGAGCGTCCTTATAGTGTTTTTCTAATTTTTCACATACATGCTCAAGATCCTCATAGACTCTGGGCAAGTCGACTTTCAATTGATCTATGGGCTTCGGCGTCCTGGAGCCAGAAACCACGTCTTCTCCCTGCGAGTTCAGAAGGTACTCCCCGTACAGCTTTTTCTCTCCAGTTGAGGGGTCCCTGGTGAAGCCAACGCCAGAGCCTGAGTCCGGTCCGATGTTCCCAAAGACCATCGCTTGAACGTTGACGGCCGTACCTATGTCGTCCGGAATTTTATTAATCCGCCTGTATGTCCTAGCCCTTTTGTTGTTCCAAGACCTGAAGACAGCCCCTATAGCCCTTTTAAGTTGACAGAAGGGATCGTCTGGGAAGGGTTCTCCCGTCTCCTCCTTCACTAGATCCTTGAACTCCTCGACCATCCTTCTAAGCGTATGTGGATCCAGCTCTATGACTGAACTGACCCCCGATTTCTTCTTGAAGCTCTCGATTTTTTCTTCAAACTTATGGCCTGGGATCCCTAAGACTATCCTGCCATACATTTGTACAAATCTCCTGTACGCATCATATGCGAACCGTTCGTTGCCCGTTTGCTTGATCAGGCCTTTAACGGTCTCATCGTTTAAACCTAAGTTTAAGACCGTATCCATCATCCCAGGCATTGAGATGGGCGCGCCCGATCTGACAGAGACCAGAAGGGGGTTGGACGGATCCCCAAATTTCTTACCGGTCTCCCTTTCTATGACCTTAATTTTCTCTAAGATCTCCTCTTCGAGGTCATCGATGACCTTTTCGCCTTTCTCCATGTACTCCCTGCATACCTCTGTGGTGATCGTGAAGCCAGGTGGAACTGGCAATCCAATTCTTGTCATCTCGGCCAATCCAGCGCCCTTGCCGCCTAGTAGTGGCTTTAACTTAGATGAGCCTTCTTCGAACAGATAGATTCTCTTCATTAAGGTGCCCCCGACTTCATGAGGTGCTAAAATGCCTGAATCGCTCTCTATGGTTTTTAGTAATAAAGGATTTTTTCCTATATATTCCTTTACTTTTGCTAAGCATCCCACGAAGGGATTCCATTGTAAACTGAGAAGTTATGGGGATTCAATGGTAGAATTTATAGGTCGGAAACAATCAACTATTTACAGTTGAGGACGGTTCAAGATGGGAGCGCTGTTAATCGCATTATTAGCGGGCCTAATGGCAATAGCCTTTGCAGTCTACCTGTTTTTCTATGTTAGCAAGCAGGACAGTGGAAGCGAAAGGATGCGAGAGATCTCTGCAGCGATAAGAGAGGGGGCAAGGGCCTTCTTAAAAAGGGAGTATTATACGTTGACGGCCTTCGTTGTGGCCATGGGTCTCGTCCTGGCCTTTTTTCTCGATCTCAGTACGGCCTTAGCTTACATCGCTGGTTCGGCCTGTTCCGCCTTAGCTGGGCTTTTAGGGATGGATGTAGCACTTAAGGCGAATGTGAGGACGGCGAACGCCGCAAGGAGAGGGCTAGCTAAGGCTTTTTTGACGGCATTCTACGGTGGGGCGGTTATGGGACTATCTGTTGTCGGTCTAGCAGTAACTGGAATAACCATCCTTTATTATATCTATAGAGACCCTACCATCATTCTGGGGTTTAGTCTAGGGGCAAGCTCCTTATCCCTCTTTGCCAAGGCTGGCGGGGGCATTTACACAAAAACGGCCGATATAGGCGCCGATCTCGTCGGTAAAGTGGAACTCGGCATACCTGAGGATGACCCGAGGAACCCGGCTGTCATAGCAGATAACGTGGGCGACAATGTCGGTGATGTAGCAGGGACAGGCGCGGACTTATTTGACTCTTACGTTGCTAGTATAGTTTCAGCAATGATACTAGGATGTTCGTTACATCAAGGAACCGCATTACATGAGGTGTACACGATCTTACCGATTTTGTTCGCGGCCACAGGGATATTCGCATCAATTTTTGGGATCCTTCTTGTGAGGGTAAAGGAGGGGGGCGATCCTGGTTCCTCCCTCAATAGGGGGACGTACTTAACATGTCTCCTGTTTGTATTTTTCTCTTACCTCTTAACCCGTTTTCTAATGGTCAAACTTGAGATTTTTTACGCGGTCGTCGCAGGGTTAGTCGCTGGGGTGTTAATAGGCATTACAACTGATTACTTTACGTCAGTAAACAGCAGACCCGTCAGTAAAACCGCTGAGGCCGCGAAGATGGGCGCCGCCTTGAACATCCTATCAGGTTTCTCCTATGGTGTAATTAGCATAGCACCGGTGGTCATCGGGATATGCGCCGCAACTATGATAGCTTATCATCTCGCCGGGTTATACGGCATTAGCATGTCTGCGGTCGGGATGCTGTCCATAACGGGGATGATCGTTTCGTCAGATGCCTACGGTCCGATAGTCGACAATGCGAAGGGGATCGCTGAGCAGTCAAACCTAGAGGTGCATGTCATAAAAATTGGGGATAAGCTGGATGCAGCAGGTAACACCACAAAGGCCATATCAAAGGGATTTTCCATAGGTGCCGCTGCCTTAACCGTCCTTGCGTTGTTCGCGTCCTATTCTAAGGTCGCTGACGTCGAACCAGCTGGCCTCTCCTTAATGTCACCAAATGTGATGGTCGGCGTTTTTATGGGCGCTGCCATGCCTCCTCTGCTCTCTGCCATATTGATATTATCCGTTGAAAGGAATGCATATAGGATGATCGATGAGGTCAGGAGACAGTTTAGGGAAATTCCAGGCATACTCCAGGGAAGGGGCAGGCCAGACTATGCTCAATGTGTTGATATAGCCACAAAGGGCGCCTTAAGAGAGCTTGCCCTTCCCTGCGCCCTTTCAGTCACAACCCCTTTAATAGTTGGCTTTGTCCTAGGTAAACACGCCTTAGGGGGGTTCCTAGCTGGCAGCATAGTCACGGGTATGATATTCGCAGTGTTCATGGCTACAGCTGGTGGAGAATGGGACAACGCCAAGAAGTTCATTGAGGATGGAAGGATAGGTGGAAAGGGCTCAGATGTACACAAGGCTGCGGTGATAGGTGACACTGTAGGTGATCCCTTCAAGGACACCGCAGGCCCATCTCTCAATACCTTGATCTGTGTGATGTCCTTGACCGCTTCCGTCTTTGCCCCTCTAATCCTTAAGTATGGTTTGTTTAGATGAGCCAACGTGAAGGGCAATTAGTTAGCTTACTATGATGTTTGCCATGGCTTTAAGGATCAAGTGAACATTTATCAAGAACTTTTACATACAAAGTCAGTATATGATGTTCTGAAAAATAGGCGACTCCCTAATTTTTGTGAGGAAAATAGGTCATGTTCAAGCTAGTTACCCTTGAGGATACGATCAGGATACCCCCGGATAAATTTGGTGAACCTTTAAATGACGTCACGCTGGAGCTGTTAAAAGCAAAGTACGAGGGGATCGTTGAGGAGGGGCTTGGCTACGTCATCGCGGTAACAAGTGTAAAGGTAAGCCAAGTGGGGAAAATAGTCGCTGGAGACGGGGCCAGATATCACCGTGTCTTGTTTTCCCTACTTACATTTTATCCACAAATTCAAGAGGTAGTTGAGGGAGAGGTCGTTGAAGTGGCGGACTTTGGCGCCTTCGTACGCATAGGACCGATAGATGCCTTACTCCATGTATCGCAGATAATGGATGATTATATCTCATATGATGAAAGGCAGTCGATGATGATGGGTAAAGAAACGGGGAGGAGGCTGAAACTGGGGGATGTTATCCGTGCCAGGATCACAGCGGTCTCATTTGCTAGTGGGGGGTCGTCAGGAAAGATAGGTCTGACGATGCGGCAGCCGTTCCTCGGGAAGATTGAGTGGATAAAGGAAGATGTAGAGAAGCTACAAGGAGAAAAGAAGGGACAACGTTAAGATGGGGGCTTTGCATGAAGGAGCTAGCGTGTAAGAACTGTCACCTAATCTCCACCTCAAACAGGTGCCCAGAGTGCAAGACGATGAGCATGTCCGATGACTGGATAGGCATATCGATCATCATAGATCCTGAAAAGTCACAGATAGCTAAGAAGCTAGGAGTGAAAGGGCCCGGTCGATACGCCATAAAGGTCAGGTGATCAATCGTTATTGGAAGACCTTTACCTCCCTTCTGAGCTGCGTTCGAAATTGAAGGCCCCTCTTGGAACGCTCATAAGCGGTGAGCCGTATGAAATTGCGGAACAACTGGTGGATATCATAAACCGTGAAAGACCTAGGAAGGTTTTAGCCGTGGGCGACACCGTAACATCAACTATGGTAAAGCATGGCATAAACGCAGATGTCTACATAGTTGATAATAGGATAATGAGGGAGAAGGTAAAGCCGACGTCGATTAAGGGCGTTAATAGAGTTTACGTTAGGAACCCTAGCGGGACGATAACCTCTGAGGCTTGGAAGGCCATCAAAGAGGTAGCGGGTGCACCCTCAAGGACGAAGATTATAGTCGATGGGGAGGAGGACCTCCTCGTCCTTCCAGCTGTGATGTTCGCACCTCAGGGTTCCCTCGTCTTATATGGTCAACCTCATAGGGGCGTGGTATTGGTTAGGGTAACCAAAGAGAAGAAAGATGAGATAGGGAAATTGATAAGAGCTATGAGCCAGTATAAATCGAGGGACGATGGAGATGAAAAAGGCATCAGAAATTTATAACCCGGTTTTAAAGCGTAAGGAAATAACTTTTGTGGTAGATCATCCATCATCCGGGACGCCGTCTCTTTTCGAAACCAGAAGAGCTTTAGCTTCCATGAGTGATGTAGAGTTGGACAACGTGTACATTTCAAAAATGTACACGTTGTCCGGGACAAATCGAACCATCGTGAGGGCAGAGGTATATGACACCCCCGATGCGGCAAAGCGCGTCGTTCCGAAGCATATTCAAATGCGGAACATGCCCCCAAGTGAAAAGGAGGGGGAAGAAAAAGCGAGGAAGAAGCCAACAAAGAAGTGAGTGAGCTGTGAGTGAGAAGAAAGGGGAACGAAAGATCTTCACCTACTATGAAATAAAGGATGGAAAGCTAGTTAGAAAGCTAAAGAAGTGCCCTCGCTGCGGGGTGTTCATGGCATTTCATAAAAATCCTGTTCCTCGATGGACGTG
>CAZTBK010000059.1:0-5783 GCA_964611975.1 uncultured Candidatus Bathyarchaeia archaeon | reverse complement strand
CCTCTTAAGTAGTGTCCCACATACCTCGCATCTTTTGCCCTTCCATCCCTGCGGATACCTCCTATGGCACGCTGGACAGTACAGGATCCATTTGAAACGATAGCGAATTCCAACGGTCGCTAAGGACTTATATCCTATACCCAACCGATCGGCGACATTTTGGACAGAGTAATCATCCGATACCACGACAGGATTTAACCCTCTTTCATGAAGTTCAAGGGATAATGCCAAGATCTGCACATCGGTGTTCGAGAGATTGCGTAGATCCCCAACCTCCCCTGAAAGATCCCTTATCTTTCTTATGAATCTGCGCTTCGGAGCTTGAAGCTTTAACTTGCCCTTCTCTACAGCCACGTTTAAGCGTAGCCTAGTAGACGATCCTAAGTCCAACTCCTCAAGAACTAGAGGCGTAGTGTACTGCTCTTCGTCAACTGACATGGGATTAAATCCCATAATGAAGGCAGACGTATCAAGGACGATCACCGTTTTTTTGGCTTGCACATTTTACTTTCACCTCCTATCGTGAAGAGAAGACGTTTTTCCAATCGAGTGTAGAAGTTTCGACTGAAACGGATGAAGCTAGCATAATGGTCGCTTTTTTTAACTGTTAATATGTTCCTCCCCTCCATCTTCACTTGATATTGGCCATCGATGAACACTCGGGTACTTAATTTAGGCTTGAGAGGTTTCACTCGAATTGTGGCATCGGAAGGAAGGATGATGGGATACGCTGGTGTAAGAGGACAAACAGGTGTTAAAGTGAATGCCTCGATATCTGGGTCCAATACCGGTCCACCAGCAGAGAGAGAATGAGCAGTAGAGCCTGTGGGAGTAGAGATGATTATCCCATCTGAATAGCATCTTAAAACCAGGTCATCATTCTTAAAAACTTTAAATCCAAGCACCTTCGATGGAGAATCTGATGTTATGAGAACCTCGTTCAGAGCATCAGGTAGCTCCCTCACACCAATAGACGATGATAGCTTAAGGCACCTTTCTATGATGTACTCCCCCTTAATACATCTCTCAATGCTAGCTACAGCGTCCTTTGGGGCGACCTCAGCTAAAAATCCCCTTCTCCCCATGTTTATAGACAAGATCGGCGTCTCAGGCCTCGGAATTAAGAGGCACGTCTTGAGTATTGTACCGTCTCCACCGATTACTATGATAAAATCTGCCCTCATCTCGCTAATTTTCTCAGAACGGGCACCCTTCCCAATAGCCTCAGCTAGATCTGATTCAAGGACCACCTCAAAACCCTTAGATAAGAGGGCCCTGTTTATATCCTCAGCCATTTTTAAGGCATCTTTGTGGTCAAGTCTGGCCACGATACCAACGCTTTTAAACAACTCGACCAACAACTCTATATTGACTTATTCACATACCTAAAATAGTTAACTGGTGGCATAAAATGTAAAGAAATGGGAGCCAAAAGTGATGGAAAATGAGCAAGCCTGTAAGTGTGGGAAGTTTAAAAGTCGGTCATCACATCATCATCGAAAACGAGCCATGTCGAATAATTAAATATGAAAAATCTAAACCTGGTAAACATGGAGCTGCGAAGGCACGTGTAGTTGCCATAGGAATATTCGATGGCGTTAAGAGAAGCATAGTTAGCCCAGTAGATGCGAAGATAGAGTCTCCGATAATTGAGAAGCGGAATGGTCAAGTAATATCAGTTAGTGGAAAATCGGTACAGCTGATGGATCTGGAAACTTACGACGTATTTTGGGCACCCATCCCATCGGAAGTTGAGGTCAGAGAGAGGCTTTCATCCGGCGTGGAAGTAGAGTACTGGAAAGTCCTCAATCGGGTCAAAGTTACGCGAGTGAAAGGCTCGACTTAGTCGTCCACCTGCCATTTCCTCGTCTCTTATAAAGCTTTAGGGGACGCATCGCTTGCTTCTCCTATAAAATATGAGAAGAACAAAAAGATTCATTAATGAGGGAAAGAAGTATTTCTTAATGGCTGATGAAGAAAAAGAGAGTCATCTGATCAATGAAGAAACCTATGAGTTCTGAAGCCAATAATCTCAGGCGAGACTGAACAAGGGCCTCGCCTCAGGCATTAATAGGGGTATAGTGGGCAAAGAAATCCTAATGAGCTGTGAAAATGTCTGCGTTAAAAAATTTTGGGTCTTCGCTGGTAAGGGCGATACGAAGGATAATGAGGACCCCCATAGTTGATGAGGTCGCTGTTAAAAACCTTATCAGGGATATTCAAAGAACTCTACTTCAAGCAGACGTAAATGTCGGGCTTGTGCTAGAGCTCTCGAGGAAGATCGAAGAGAGGGCGCTGGAGGAAAAGCTTCCACCTGGAATATCGAGGCATGAGCACGTCGTGAAAGTTGTTTATGAGGAACTTACGAAATTTTTGGGTGAGAAACCAGCAGAATTTGACATTAAAACAGGAAAACCTAACGTCCTCATGCTCGTCGGGATACAAGGCTCAGGGAAAACGACGAGCGCGGCCAAGGTTGCAAAATACTTTAAAAAAAGAGGATATAGAACGGCGCTCGTTTGCGCCGATACATATCGACCAGGTGCCTATGCTCAGTTAAAGCAGCTAGCTGAGAGAATAAAAGTTCCGATATATGGTAATGACGAGGAGGCGAACCCTCTTAAGGTCGCTGATCTTGGGGTTAAGAAGTTCAGGGATGAGGGATACGATCTGATCATAGTTGATACAGCGGGCAGGCATAAGGATGAAAAAAGCTTAATGGAGGAGATGAAGGAAACAGCTCGGTCAATAAAACCAGACGAGATAATGCTCGTTGTAGACGCTACGATAGGCCAGCAAGCATCGGTCCAAGCTAAAGCCTTCCAAGAGTCCACAGAGATCGGTTCCATATTTGTCGCAAAGCTTGATAGCTCAGCTAGGGGTGGAGGGGCCCTATCTGCCGTGGCCGCTACTGGTGCACCGATAAAGTTCATTGGAACGGGCGAAAAGATGGATGATATCGAAGCCTTCGTACCATCACGATTCATAGGTAGGTTGCTTGGAGTGGGCGACGTTGAAGCTCTGGTTCGAAAGGTAAGGGAAGCAGAGATAACGTTATCGGAGGAGAAGGCGAAGGCCTTCTTGAGCGGGAATTTTACGCTCGATGACATGTATGAACAGCTGGATGCCATGAGGCGTATGGGGCCGCTAAAGAAGATCTTGGAAATGATCCCCGGAATGGTGTACCGCCTTCCTGATGAGGCGATCGATGTGGCTGAGGAACGCATGGAGAAGTGGAAGTACGTCATCCAATCGATGACGAAGGAAGAGAGGATGAACCCAAAGATCATCAATTCTTCCAGGATTAGAAGAATAGCTCGCGGCTCCGGCGTTGACGAGAGGTATGTAAGGGAACTCGTGAAGCAATACCTCATGATGAAAAGATATGCAAAGGCCTTGCGAAGACGCAGAATGCCTAAACAACTCTTCAAGATGTTTTCAAGAGGAGGATTTGGGGTCAGAAAGTGGGGATAAACCCCTTTTTGCCTTCCGGAAAGCCGTACCAAATAAGGATGTTCAGGCGCAAAAAATGAGAAAGATTACAAACATCCTCGAAAAATCTAGACATTTGCTGGAGGAGTACGCTCTCTGTGACCATTGCTTAGGAAGACAGTTCGCCTTATTAGGTCATGGGCTCACTAATGAGGAAAGAGGGAAAGCAATTAAACAGCTTCTGGTGCTCGAAAGCTGTAAAAAGATACTCGATGGTAAAGAAGAAGAAAAGAGTACCCTTAGATTGATCGCGAGGAATGGCTTTTCCAAGGTCGCAGCTGAAACATTAAAGGATATTGGTATCGAGATAGAAAAGGAGGAGAAGAAATGCTATATATGTCAGGGAATCTTTGATGATCTTGATGATTTAGCCACGAAGATAGCTGAGAAGCTATCTAAATTTGAATTTGAAACGTTTCTGATCGGGGTGAAGGCTAGGGAGGCCGTCGAGAATCGCGAAGACGAATTACGCGCTAAGTTTAACATAAGGTGGGGGGAGAGCATTAGGTGTGAGCTGAGCCGTGAGATAGGTAAGCGCGTTTCAAAGATTATGAACAAGCGCGTAAATTATGAGAAACCAGACATAATCGTCTTAACGGATCCCTTTGCCAACACCGCAAAATTACAGGTCAATCCTCTGTTCATAGCTGGGCGATACAGAAAGTTGGTGAGGGGTATACCTCAAACCAAATGGATCAACAAAAAATATTCCGAGTCAGTAGAGGAATTGATCTCAAAACCAGTGTTAGAAGTGACTGGTGGGATAGGTGCAAAGTTTCATGGGGCCGGTCGAGAGGACGTGGATGCGAGGGTCCTGGGCTCAGGCAGGCCCTTTGTCATCGAGGTGAAGGCCCCAAAGAAAAGGAAGGTCGACTTAAGGGAGATTGAAAGGAAGGTCAATAGGTATGCCCGGGGAAGGGTTGAGGTTTCTGGTTTAAGGTTTTCTTCAAAGAGCTTCGTAAGAAAGATTAAGAGCGAAGGACAAGCCGAAAAGCTTTATAAAATAATCGTAGAGTTTGGAAGAAGGCTCTCTGACGATGAGCTGATGAAACTGGAGAAAGAATTGGCTGGCCGGGTGATCCAGCAACGGACCCCTTTGCGCGTTTTACGTCACCGGTCAGACAAATTACGAGAAAAGCATATATATGAAGCAAAGGTCAAAAGGAAGGGACGGAATAAAGTCGAGATTCTGATACGATGCCAAGGCGGGTTGTATGTCAAGGAGTTAGTGACCGGAGATCAGGGAAGGACAACCCCCAACATATCTCAGATCGTTGGCGCTCAAGCAAAATGCGTTGAATTGGACGTGATGGAAGTCTACATTTAGGGGTGGCGAAGTTGGCTAAATCAAGGGGCATACGCAGGAGGACTAGAAAACTCCTGCGTAAACCCCCGCGCCGCAGAGGCTTGCAACCTTTAGGTGGCTTAATACGAGAATATAATCCGGGCACTAAGGTCGTCATAAAGATAAACTCAAGCTTTCATAAGGGGATGCCTCATAGGCGCTATCATGGAAAGGTCGGGAAAGTCATAGAAAAAAGGGGAAGGGCCTACGTCATCGAGATTAAGGATGGAGGGAAGAATAAAAACATAATAGCGCGCCCTGAGCACATCGAATTATATAAAGGGTAAAACTCTCTTAGATGGAGATCCTCATGCCTAAGAAAATCATAGAAGAAAGGGAAATCACAATAGCTGAAGCCAAGGAGATTCTTGAGAAGGAGGGAGAGCTGAACCCCTTTCAGCAAAGGAGCCTTGACTATGTGAGTAAATTTTCGAAAATCGCCCCATCGGAAGCCAAAAAACTAGTTGAAAAGCTCAGCGAAGAGTTTGAGATAGCTAGAGAAGACGCAATCCAGATAGTTAACTGTATGCCATCGACGGTAGAAGAACTGCGCGTCTTCTTCGCCGCTAGCAAAAAGAAAATAATCATGGCATCAAGGCTCAAAGAGGTATTGAAGCTCCTGGAAAAGTACAGGTGACGCTTTCTTTCGCGACCCTATTTATAATTTTCAAACCTTTTTCCTTCAATTTACTCTTACCTCCCATGATCTGGACGTTTTGCTTGAAGCATGGTACATGCCATGAAATTCCAGCGTTTAGTTCCCTTTACGGGGTCGCACTCCGCCCCCTTAATTTTGTATTTGACTTGAAGCGATACGTGAAACTTGAATACTTTTTGATGATTGGCCTCTGAAACGGTCTAAACTTTTTGAGATGACAGTTTAGCCCCCTCGTAGGCCTTATCAAGCCCTCTTCCTACCCTTAGAAAACATTTATAGGTGGAAGAA
>CAZTBK010000058.1:0-5837 GCA_964611975.1 uncultured Candidatus Bathyarchaeia archaeon | reverse complement strand
CCTGCCAACTGCCTTCACCAGCTCAGCCTCGAAGGGTTCCACGTTTAGGCGTGAGAGTATCTCATCCTGGCCCAGCACTCCCCCCTCCTTTAGAACCTCTATCAGATCCTTGTCGAACCGCCTGACCCCCCGAAGTGCTCTCGTAGGAACGGTTTAGCCCTGTAGTGTCTGAACCCCTCGTCCAAGTTTTCGGCCAGCGTCATAAGCGTCCTGTTCTCCTTTATCACGTAGTATATTCGTCCCCCTCACAAAAAACTGGCACGAAAGACTTTTAACCAATAAATCATGATTTTAACACGAATTTAAAGACAATGATAAAAAGTGATGAGAAGTGAAGAGGTCTTTATTGCTTTTTCTGGCTTTTGCTACGTTGACTATATCCGTGACCATCCCGCTGTTCGTCGTTGCCCAACAGCCCGACAGATCCATCGTCCTCGTGATCGACGCATCTGGCAGCATGTGGGACAACAATAAGATTGGGCAGGCGAAGACTGCGGCCATAAACGTGGTGAACGGCTTAGACGGCAGGGACGAGGTGGCGTTGGTCGTTTTTTACGGCTGTGGAAGCATCGTGCTGGAGCAAGGTTTCACAACGGACTACAGCGCCGTGATATCCGCGATAAACGCCATCACCCCGTTAGGTTCGACGCCGATAGCCGCCTCCATAAGCTACGCTAGAAACTACATGGAGAACCAAGCCTCCGGTAAGTCAGGCCTCATCATAGTGCTCACGGATGGAGGAGAAAACTGTGGTGGGAACCCTAGGGATGCAGCTAGCACGATTAAGACCATTAGGATACCTGTGAAGCTTCATATAATCGGTTTCAACATCGATGAAGAGAATGTTAAGCAAGAACTTGAGGAAGCTGCGAATGAGGGGGGAGGGAGCTACTTTGATGCTGACGATCAGGAGAGCCTTCAAGATGCCCTCGAGAAGGCGATCCAGAAGGAGGCAGCTATTCCGTGGACTTTGATCGGCGCCGCTGGGGCCGGGGTGGGCGCAGCTGGGATCGCCGGAGCAGGTCTTGCCGGTCGTGGCCCGCTCGGCAAGGTGCTAGGGAAGAAGCCGCCAAAGCCACCAACGAAACCGCCTGTAACGCCTCCACCAGCCACAGCACTAGTCCAGCCCCCAGTTGTCTCGATACCGGAACCCGTAACGCCATCGGGTATACCTGAAGCGGTAGCTAAGCCGGGCGTCCCACGTAAGCCCATAGCACCTCCACCTGAACCAATAGTAGCCCCGCAGTATAAGGGACTGGCATCAGATATTGGGACTGTCATAAGTGCGGGTAGTAATTATTTTGATTCTGTTAAGAACATAGCGAAAATTAAGGCTGCGAAAGGTTACGTAAAATTCGCCACGTCGGGACACAAGGATTTAGAAGCATTAATGAAAGTGCAGAAGGCATATAATGTCCAGAGAGCTGTGAGTAAAAGTGGTCTTGCAAAAGTCTTCGAAAAAGCTGGTAAAGTTGCGACGGTAGCGGATATTGGTATGAAGGGGCTAGAAGTGGTAGAAGCCTATAGGAATAAGGGATTTGCTGAAGCCGCGGGGACGATGGGGGAGAAGATTTTATCGACCTTAGCAACTAAGAATCCAGTAGTGGGTTTGGCAGACGCTGTTTCAGGAGGTAAGATCAGTGAGGCAGTTGAGGGTGCCATCAGGTATGGTAGGGAGAAAACGTCGGAAGCGATCGGCGAGATGATCGACACGTACTATGACATCCAGGATTCACAAATGGCAAGAGAACGGGCAGCTTTCCGCCGATATGTCAACAAGCTAAAAAGTAGAACCGATCTCTCTAAAGAGAAGAAGATAGAGATACTGAAATACCTGCGCGAGAGATATAAGATGAAGATGTGATAGGTTTGAGTCCGATTCTGATAGATAAAGAAGAGGTGCTGAGGCTGATCGATTATCTAGGGCTCAAGGTCAGCAGCGCCTCCCCATTAGCGCATCTCGCAAAGGGAAAGATCAGTAAAGGCTTCCCGGAGGAAACATCTGTTTCCGAGGAGCTAAGAGAGGTACTAAAAACTATCGCTGATCCGGAAAAGCTCTATTTTTTCATGATCAAGATGGCAGGGGTCATGCAAAATTTGACATATTATGAAAAAGACTCAATCCTAGTTCAGTATGCCATTTACGAAGGGGAAAAACATGTTGTCTACGATGTGACGGATCCGATCTCCCTTCTGGAGTTCCTTTTCTCGATATTCAAGCGTAGCGAAGGAAAAACAGAGTCTACCAACCCTCTGATTTTTCAAGAATACATTGCACTCTGCGCAGCTCTAAGGCTCCAGGAGTACTCAGATCTTGTAGGAGGTATCGAAAGCGAGTCTGACCGGTTACAAATTTCACTAGAAGACCTGATGACGGAGATAAAGGCCATTCTATATCGAGTGTACGGAGGAACCAGCGCCTGGAGTCAGGAAGACGAAAGTGTTTTTGTTGAAGCAATGAACGGACTGATAGAGAAGGGTTTTCTTAACCTGCGGGAAGGAGCCTTTAGCGTTACAGAGGCCTGGAACAGGCTGACCTCTATCACCGGAGCGGGTAGCACATCACTCACTATATGGGTTAAAGGGCTTAAGCGCAAAGAGGACAGGATGGCCAGAATCATGGGAAACAAGGACGGGATAGTCTCCTTTGAGATGTGCTCAGACGGCGTGGTTCTGCGAGAACTCCCCTCTACTGATTTAAGAAACTACTTGTCTGCGTTTACATTTGAAGTACTTATCCCTCCCAAAACGATGTCGTAAGAAGCTACTTAGAGACGACGGCTGGGGACTAACATGGTTGAGGAGCTTTGTAGATGTGGGAAAAAGCTAACTTGGGTCCCTCAGTACAGTCGATACTACTGTTATCGCTGTCGGCAATATCCTCCCAGGTGCCCATATTGCAACAGAGACCTCTTCTGGGTCCCAAAATACGGTCGGTACTACTGCAACACCTGTAGAAGGTACGTGGAACCTAAGCCAGCCGCACCGCCAACACCTGCCCAAGCAACACCGCTACATGCCCCAGCACCTCCTCAGTTGGCAGAAATGTATACGCCTGAGCAGGCCATGACGATGTTTAGACATTTGAAAGAGAGGTACGAAAGCGGCGTCTTAGGAGGTGAAGAGTATGAAAACATGCTCAAGACATTTAAGTTCCTTGACAACAGTGGCAAGACTTGGACTATCGGAGCCCAGTCAGAAATGTGGTACTACCACGACGGGAAAACATGGGTCAAAGGAATCCCACCGCCAAAGCTGCAACGGTTAAGCGCTTAAGCCCCACCTACAAGACCCTCAGATCGAGAGGATACCTCCAGACGCAAGGCGCAAGAACTCTTCTAACCACCCCTAAACCATTAATATAAGGTAGGGTGTGCCGACGCGTTAAAGGAATAGAAAAAGTTGGGAGGTGAAGAATGCTTAGGATGGGGGTGGCGGAGGTGGGGGAGGCGCGGCTCTCCTCTTCTTAGTGATGACTATAGCTACTGTAATGATCACAACTAGACCAACAATGGCGCCGTTCGGAAGCAGGAAGCTGGTGGGGTTGAAAATCAATATAGAACTAAGGCTTGCCTCAAGCTGGTCGTTCCAGAAGTCGCCATCAGTATCGGTCTTCAACAAATCGGTCCCCAGATCAGCCTCTCTCTTATCATCAAGCCCGTCACCGTCAGTGTCCGTCTTCAGAGGGTCTGAATTGTAAGTGTTCACCTCAGCTCCGTCGTTTAGACCGTCCCCGTCTGTATCTGTCTTCTTTGGATCTGTGCCTATATCAACTTCCTTCTTGTCGTCCAACCCATCTCCGTCAGTATCCACCTTCGTGGGATCCGTATTAAGATCGACCTCGTTCTTGTCGTCCAGCCCGTCTCCGTCCGTATCCGCCTTCGTGGGATCAGTACCCAAGTCCTCCTCTTCCCAAACCTTCAGGCCGTCACCGTCAGCATCCAACGGCCTAACCTTCGCACGGATCATGAGGTCGTAGGTCTCGACCCGCGTAACTTCACCGTCCACTCCCACGAGGAAGCTGTAACCATCGGGATCACTGTAGTCCGTACCTATTTCGGGCCACAGAGGATTTAGCCATTCAAGCATGATCTCAAATGATCCGTTGACACCAACCCTCTCATCACGGACATCCCAGTACATCCACTCTACATCTGCGACGGAACCCAGAAAATCATAAACAACCTCATCCTCCTCAACCCCGTAAACATACACATGGAAGCTATCGACTGCAGGGTCGCCCGAAATACCGGTGATGTAGACGTAGATCTCCAAGATCTGGCAAGACCACGGCGGATCAAAGTACACTACAGCCATCGGCCCCTCTTCCACTGGCCAGACGTTACCTTCCGGGACCCCATCGTCGTAAGAGAGCATTGTTTCCTCAGCTTCCGCGGCGACCCCAATCTGCACCTTTGTCAACAAAGCAGCAATCAAAAGCATCGTAAGAGGCAGAAAGAGTCTCCTATTCATTTTCCATCATCAATAAATGTCTGAGACCCATCCTTATAAGTTTTTTATAACTGTCTGACATTCCTCAGTATACTAATGGCAATAGCTATCACCGGATCTTGAATGTATGATCATCTAGGTGAGAATAATTTTTCCACAAGGGATGGCTCTCCTTTCCTTGGGTTTGTTCAAAACGATTTCGGCACCCAAATCTAGTCTCTGTAGTTCAACCAACCTATCTCTTCCAGCTCCCTCTTCATCTTTTCCATACCATCAACGTATTCCGTAAAGGTTCGTCGACCACTCCAGAACTCTTTTGGATGAAGCCATGAACGTCTTCCGCTACTAAGGAGTTCGACCCTCTCTTGACAGCTTCCACCACTATTCTGTTTGATGTTTTTCTCCATGCGACATTCCGGATGACGCTTTGGCCTCACCTATTTTCCCTCCCTGTTTCCGTCAGTCACGCAGCCCTTCATGGAGGCTGCCATCCGGGAGCATCCAGTCTGGGTGTGGCTCCCCCCTCTCTTCCATCTGATATCTCACACAGCTTTTCCAGTAGCCTTTGCAATAGAGCTCGATCCACTTTCTATCTATCCTGCCTTCTTCGTAAAACTTTTTTATCGGGCAGACCTGGAACCATTTGCAATCGACCATCAATGTTTTCAGTTTTCTGTAATTCTTCACCATCTTCTCTCTGAGGGCTTCCTCATAAAGGAGGGTGGCTGGATGTCGCAACGGAAGTACTTTCCTGTTCTCGGCCAAAAAGATCTTGCCGTAAACTTTTGAGAATCCCGTTTTGGATTTAGGTAACTGGATTTGGTATTTTGTAAAAATGTACTTGGTTGGGTAATAGCCCAAGGTGGCTATTACAGATGGGTTTACCAACCTCATCTCTTCATCTAGGTATCCAGCGCATGCTTGAATTTCATCTTGTTTAGGTTTTCTATATTTTGGAAGCATGCATTTGATCAGGTTCGTTAAGTATATCTCCCTTCTGTCTACACCTGCCTCTTGAAGCAAGAAATTTAGTTTCTTACCAGAAGGCCCAATAAACATTTTCCCCTCCCTGTCTTCGTTCTCTCCAGGTGCTTGGGCAACTAACATAAGTCTGGAATGCGGGTTGCCCTCGCCGGGAAGGGCGTGTCTTCTGCTTTTCCACAACCTACACTTCTTGCATTTTCTGACCTCTTTCTTCAAATCTTCAAGCTTCTCCATTCTGCCGCTCGACAACTGTAGACGAACCCCCGTCATAAGCAGATTTTTCAGGTTTGACACATTTTATATCCAGCAATCATGAAAAAGCTTACCTGAATTTAACATTATGAGCGGGAGATCCCACATGCCTCAGCTGTTGGATGAGAGCTGAAGGAACGCTTATATTC
>CAZTBK010000057.1:3865-5953 GCA_964611975.1 uncultured Candidatus Bathyarchaeia archaeon | reverse complement strand
AATTTACTTCAGTTCCTTCAGGGCTATCCCCAACGCCTCGGCTTCCGCCGTCAGCGTATCCTTCCTCCTTCTCTGAACCATGTTTAGGAGCGCCTTCCTCGCTTTCTCTGTCAGCTCGCTCGCAGCCTCAGCCTCCACGATGGATATATTGTAGCTTTCCGCTAGAACCTTGGCCCTTTTGCTCAGCCTCGGCATCACGATCAGAACCCTATCTCTGGGCATGAAGCCCATGGTCTTAGCGTAGAACGCGAGCACCATCGTCGAGTTCACCTCCCCCTCAGACGTATACGCGTCCGCCAGCACATCTGGTTGCCCTTCGGCTGGATCGCTTTCAGGCGCCCAGAGGGCGAACGCGAACGTGTGCTCTATCTTGTTTTTATCCCAAAGGGTCACGGGCGCCTGGCCATACCACCCTCTGTCAGTGAGGACCTCTAGGATAGGTTTGAACTCCAAGGTTTCCCTCTCAATCAGAGCACGCTTAGCCGGGTTTATCCTATAGGCGGGTATGTCGCGTAACACAAGCTCCTGTTCATCAAGCACGTGCCCCTCACTGCAGGTGTATCTTTTTTTTGGAGTTGGGAACATCTCTCCACAACTTCTGCACTTATATATGGTTCCGGGCCTGCGGTAATCGACGCCTATGGTCCTCAGCGTCTTTCCACACTTCGGACAGATAAGTTGCTCACCCCTCTTGAATCCCCCTTCAAAGTCGATGTGCCCGCATGCCAGGTGTTCGATCGCCGCGCCCCTCTTTATGTCTGGGGAGCCGCAATGGGGGCAGCGTAGCTGGATCATCAGCCGATGAGTTCCACATTTTGGGCAGACCAGGACTTTATTGCGCGTCTCAGGGATTAAGATGCCGACGCCGCTCAGTTCCTTGAGCGTGGTCTTGAGGGCTTCCGCAGAAGCACCTGTTATCCCCTCGGCGTCTGGATATCTTAATCCATGTTCATAGCTGAAGATGGGCTCTATGCCCTTTATTTCATCGTCTCTTATGGCTCTGAGGAGTTTCTGTACCTCACTTCTCCTAAATATGGCTGATCGTTCAATCATGCCCTAAATCCTCCAGCTCTTTCTTAATCGTGCTCAGCCTCAATTCGATCAGGCTCCTCAAGATAGACGTGAACAGGGCGTCCACGTTTTCTCCAGTTTTGGCGGACACCTCCATATAGTTAGAACCAAGCTTTTTCGCCTTCTCCTCGGCCACACTTCTGTCAACCACCCTATTCTCCTTCAGGTCTAGCTTGTTTCCAACGAGCCAAACGATGGGCACGTCGGCGGCAGAACCAGCCGCCACCTTGACATTCCTCTTAACAAGGAAGAAGGGTTTGGGCTCGCTATTAGCTAGCTCGCTCATCCCCATGTACCATTCCTCCACGCTCTTGAAGGAGGCTGGTCTGCAAATGTCGTATACGATTATGGCGGCCTGAGCGTTGGCGCAGTACTCCTCCCTCACCTCGCTGAACTCCTTCTCGCCGCCCAGATCCCACAGCATGAGCCTGATAATGCAGCTTGAAAACCTGAACTCCTTCTCAGAGATTTCGGTCCCTATGGTTGGGATGTACTCGGGCTGGAACTCCCCGCGCAGAAACCTGTTCAGCAAGCTCGTTTTTCCCACCGCGTAGTCGCCTAGGAGAATGACTTTAAATGACCTCTCAATCACTTTCCACACCACCTGAACCGATGAGCGTTTGGACCGTGGCAAAAACACGCGTTCGCCGAGGACCGGTTTTCACGCCGCTTCGAGACACCAACCCCTCACCCTCGGTTGCTTCATTTGTGATCCTGAAAACCAGTACAACAGGGAAGGATGGAGGAATTGGAAAGCATCGCTGAGCCGCTGCTGTTGTTAAGAGTTTTCGTCTTTGGGGGGAAGTCATACTACCACCAGGATTTTTATAATCTTTGTTTCATTATACATAAAAATCTTCCTATTTTCTTTATAAAACTTAACAAAAATTGTGGTAAACTTCGGCGAGTTTTTATAATTTGGCAACTTTGACCTGATCTAAAAGCTCGATCGAAAAAGGCCTTTCCCTGAAATTTCAGGATAGCGACTGCATATTGTAATGTGGAAGATAAAACTCG
>CAZTBK010000057.1:0-3765 GCA_964611975.1 uncultured Candidatus Bathyarchaeia archaeon | reverse complement strand
GCCCGTCGCGACCGTACGGGCGCCATCCATTATTACCTCGTTTAAGCGGTCTCCTCCCCCTTCTCTATGCCTCTTGATCATTAGAAAAATCAAGGACGAAATCAAAGGCGTACACGGTCACCTCACCTCCGCCCAAACCACCTCTCCAATGTATCCCCCCTTTCCATCCTTTCGTACCCAGCGGAGATCTTCTCTAGGGCCTTCCTGACCCTGTCCTCTGAGAAGTCATGCTCTCCGCACAGGAATTCTATCACCTCACCGGCGTTCGGTTCTCTCCACTCGATGACGTAATCGTCTGTGACGTCTGGATTTAGAAATACGTCCGCGATCTCCTCTGGTCTCACAGGAAACTCAGCCCCCCTTACGTTCCTCACGACTTCATCGAGCGTCCCATACTTTTTGACGAGCTTCAGAGCGGTCTTCGGCCCGATCCCCTTAATCCCGTCCGGGTTAAAATCGGTCCCGATCAGTATCCCTAACGTGATCAGCTGCTCCCTGGTTATCCCGAGCTGGCCCAGCGCTTGACCGAGCTCGATGACCTCCGGCTTGACCGTGATGTATACCCTTTTCCTCGGAAGCTTCCTCCTCCCTGTTATCGTCAAGTTTCGCACGAGCCTAGGGGCCCCAAACAGTAAGGAATCGTAATCTTGACTCGCGACCGCCCACGCATCTCCCTTCATCACAAGATGTGCGGCTTGGGCTTCCCCTTCAGAAGGGGCCTGAACCCAAGGGACGCCCATCGATTCCAAGAGCCTCTTAGCTCCGTCGACCATGTAATCGCTCAGACTTGAGGCCGCCTGGGCGTACACCCTTGCCTCCTCCAGTTTACCTTCCCTTTTAGCCTCCTCATATTTGAGGCGGGCCTCCTCCCTCGCCTGGACCCTCCTCTTGATCTCGATCGACTTCAGCGCAGGGGGCGCCCCGTCGAACACGTAGATGAGCCTCATCCCGGCCTCCGTGAGCCTCGCCGTCCTGTACAGGAGGCCGCTGAGGTGGCTCGTGACCCTCCCATGCCTGTCCCTCAGGGGGGTCCCATCAAACCCCCTGATGACGGACAAAAACTGATATAGAACGTTGTATGCGTCCACAGCCACGATCCTGCCGGAAAGCTCGGAAAGGTCGACCTTCCTGCCGGAGACGATCCCGCCGAGCTTGACCCCCATCCTCTCCACCCCTAACGCATAGGTCCCGACCCCCGTGGAGGGGGAGGGAACTTAGACCAATTCAACGATCCTCTCCCCCTTCGAGAGGTTACGGACACGGATCACGCCACAAACTTCGAGCTTCATCAAAGTCCCATTAAAGGACGTGAAGCTCAGATCCTTCCGAAGCTCCTTAAGGGAGCTGTACAACTCACCATCCGTGGAAGAGCCGTTGC
The DNA here is from genome assembly GCA_964611975.1 of uncultured Candidatus Bathyarchaeia archaeon. GTDB lineage: Archaea > Thermoproteota > Bathyarchaeia > RBG-16-48-13 > JAGMEO01 > CAZTBK01. The sequence goes on along the minus strand of CAZTBK010000057.1, from coordinate 2,387 downwards.
TCTTCTCAAGGAGTTCCACTATCAACGTGTGAACAGGACGGGATGACAAACGACCCACCGTAAAAGTTAGGCCACTGGGGTGGCCGGCCTTACGATCCTCTTGACACGACCAGATATGCCCTTATACCAGGACTCCATATCCGGGGTTATTGTAGGATGGACCTTCTTCATGGCCACCCTGAAGTCCTCAAGGGAGACTTTCTCCCCCTTCATGTTCCTCCTTAGAGCGTTCATGGCAGCCTCCCTGCACAAGGCCTCGATGTCGGCGCCGGAATAACCCTCCGTCACCCTAGCAAGCTCAGCCAAGTCCACATCATCGCCCAAAGGCGTACCCCTCGTATGGATCTTGAAGATCTCAAGCCTGCTTTCCTCATCGGGAGGAGGGACGTATATCAACTCGTCGAACCTTCCAGGCCTAAGCAGAGCGGGATCCAGGATGTCCGGCCTGTTGGTAGCCCCAATTACGACGACCCCATGGAGCCCTCCAATGCCGTCCAACTCCGTGAGGAGCTGACTGACGACCCTCTCAGTCACGCCAGAGTCAGCATACCCGATCCCCCTCCTGGGGACGACGGAGTCCAACTCATCCATAAATATCACCGCAGGCGCTGCCATCCTCCCCTTTCTGAAGATCTCCCTAATTGCCTTCTCCGATTCTCCCACCCATTTGCTGAATATCTCGGGGCCCTTAACGCTTATGAAGTTCGCCTCGCTCTCCGTGGCCACGGCCCTCGCGAGCAGGGTCTTGCCGCAGCCAGGAGGGCCGTAGAGCAGGATGCCCTTTGGGGGGTTGATCCCCATCCTCTTGAACACGTCCGGGTGCTTGATCGGCCACTCGACCGCCTCCATCAAGCGCCTCTTCACGTCCTTTAGGCCACCGACGTCGCCCCAGCGCGTGCTAGGCACCTCAACATAGACCTCCCTCATGGCCGTCGGTGTTATCTCACGGAAGGCGTTCATGAAGTCATCCATGTTGACCTCCATCTTCTCCAAGATCTGAGGCGGCACCCTCTCCTCCTCCAAGTTAATGCTCGGCAGGTACCTCCTGAGGGCCTTCATCGCAGCCTCACGACATAGCGCAGCGATGTCCGCCCCTGTGTACCCATGGGTCGCCTCGCTTAGCCTGCGAAGGTCCACATCCTTGGATAACGGCATCCCTCGCGTGTGAATCTGGAGTATCTCATACCTTCCTTGCTTATCCGGGACCCCTATCTCGATCTCCCTATCGAACCTCCCTGGCCTTCTCAACGCAGGATCTATCGCGTTCACACGGTTGGTGGCCCCTATCACGATCAGATCCCCCCTGGCCTCGAGCCCATCCATCAAAGCTAAAAGTTGGGCGACCACCCTTCTTTCGACCTCGCCAGTGACCTCCTCACGCTTCGGGGCGACGGCGTCGAGCTCGTCTATGAAGATTATACTCGGCGAGCTTTCCTTCGCCTTCTTGAATATATCACGAAGCTTACGTTCTGATTCACCGTAGAACTTACTCATGACCTCAGGGCCATTTATCGAAAAGAAGTTCGCATCTGACTCGTTCGCCACGGCCTTCGCGAGCAGGGTCTTGCCGCAGCCAGGAGGGCCGTGGAGCAGGACCCCCTTTGGGGGATCTATGCCAAGCCTCCGAAATAGCTCCGGGTGCCTGAGGGGCAACTCGACCATCTCCCTTATCCTCCTGATCTCTTCGTGGAGGCCGCCTATGTCCTCATACGTAACCCTAGGGATCCCCCTTTTCTCTGGAGCTGGCTCACTCAAGACCGTCAAGTTCGTCGTCGGCGTGACCTTCACTACCCCGCGGGGCCTGACGTGAACGACGGAGAACGGGATCGCACTCCCTAGGATCGTGACGAAGACTGAGTCCCCCTCGACGAGCGGGATCTCGAGCAACCTATTCTTGACAAAGTTCTGAAAGTCCCTATCCACGTTCAACCGCATATCTATAGGGGCTATGGTGACGCTTCTAGCTTCCTTGACGTTGGCCTTCCTGACAACGACGTAGTCGTTTATAGCGACCCCGACGTTCTTCCTGATTATACCGTCGATCCGGATCAGGCCCCTTCCCTGATCCTCTGGATACGCTGGCCAAGCAACAGCGGCAGAAACCTTTTTCCCACTGATCTCAATCACGTCACCTGCAGTTATACCGAGCAATCGCATTGTCTCGCTATCTATCCTCGCCTTCCCGCGCCCAATATCCCTTTGCCTAGCTTCAGCGACCCTTAACTGAGCTTCTTTGGCCATCAATCATCCCAAACTTTGAGCGTAATTCAAATAGATAGACATCTCACGACCCTTTAAAAGGAGCGGATACGTGAGCCCCCAGCTTTCGCATGGGCTTCCAGCGTTTAAGGATGGCCTTACGCCATTCCTCGCATCTGCTGGTCCAG
>CAZTBK010000056.1:0-6095 GCA_964611975.1 uncultured Candidatus Bathyarchaeia archaeon | reverse complement strand
TAATTTTAATGTCTTGAAAGTATCTGATGAGCCAGTTTATTCTCATGAAAATTTCTATGATTTGATCGTCGCTTTAGATCAAAAAACGATAGATAAACATGAAAGCGGTTTGAGCAAGGATGGTGTGATCTTAGCGGATAAGAGCTTAAAGGCAAGAAACCTCGTCGGAATCGACGTTAAGTCCATACTTAAAAAACTTAACGCTCCACAAATAGTAGGTAATAACGTTTTAATCGGCTCTTTATTTAAGCTACTTGGTTTGCCGATCAGACCATTATTAGAGAATATCGAGAAAGAATTCAAAAAGAACGTTGAGGTGTTGAAGAAAGCTGCAAATGAAGGTTATAACGTTGCTAAACAAAAAATGAAAATGTTTGAGCCAAAGAAGGGAAAACGCTATTTTCTAAGTGGAAGCGAGGCCATATCTTCAGGCGCTATAGCCTCCGGTTTGGATCTTTATATAGCATATCCAATGACGCCAGCTACGCCTGTATTGCACATTTTGGCATCTAAGCAGCTAGAATCTGATATTTTAGTTGTTCAGCTTGAAAATGAGATAGCTGTTGCTAACGCTGCTCTAGGGGCCAGCTATGCAGGTGCTACTGTGATGGTTGGTACATCCGGTGGTGGTTTTGCCTTAATGGCTGAAGCCATGAGCTTACAGGGTATGTCTGAAGTCCCCCTAGTCGTTTACCTAGCTCAAAGAACCGCGCCAAGTACGGGTGTGCCAACATATACAGCACAGGGCGATCTTAAATTCGCTGTTAACGTTGGTCATGGAGAATTTCCACGTGTAGTCGTAGCGCCTGGAGACGCTAAGGAGGCATTTTACCGAACTATGGAGGCATTTTACCTCGCTTACAAATATAGAGTTTTATCGATTATCGTTTCCGATAAGCATTTGAGCGAGAGCAACTATAGCTTTGATAAGTTTGAAAGGCCTCTGACCTCGCCTTCACGGTTCATCATTGAAAATCCGTCAGTCGATTACAAAAGTTATTTGATAACTGATAACGGGGTTTCACCAAGAGCGGTTCCAGGTCAGGGCCCCTTCGTCAGAGCTACTAGTTATGAGCACGATGAATATGGATACACAATAGAGGATCCAGAGTGGACGATTAAGATGAATGATAAGAGGCTCAGGAAAATGAAGCATCTCAAACTGGAAATAGAGAAGTTAAACCCAGTTTCTCTATATGGCGATGGGAGAAACTTAATTGTGGGCTGGGGTTCAACTAAAGGGGCGATTATCGATGCGTTAAGGGAACTTAAAGGGTTCAGATTTATGCAAGTTTCTTATATAACGCCCTTTCCAGCTGAGAGAGTAAAGAAGGAGGTCGGGAATTCAGATGAAGTTGTGCTTGTGGAGAACGATGCTACAGGTCTGCTTGGTCAGATAATAGCTGAGCAGACTGGGTGTTTCATCGAAAAAAAGGTTTTAAAATACGATGCCCGACCGTTTACATCTCGCGATGTGATTAATGGAATTAGGAGGGCGATCAAATGAACGTAAAGGAATTGAGCACAAAGGCGGAGATCACATGGTGTCCTGGCTGTACAAACTATGGGATATTATCGGCGGCAAAGAGAGCGATAGTTGAGCTAGTAAATAACAAGAAAATCGATGTAAAAAAGGTGACCATAGTTACTGGCATAGGCTGTCATGCAAAGATATATGATTACTTGAACGTTAATGGTTTTTACGGGATTCACGGTAGGGTCCTACCGATAGCCTTCGGTATCAAGCTTGCAAACCCAGAGTTAACCGTCATTGGATTCGGAGGAGACGGAGATACGTATGCAGAGGGAGTTTCTCATTTTGTTCATGCATGTAGATATAACGCTGATATGGTCATGATCGTTCATAATAACCAGGTTTTCAGTTTAACGACAGGCCAGATGACCCCGACAAGTGAGGTGGGATACAAGGGTAGGTCAACGCCGTTAGGCGTCAAAGAGAAACCACTGAACCCAGTGGCATTAGCATTGATCAATGGAGCTACATTCGTGGCTAGAGGTTTCGCTTTAGACGTGAGACATTTAACAAAACTTATTGAGGAAGCTATAGAACACAAGGGATTTGCCTTTATTGATACGTTACAACCGTGTTTAATATACCATGACACGTCCGCTTACTTTAAGGAGCATATTTACAAGTTAGAAGAAACTGGTCATGACACAAGCAATTACGAGGACGCTCTGAAGAGAGCTCTTGAGTGGGACTACTGCCTCAACGAAAATGTTAAAATTCCCATAGGTGTTTTCTATAAAGTTAAGAAACCAACTTATGGAGAACAATGGCCTCAGCTAAGGAAACCCTTTTATATGGTTAAAAGAAAGGTAAATTGGGAGCACGTTATTAGTGAATTCAGGTAAAGGCTTGCTTGCTGATCATATAGCTTAAAACTAAGTGAGGGAATCAATGGGTTCTGAAGATGGGGACAAGATAAATTACCGTGAAATGCTTCCAGCTATAATAGGCTTAATCTACGGTGTAGGTATACTTATCGTTGCAATCATAATATTCTATGGCGTTCAGATCGGTTTGATTGCCCTGTAGGGCAAAGGCAGCTCCCTGGGCCTCTAGCTGAATGCTATGCTTAGCTATATAAATTTTAATGAAAGTTTAAATCAGAGTTATAAATTTATTAAAGTAGAACTTTTGGTCTTTTAATACAATTTTTATCACATCTCAAAGAAGGATGGGGGAGGATGACGAAATACGCCGTAATCGTCGTTGATATGCTCAACGACTTTGTCACAGGGGTATTAAAGGCCAAGCGGGCTCCTAGGATCATCCCTAACATTCAGAGGCTTCTGGCTTTTGCTAGGGAAAATGAAATTCCAGTAATCTACACTAACGATGCCCACTTGCCTGGGGTTGATAAGGAGTTTCAGCTCTGGGGGGAGCACGCGGTCAAGGGCACTCACGGAGCAGAGGTCATCGATGAGCTTAAACCGAAGAGAGGGGACTACGTCATCGAGAAGAGGCGCTATAGCGGGTTCTTCGAAACGGATTTAGACCTCCTTTTAAGGGAGCTTGGAGTAGATGCCCTTATTTTTACCGGTATAGCTACAAACATCTGTGTACAACATACGATGGCTGATGCTTATTTCAGAGGATATAAGATCATCTTGCCAGAGGATTGCGTGGAGTCCTTCAGCGATGAGGAGCAGAAATACGGCTTAGACTACGCCAAAAGGATTTATGGGGCTGAACTCACATCTGTTAAGAACATAATTGAAAAGTTGAGGAAGCGGAAAAGTTGAACCGTTTTTATATGGCCTCTGATGATGAGATTCGGGATGGTGAGACAACGGATGTATATTTCATCAGGACAGAGAAGATCCTGAAGGAGAAAGGCTTAGAAAATGTGAGGGTAGTCGCCGAAGTGGCGGCTCCTGAACTCCCGATGAACTGGCCTTGGGGAACTCTGTGCGGTATCGAGGAGGAAGCCTACCTCTTTGAGGGACGTGACGTCGACGTTTACACAATGCCAGAAGGTACGATATTTAAGCCGCTTGATTATAATGGCGTGCCTGTCCCAGTAATGAGGATTGAAGGTGAGTATGGGAAGTTCGCTGCCCTGGAGACAGCGCTTCTCGGCCTTATATGTCAAGCATCTGGTATAGCCACGGCTGCCTCACGGGTACGTAAGGCGGCTGGTGATAAATTAGCTTTATCCTTTGGGGTCAGGAGGATGCACCCTGGGATAGCTCCGATGATATCCCGAGCCGCGTATATTGGGGGTCTAGACGGAGTGTCTTGTGTTTTAAGCGCGAGAAGAATGGGCATCAAACCCATGGGGACCATGCCACATTCGCTGATTATAGTCTTTGGAGATCAGATTAAAGCTTGGAAGGCCTTCGATGAGCTCATGCCAAAGGGCGTCCCTAGGATAGCCCTGACAGACACCTATCTTGACGAGAAGGTCGAATCATTGATGGCCGCTAAAGCTCTGGGGAAGAGGTTATGGGGGGTTAGGTTGGATACCCCGGGAAGTAGGAAGGGGAGCTTTGAAAGCATCGTGCGTGAAGTTAGGTGGGAATTAAACCTCAATGGTTTCAAAGACGTAAAGATATTTGTTTCAGGTGGTTTGGATGAGAGGTCAGTGAAGTCCTTGGGTGAGGCTGGTGCAGACGGGTTTGGCGTTGGTACATGGGTCAGTAACGCTCCCACGATAGACTTCGCAATGGATATCGTGGAGGTCGAGGGAAAACCTAGCGCTAAGAGGGGGAAGTTTGGAGGAAGGAAGAACGTGTGGAGGTGCTCAAAGTGTCTCACCGATGTCGTTTTGCCTTTCAACGCGCCAAGACCTAGCTGTCCTAAATGTGGTTTAAAGATGGAATCTATCTTGAAACCTCTAATAGTTGATGGGAAACTGGCTATGAAACTTCCTAAAGCAACTGATATCAGAAGCTATGTTTTAAGGCAACTCGAGAAGGTGAGCATGGAAATATAAAAATTGGAAGGCCCTTCAGGTTTTATTGAACTACTTTGTAAACTACGTCTTTCTCCCTAACCCTTTCCCTTACTTTCAGCCCTATGCTCTGACCAGCTGATGCCTTGTTTATATTCTTATGCTGTATTTGCATTGATTCCACAGTTTGTTCGAAATCTGTCGTCGCCCCTCTTATCAAAATGTGATCTCCGACCGAGATAGGTGCCTTTAGGTCTACCACAGCAACACCGATCTTCTTGTAGTAATGGGTCACTTTCCCTACCTCTTCTAATCTCCTTTCCTCCATTTACATCACATGGAAATGATTAATAATTTCGGCAATTTATCATTTTTGTATCGGAGAAGGGGCCTATTAATCGATGAATAGTAATAAGTCTATCATGCGTCGAGTACCTAGAGGCACCGAAGACCAGCTTCCGGAAGAGACAGCGAAATGGCAGTTAGTTAAAGAAACCATCAAAAAAACTTTTGAGATGTGGGGTTATAGGGAGGTCCGTACACCAACGTTTGAGTTTCTAGACGTTCTCTCAACTGGTGTTGGGAGAGAATTGGAGGATTCTATGTTTAAATTTAAGGATAAGAAAGGGCGTTGGCTTGCCCTCAGGGCAGAGATGACTACGCCAATAGCTCGGGTCGTTGGAACTAAGCTCCTATCGAGTCCAAAGCCGCTACGGCTCTACTACATCGCGAACATGTTTAGGTATGATGAGCCTCAAGCTGGCCGAAAGAGGGAGTTTTGGCACGCTGGGGTCGAATTGATAGGTAGCAGTTCCCCTGGAGCTGACGCTGAAGTTATGGCCCTGATGGCTCAGTCCTTAAAGAATATTGGGCTAAAAAATATAAGGATAAGGGTTGGTAACGTCGGCATATTCAAGGAAATAGTCAAGCAGGCGGGCCTGAGTCAGGAATTAACCAATAGGGTGCGAATATGTATAGATAAGGGAGATCGTAAAGGTCTATCCGAAGCGTTAAATGACCCATCTGTAGATGACAAAACAAGAGAGGCCTTGCTCCTGTTACCAGAGCTTAAGGGAGATCTTAGCGTGACAGACGAACTTACTGAACTGATCTCCAATGCAGAAATAGATAGATGCGTAAAAAACCTTAATGAAGTTATGAAAAGGCTAGGATATTACGGTATTCCTCAAAGGGAGTTTACTGTTGATCTAGGCATAATTCGCGGTTTGGAGTACTACACGGGCACGGTCTTTGAAGGATATGTTCCTGAGCTTAAAGTGGCTATAGGGGCCGGTGGTAGATACGATGAGTTGGTACAGAGATTTGGAGGCAGCGCTGTTTCGGCGACTGGGTTCGCCATCGGGGTGGACAGGTGTATGGAGTCCCTTAAGAGACAAGGATATATCTTCCCCTTTAAGCCACCGTCAGAGGTCATCGTCTTGGCTATAACAGATGAACTGAAAAGAGATGAGATCAGGATTGCAAATCTGTTAAGAGGGTCTGGCATATCAGCAGAAACGAACGTTTCAGATTGGGGCCTCTCAAGGGGGCTGTCTTACGCCAACCGGGTGAGGATACCATATGCCATCATTTTAGGTGAAAGGGAGCTTAAGAGGTCATTAGTCATCCTCCGAGATATGAAGTCAGGTGAACAGAGGGAGGTCAAGATTAGTG
>CAZTBK010000055.1:0-6467 GCA_964611975.1 uncultured Candidatus Bathyarchaeia archaeon | reverse complement strand
CTGTTCAACCTTCTCTTGAGATTCTTAGAGCGTTTAGAGATTCGTTGAACTTTACAGTTAAACTTGTTGAATCGTTTGGCCTTCGCATTCACGCTTTTCCTTAAGCCCTTCAAGTCTTCATGGATTAAGCCGTAACTCTTCTCAGCGCACCACTTTACTATGGCTGTAGAAGCCTGATGGAGCATGGTTGAAACCTTGTTGTGATGGTTCTCAGACAGCCTTGAGAGAACATATATTTAAAAATCACTCGAAGACGCAACAAGAGGAAATCCTAAACTTTTTTATCCCCCGTCACTCGTAAATACAACAGAATCGACTATAGAAAGGTTTTTAATAGCGTTAGCATTTATCAATGATGACCAGCCTTAATTCGGTGATGTGAGTAGATAAAGTTGGCCATATTCACTAAGCCGGGAGCTTATGATCGAGCGATCACCATCTTCTCTCCTGACGGGCGCTTATTCCAAGTTGAATATGCCCTTGAGACCGTGAAAAGGGGCTCCATCGTGATAGGGTTAAAGTGCCCTGAAGGGGTGGTTTTAGCAGCGGAGGAGAAGGGATCTTCTAACCTCCAGGATCCTGACTTTAGTTGGAAGATCTTTCAAATAGATGAGCATATTGGGGCAGCTATCGCTGGGCTGAGCTCGGATGCGCGCCTCCTCATAGATCAAGCCAGAATCTACGCTCAAAGCAATAGGCTCACTTACGATGAGCCGATGGACGTTGAAGTCTTGTCCAAGAGGATCGGTGACATCGAGCAAATTTACACGCAGCACGCTGGTGTTCGTCCCTTCGGCGTCTCAATAATCTTTGGGGGGGTTGACAAAACTGGCTGCAGAGTCTTTCAGACGGATCCGAGCGGGGCTGTATGGGGTTACAAGGCGGTCGCTGTGGGAGCTGGCAGCGAGGCCGTAAAGGAGCTGTTAGAGGCTGAGTACTCCGATGATTTATCGTTAGAACAGACGATAATGCTGGCCATAAAATGCCTATCAAAAGCCATCGAGGGCAAGCTTGATCCCCGAAAAATCAGGATTGCCATCATCCCATCTGATACGAAGAAGTTCAGGTTGCTGACAGAAAGTGAGGTCAAAGAGTACATAGATAAAAGTAAAGTCCTCTGAGCCTAAATGATGCTGGTAAATGGCATATGAACAAAAAGCTCACGGTCGCCCGTATGTCTATTTCTGATGCGTGTTTCGAGGTTTTGGTGAACCCAGACCTAGCTCTCGATTTTAAGCTCGGTAAACGCGTCGACTTATCACAGGTCTTAGCGGTCGATGCGATCTTTACCGACGCGAATAAGGGACTTCGCGCCTCTGATAAAGAGCTGCAAAAAGTGTTCAAAACTTCGGATGTTGTCAAGGTGGCCGAAATGATATTGAAAAGGGGCACGCTTCTGCTGAGGAGTGAACAGAGGGCTCGATTAGCTGAAGATAAAAGGAGGCAGATAGTGTCGTTCATCTCGAGGCATTGCATCGACCCTAGGACAGGTAAGCCTCATCCAGTGGTCAGGATAGAGCAGGCGATGAGGCAGAGCCACGTTAAGATCGACCCTTTCAAAGATGTGAAGGAGCAGGCCACCCTCGTTATCGAGGCCTTAAGACCAATTCTCCCGCTCAAAATTGAGCAGGTCAGGGTAGCCGTGAAGATCCCCCCTGAGTACGCATCTAGGTCCATAGGTGTCGTAAAGAGCTTCGGGAGCATCGAAAGGGAGGAGTGGCAGGCTGATGGTTTTTGGATCGCTGTCGTCAACATACCTGCGGGGTTACATACCGCCTTCGTGGAGAAACTAGAAAGCATCACTCGCGGTAATCTTCAGATTAAATTTTTAAAGGGTCTGTCCTCGTCCATTGAAAAGTAAACACAAAAACCATGAGTCATTTAAGTTTGATGCGAGCATAAGAATTAAGAATGACGCCTTTCCCCTAAGTTTAGAACTATGAAGAAGAGTTTAGGATTTGTTGCTTGTTAAAAAAAGACAGCTCGTCGTTCCCGGTGATTTACTGGCCAGAGGTAAGTACATCGCAGGTGAAAACGTTTTTAAAGAAGGGGATAGGCTCTACGCCTCCAGAGTGGGTCTAGTGGATTTTGAGAACCAGGCGATACATGTCATCCCAATTGAAGGATGCTATATGCCAAGGGTCAACGACCTGGTCGTCGGTAAGGTTACGGGTGTCGGTTTAAGCGAATGGACTGTTGACATAAACTCCCCTTACAAGGGTATTCTGTTCACTTCTGAGGCAACTGATCGTCACTTCGATCCCTGTAAGAATAAATTGACCGATATACTTGACGTCGGTGACGTTATTATCGCTAAGGTCCTGGAGTTTGACCGGACTATGGATCCAAGGATCACGATTAAGGGACGCGGACTCGGAAAGGTGACCTCTGGTTATATAGTCAAGGTGACACCGACGAAGATCCCTCGGCTCATCGGGAAAAGAGGGTCAATGATTAAGATAGTTAAGAACGGGACGGGATGTCAGATCACCATCGGTCAAAATGGTTATGTCTTGATAAGGGGGAAGAAAGTCGAGGATGAGGCGTTGGCGGTAAAGGCGATCCGTATGATTGAGAGAGAAGCCCATACATCAGGGCTCACCGATAGAATTAATGAGTTTATAACCAAAAGAAGGTTAAAGGAGGTTTAGATTGGGTAATGGCCACAGGTCATAAGTTGATTGATGAGGATGGTATTAGGGTCGATGGTAGGAAACCAGAGGATCTACGTCCCATAAAAATTGAGATCGGTCTACTTAAGAGGGCGGACGGTTCTGCCTATATCGAGCACGGCAGGAATAAGATCCTCGCTGCGGTTTATGGCCCTAGGGAGGTCTATCCTAAGCACTTATCATTACATAGCAGGGCATTGATCAGATGTCACTATCGCATGACTCCATTTTCCACCGAGGAGAGGAAGAGTCCTGCCCCTTCAAGGCGTGAGGTGGAACTTTCGAAGGTCATAAGGGATGCGCTAGAACCAGTCATCTTTTCTGAGCTTTATCCTAAGACCGTGATCGACATTTTCATTGTGGTTTTGCAGGCCGATGGTGGAACTAGATGTGCTGGGATAGACGCCGCCTCTCTCGCATTAGCTGATGCCGGAATACCGCTTCGAGATCTAGTTGCGGCCTGCGCTGCTGGAAAGGTCGACGGGCACATCGTGTTAGACTTAAACAGTATTGAAGATAAAGAAGGCGAGGCTGATTTACCTGTCGCTTTCGTTCCACAGATGGGGGTGGTGACGCTGTTGCAGATGGATGGACTCTTAACGAGAGATGAGTTTGAGAGGGCCTTTAAGCTTGCTGTTGATGGGTGCAAGAGAATCTATGCCTTGCAAAAGAAGGCTTTGAGAGATATGTACTCGACTGTCGGAGAAGTTGAGGGGGATAAAACTCGATGAGCAACCCACTTGAGGTAATCTCTGGTATTGAGCGAAAAAGGATTTTAGAGCTTTTGTCCCAAGGCAAGAGGCTTGATGGTAGAGGGTTGATGGATTATAGGGAGATAAAGGTCGAGAGAGGGATCGTTGAAAAGGCCGCTGGTTCAACTATGGTCTCCATCGGGGGGACAAGGGTCATCGCTGGCGTTAAAGTTGAGGTTGGTGAGCCTTACCCTGATAGACCTGAAGCTGGAGCCCTCACCGTGAGCGCCGAACTCACCCCCTTGGCCTCTCCGACCTTTGAGCCTGGGCCTCCGGACGAGTACTCAATCGAATTGGCGAGGGTCGTCGACAGAGGAATTCGAGAATCCAAGGCCATAGATCTTGAGAGGCTCTGCCTGATCCCTGGGAAGAAAGTCCTCGTCGTTTTCATTGATGTTTGGGTCCTCGATCACTGCGGGAACCTTTTTGATGCCTCCGAGCTGGCCTCTGTCATGGCGCTCATGGGATCTAAGACAGCGAAGTATGTAGTTGGCCCAGATGGTGAGGTGAAGGCCAAGGATGAATACGTCCCGCTACCCATTAAGAACTATCCTGTTTCTGTGACCATGGCGAGGATCGATGATAAGTTTATAGTTGACCCATCACTTGATGAAGAGATGGTTGCTGACTCTAGAATCACTGTAACCATCGACAAGGATGATAAGGTCTGCGCCGTGCAGAAGGGCGGTACTGGTGCCATCCCGACCGACGATGTCATAAAGGCCGTCGACATCGCGATTGAAAAGTCTCGGGAGCTAAGGCGCGATATTCTGGGGATATAATGTTGGTGAAGAGGGGCGGTAAGAAGAGGGGCGGCTCTGCCGGTAGGTTTGGAGCCAGGTATGGAGTAACCATCAGAAAGAGGGTTGCGCGCATTGAGGCTGAGATGAAGGCCCGCTACAGTTGCAAGAGGTGCGGATCCAGATCCGTTAAGAGGGTTAGCGTCGGCATCTGGAGATGTAGGAAGTGCGGGTTCACTTTCGCTGGTGGTGCATACTCCCCTAGCACGAAGCTTGGTAGGGTTGCAGCTCGCGATATAAGGAGAATGCAAGGCTCGATTGAGAGTGGTCACAAGTAAGGGTTGTTTTTTGGCTGAGAGTTGTAGCGCCATCTTTTTCATTGACCTTACTTCACCTGACGTTGCTTGGGCGATCTTCCGATCCCTTGAGCCTGAGACACGCGTTTTGGCTGGCATGAGATCTAGGGTTCGAGTTGTGACGAGGAGGCGCGTGCTCATCCTGCGTTTCGAGGCCAAGGATGTCTCGGCTTTAAGGGCTGCTTTGAATAGCTACCTCCGTTGGGTCAACATGCTAGTCAAGGTTCTGGGTTATATCGAGGGTTAATTTACATAAAAGAAGGCACTAAGAGCCTTAAGTTTGAAAACGTCCCTTTCCTGGCGAAATAAATGGTGACTGCACTCAGAACGCTGATTCCTAGGAGCATGAACTCAAGGACGATAAAGAACCTGAAGTCCAAGGTTACAGTTACCACTTCGATGGATAATTGAGAAGCCCACGTATGATGGTTCTCCCAGTCCTATTAAAAGGAGAAACAGGTAGAACCCCACAAATGCAGAGGTTATCGACAAAAGCACCTTTATGAGAGACCAATCCTCTGATATGTTCGAGGAGAAAGCTAGGATCGCCGGGATCGCGCCAGTAACGGACGTCCACATAAGGGCGCCTCGGAGATCCGCCACTTCCTCTATAAACATGCGCGGAGGAGCCCCTCAGGCATAAGCTGAAACGCGTACCTCAGGCCAGCATTCGGGATCGCTATTAATACCAGAAGATACAAAGCAGCGAACAATACGGCCCTTATGACTTTTCGCACCTCTTGTCCCTCCAAAATTTCATTCACGGCCCTATGTCCCTCCTCATTTTAACCGGAATGGCGACCCAACGAGATCGAAGAGTGTCCTACATTCAAAGAATAAGTAAGGTAATGGGGTGAGAGACCCTCAAACGTCGCAGCATCTTCAGGTGAAACGTGTAAGCTTACCGATAGTTCACCGCTCGAGCCCGGCGAGATCCGCCTCGAGTCGCTGCATTCTGCAATTATCGCATCATCCGTTAAGAGGGACTTTAGATTTAATATCACATTGAGCTCCATCAACCCTGGATTCTGAGCAGTGAATGACAAAGTAATAGTCACGCCGCCACTTGGATCCCTCATTATTTCAAGCAGCTCCTTCCATCTTGAGGCCCTAAGCTCGAGGGGCCTTCGGCAAAAAAGGTAGCCAAAGTATGGCCCGAAATTCCCATAACCGCATAAACGCAGATAGACGTTATGACTGATGCAGCCTTTAAAGCTCTGACGGCGCCCCTGCCCTTCTCCAAATATCAGGAATGAGACAACGTGAAATTATGCTTATAAACACCCACATGCTTATAGGAAATAGCCCATAGAGATTTGTATAAGAACTTTAGAAGTCCTATGTACAATTCTAGAGTTGAGGGTCAAGATGAGTGAAGAGATCTCTTCCCTGCCTCCGCAGTTGCGGGAACAGATCCTCCGACTGCAGCAACTTCAGAGAACCCTGGAGGTCGTGGTTTCGCAGAAGACCCAGTTAGAGCTCGAATCCTCTGAGATCCAGAGGGCGCTTAGCGAACTCGAGAAGATGGACGACCAAGCCGTGGTCTACAAGTCAATCGGGTCCTTGTTGGTCAAGTCTGATAAGAAGACTGTCATCAACGAGCTTAATGATCGAGAGGACATAGTCAGCACGAGAGTGGCCGTCCTATCAAGGCAAGAAGCTAGGGCCAGAAAAAAGATAGCTGAGCTTCAGCGGAGGATTCAGGATCAACTTAAACGCGGTAGTATCTCTCTCTAACTGTATGAGCTAATAAAGAAGTTGCCGAAGGTAAACTTGGAAAAATCTTTGACCCCTTATCCGCTGTTACTAGAGCTTCGATGAAACCGATTTTTGATTTTACCATGTGTGTTGTAGGTTGAACATGATATCCTTTATCAATCTCAAAGTTCGAGGAAGAGGGTAATATCGTGAGCTACCCACCCCTGAGGAGGGCGGGCTTCCTGCTTC
>CAZTBK010000054.1:0-6591 GCA_964611975.1 uncultured Candidatus Bathyarchaeia archaeon | reverse complement strand
TCCATCCACCTTCCTATAAACCTCGGATGTTTAGTGGCGGTTGCTTGAGTGATGAACTCGACAAATCTTGTAAATTGCCGTATCGTCTTCGGATCTAACTGATGCTCGAGTATGTGAGCGTCCTTGGCTGCAATATCCTCTGGAACCAGAATTATCTCAAGGAACCTCTTGAATGTATCATGTCTCTTTTTAACAGCCTCTGCAATTTCCCTTCCCCGTGGCGTGAGAGTGATGCCGCCATACTTTTCGTGAACGACAAGCCCGTCGCCGTGAAGTTTTCTCATCATCTCCACAACGGTGGGCGGGCTAACTCCCAAATCTTTTGAAACGTCCTTTATACGGGCATAACCCTTCTGCTCGACAATCTCATACACCGCCTTTAGATAATCTTCAACCCTTCCAGAAACGCTCTCACGCATACAGGCTCCCTAATAGATTTAGGAAATCCTAATAAAGATATCCTTTGCCCTGCGCGCTAACCTTATATAATTTTCCAAAATCCAGAACTTATAATTCCTTACACTCAGCGAACTTCACAGCCATTTCTCAGTAACAAAGTCAGATGTTAAGAAAAGCGCTGGCTTGTTTCTATCTGTTGAAGCAGTTGGTAAGATGTGCACTAACATTTTCTTGGAAAACCATCCAGACAACTACACGTGGGGCACGTTCTTCGCTAGCTATTGGTCCTTTCTTTTGGTCATCTTCAGAGCTTCTTCATACTCGGTGCGTCTGGAGGGACGGGCTGAGGAGCCTTAGCGGCGGAAGTGCGGTTCAACGCTTTTTATGCAGGGACTGTGGGCTACGATTCAGCGAGTCCACTTGCTGACCTTTACAAAGGGGTTCAAGGTGTAGGGTTAGATAGGTCCTCTGCCTTAAGATTCTAGTCGCCAAGTGTACACGTCTTGTAGCTCTTCCTAATTCTTCTTCTCGTCTGTGTTATGCAAACAATTCATGTGCAATTGGTGAAAAGTATTTGAATCAGGCTGTAAACTCGCCCAGAGGAGGAAGTTCTAGTGGGCGGGGGCGTTTCTTGCGGCGAAAGCCTCGATATTCTCGCAGAACTTTACCCCCACAGTTGAGGTAAAACTTCAGGGCAACCCTGTCGGCTTCGTTGATCTTTGTAATGGCCCTGAGAACCCTCGTGACGAACATCCGTTTGACTCCCTGTTCTCGATAGAGCCGCAGGGCCTCCTTCAATATGGCTGTTCCGACTCTTCTCCTTTGAAACTCTTGCATTACATGGACGCCGAAGTCTATGTTGCCTGTGAAGCGGTTGAGATAGGCGCTCCCAACTGGCCGGTTCTTGAAAAAGGCGATTAGCACATTTTCGCTCTTGAAATCAGGGGGGATAAAAAATCCCCAGCTGCTTTTCTGAATCTGTCTCAATGCGCTCATCTCTCCTTTAGACACCAATCGACACTTTACTTCCGGATTACCATCCTTAAGGATGCCCTCTTCCGTATTCCAGGCGATAAGAACGGATCGGGCGTAAGGGCTGAACCCTAACGTTTCGATGACTTCCCAGTAGTCTTTTTTCCATTCAGATATCCCAAAGTTCGAGAGGCCATTTTGGGATAATATTTCTTCGGCTCTGGCTAGAAGAGAGTTCAGGGCTTTTGCCTGAACGAGGTGAAGGAAGATGTCTTGGATTTCTCCCCGCTCTTTTTCTTCTTCGCCCCATCGTCTTCTTTCAAAGAAAGGTACTTTGAGGACCCTTAGCACTCCTTGGAGTTTTTGTCCTTCTTCCAGGCCCAGTAATGACAGCCTTGTTTCTCTACTAGACCAGAAGGTTCCCCTAAGGATGCCCAGCCTACTCTTCCACCGCTCGTATTGGGGTAAATCATGCAACAGCGGATCTCTAAACCTTGCCACGAAACTTTCGAATTCTGCTGGTGAGACCTGGCGGACCTTCATTTTAAACCTCGACAATACCCTTCACAAAGCAGAGTTGGAGGTGCTTCTAACTGGGTATTTACATTTTACATTTCTTAAGATATAACTCGGCTGGTTGAACCGTCAGAAAAGGGCAAAACATAAAGGTCGATGAGTATCCCAGTTACAAATATTCTGATAGTTTTCCGATATTCCTGGGGTTCAGGAGTTTTTTAAACATGTTAGAGCCCTTTTTTCTCAATCATTTCTATTATTTTTTCCTTAAGACCAACTAAGGCGCTTATTAAGCCAGCTAGGGCGGTGAATCTAGCTAGGATCTCAACGCCTGTCCAGAAGCTCATATACCCCCTTGTGATGAGGGCGATCAGACAATCCCGCTGAGAAGCGTAGAGGCCCAGAGCTGTACCGATCACAAGAAGAGCAGAACCAACGAGAATTAACCCTTTTCTCACAATTACCCCCTTTCAAAATATTTTGGGAATCAGCCTCCACGGAACCCTCTTCTTGTATTCTCTATATTTTTCTCCGAATTCCTTCTCAAGTTCTCTCTCTTCGAAGAAGGCAACTGCTAGATAACCAATGGCCAAGATCGGAGTGAACAGGAGGGCATAGGCTGCCTTGAAGACGAGGGCCCAACCAGTTGCGAATAGGATGTTGCCCAGATAGAGGGGGTGCCTGATGATTCCGTAAATGCCCGTGGTTACTAACTCTTGTTTCTCTAGTAAACCCGGTGAAGCACCTATCTGTTTTTGAGCTAGTATTTTGACGACCGCTGCTCCGGCAAGTAGGGGAATTCCCATAAGCAAGGCTGTTGAAGTTGGTAGGGGCAATCTGGGCTGAGAGGTGAGAGGTAAAGCAAACAATGGAGCCACAAAGAGTGATAACAGAATGACCCTCCGAAAAGGCTTCGGAAACTGCATAAACTTACTCTTCAGAGCAGGTGTGCAAAATACAGCCACAGCTGAAAGAAATCCCGTAAGAGCGATGCAGATCCAAAAAATCGGATCAGTCCAAAAGTTGCTTAACATTTCTTTTCTCCTTTTCGTAGTATGATAATGCTCTTTATGATCGCCTCTTCAATCATCTCGTCTCCCTCACCCAGAGAGTCAGACTCCACATCATTCCTATACAAACCTGCCATCTGACTTCTTTTTATATACGTTACTCGATTTTCCAGAAAGCCATCCTATCCGCTCTGTTTCTCGCACATCGAAATCTGGAACGTAGGGCTTGATATCCAACAAGGGAGTGCCATCTAAAATGTCTACGTCCTGGATGTGGAGCGTGCACCCCTCAACTTTGATAAGGCGCACCACAGAGATGCCGATGGGATTTGGCCTTCCCGGAATTCTTGTGGCAAATACCCCGTGCGTATTCTCGTCCATGTATGGCTTGACCTCCAATGAATATCCTTTCGACAGATGAAAATGATAGATAAGAATTATATACGAAAAGCCTTCAATGTCTTTGAGCCCGGCACAGTACTCCGGTGATACTTCTACAGTTCCGACAACCCCTTTGGCACCAGTTGGTTGTATGGGCATCCCTTTAGCATCTTTAAAAGGAGAGTGAATAATTCCTATCGATCTGTATTTGACCTCCTTCATAGTTACCCCCTCATTTCATGCTTGATTTCCAATAACTTTTTGTGTGCATATGACATTATTTCCTTGGGAGTTTGAAATCATCCTCCACCGCACTCTTTCTTTATACTTCTTGGTGGTCGTTTCCGAATTCCTCTTCTAATTTTTCATTTTTTCTCTTTTTACCCCCATGGTTTTGTGCAAAAACCTCCCGACAGCGCTCACGATGCGCTCCACCACACCACTGCCGCGTTGTTTTTATTTCATATACGCCGTCCTTAGATTTCCTCAGAACACGCTTCATAATGATATCTCTCATATTTGGATCGATTCCCTATATATTTTCCGAGTAGGAATTCTACCTGTCTTTCCTCCTGCTCCACGGGCCTTCTAACGGTGTAATCTATTGCCCTAACGTTTACAAGCATCCCCTCTCACGCAGGATGACGATGACGAAGTGGTCCAGATCTGGATCCAGCTCTCCATCGTATTTCTTTCCCGTAACTTTGGTCCACAGACTTTTCACCAGCCCGTCCCTTCCACCAGCAGGATGAACCACACAGCAGCATCTTCTTGAGGCTTTTTCCATTATCTTCAGTTACTCATCAACATCCTCAAACTGCCAGAGGAGGTGCGAGCAAGCGACAATGTCGAACTTTTCCCGATGTCAGCATCATTTTTCCTGTCATCTTTTGTTCACTATCTTGATGTTTTTAGTCCCTTCATCTTCGGCGTTCTTCATTAAATACCTAACATTTCCTTCGAGGGGGCAACGGCAGTCCCTCCCTTACCCTCTTCACAAAAGGTATCGTTAGCGTTCTAGGTCCCGCTCCATGTCCATGACTTCAAATTTTGGTTCTATTATTTCTTTTACCGCTTCTACGGCCTTTCCGTGCTCATAGTTGTTGGATCTGATCTCGTCAGAGTAATCCTTCGCCAGCCTGCTCCAATTTTCAGGCTCGATTTCCCCTTAATTTTCTTTGCCCTTTCCCTGTATTTTCTCTTCCATAGGTCTCTCCAGGTTATTCCCTCTTCCATTTTTGTCACCCTCTCCTTCAACACGAAGCCCTTTCTCCAAGCCAAGATGGTTGAGATTACTCATGGGCAAAGATCAGGCATGGATTTCCTAGCGTAATTCTCCTACGACTTGGCCGTCTTCGGTGAGGGCGTCGCTTCCCCCTTCAGGGGGAGAAGGGTGTAAAATCCAATACTTTTAAACTAGAAAACTCCTATGTTGTCTGGACATGAAGAAGTTTGAGTTTCTGGACATAACTACCGCGGACGTATGTTTCTTAGCTTACGGTAAGAGCTTAGATGAGCTGTTTGAAAATGCGGCCCTAGCTATGTTCGACGTCATGATAAATACGGAGCAGGTCAAACCAAGGGTCGAGAGGGGGGTTGAGGTAAGGGGGGATGATCTTCAATCCCTGATGTTCAACTGGCTTAACGAGCTTTTATTCTACTGCGGAGCGGAGAATCTGGCCTTCTCTCGGTTCGAAGTTAGGATCAATGAAGAAAGGTTGGACCTCAGGGCACGTTGCTGGGGGGAGGAAATGAACCCAGGAAGGCATGAATTAAGAACCGAGGTGAAGGCTTGCACGTACCATCTGCTCGAGGTCGAAAAGGCCGATACTGAGTGGAGGGCTCGGGTAGTCCTAGATATATAACTAAACGCAGGTGAGAGCCCCTAACCCTTGACCACTCCTAACGGAACCAGCCTGGCCACACGTCTGCTTATCCCTGCCATCTCTGTCACCCTCGCCACCTCATCGATGTCCTTGTAAGCCTCGGGCGCCTCCTCAGCCATGACCCTCCAGCTCGCAGCTCTAGATAGGATCCCGCTCCGAGCCATATTCTGCGCGACCGCTTCCCCTCTGAACCTCTTCCTCATCTTCGTCCTCGACATCACCCTGCCAGCACCGTGAGCTGTGGAGTAGAAGGTCTTCCTCGCGGTCTCGGTCCCGACCAAGAGGTAGCTCGCAGTCCCCATCGTGCCAGGTATGATCACCGGTTGCCCCACCTCTCTATAATCCTCAGGTATATCTGGATGCCCGGGCGGGAAGGCCCTCGTGGCACCCTTCCTATGAACGTAAACCTTCACCCTCTTCCCGTCTATCTCATATTCCTCGACCTTCGCTATGTTGTGCGGGACCCCGTAAACTAGCTCCAGACCGATGTCCTCCTCCTTCTGCCCTAATACGTCCCTCATCGATTCCCTCACCCAGTGCATGATCATATGCCTGTTGCAGAAACCGAAGTTAGCGGCGCAACACATCGCTTGGAAATAGTCTTCGCACTCCCTTGTCCCGGACGGGGCGTAAATTAGCTCGCGGTCAGGCAGCGTCCTCAGCTCATCTCTGAAGGCACGCTCTAAAATCCTCAAGTAGTCAGTACAAACCTGGTGGCCGAACCCGCGCGATCCAGTGTGGATCATCACCGTCACCTGGCCTTTATCCTCGATCCCGAATACCTTGGCCACTTCTGGCAAGTAGATCTTGTCAACCTTTTGTATCTCGAGGAAATGGTTCCCTGCCCCTAAGCTGCCTAACTGAGGGGCGCCCCTCTGCTTAGCCCTGTTCGAGACCTTTTCTGGGTTCGCCTCCTCCATGCAGCCTCCCTCTTCCAAATGCTCTAAGTCCTCCTCCTTGCCATACCCATTTTCGACAGCCCATCTAGCGCCCTCAGCTAAGACCTCATCTAGTTGAGGGAGGGATAACCTGACCTTCCCGCCCCTTCCTACACCCGAAGGGACGTTGTGAAAGATGGATTCAAGCAGATCTCTCAATTTCGGCATCACCTCTTCCTCCCTCAAATTCGTCCTCAAAAGCCTGACGCCACAGTTTATGTCGAAGCCTATCCCGCCTGGAGATAAACCACCCTCGAAAAAATCGAGGGCTGCGACCCCGCCGATCGGAAAGCCGTAGCCATAGTGCATGTCAGGGAGCGCTATGCTGTACTTATAGATCCCTGGCAGGAACGCCACGTTCGCTATCTGTTCTATCGCGCCCTCTTCAACCCGATCCAAGATCTTCTCTGAAAGAAAGAGCCACGCGGGAACCTTCATCCCTGGCTTTGCTCCCTTCGGTAGCTCATATAAGAAGGGTTCTCTTTTCTT
>CAZTBK010000053.1:1338-6595 GCA_964611975.1 uncultured Candidatus Bathyarchaeia archaeon | reverse complement strand
GGGCTCACAGCTCCGCCATCGCGAACCTTGCCTGCAAGAGGCATGCATGAGGAATTTATAGCCTCAACTGCAATCATCCTAACGCTCTAGTATGGGGGCTTCTTGTGAGGCCAAGATAAACAAAATAAGAATGACGTTGGTAAAAATAATGTTACATCAACAACAAAGTTAACAGAAACCTCCTAAGATAGGGAGTTGTAGGCCGAGGGGGTCAAGTTAACGGCTATAACCGTCTCCTCTCATATATAATATCCCCATCATAAGTTCAGCGCGCGGCAACGGACCTATGGAGATCCCCATGAGAGTCGGACTGCACGTATCCATCTCTGGCTCGATAGACCTCGCGATAGATAGGGCGCTGGATCGAGGGTGCGATACCTTCCAGATCTTCACGAGGAACCCGAGGGGGTGGAGGTTTAAGCCCCTATCGAGGGAGGAGGTGGAGAGGTTCACTCGCAAGCTGGCCGATTCCGGGATGGACCCGGCGGTCGCGCACATGCCGTACCTCCCGAACCTGGCCTCGCCCAAGGAGGGCGTCTATGAGAGGTCCGTGGAAGCGCTTAAGGCGGAGGTCCGCAGGTGCGGCCTGCTCAACATACCCTACCTGGTCACGCACCTAGGGAGCCACCTCGGCGCGGGCGTAGATGTCGGACGCAAGCGCATCGTCGATGCCTGCAACGATGCCCTCTCGGAGGTCGAGAACGACGTGATCCTGCTCTTGGAAAACACGGCTGGGACCAGGAACAGCATGGGGAGCACGTTCGAGGAGATCAGAAGCGTCATCGATGGGATCGATCAGGAGGATCGGGTCGCCGTCTGCTTCGACACGTGCCACGCGTTCGCGGCGGGGTATGATCTCAGGACGGAGGGGGCTCTGAGCGAGACCCTGGGGCGCTTTGACGAGGTCATCGGCCTGGACCTCCTCAGGGTCGTCCACCTGAACGACTCGAAGGGGGGCCTCGGGAGCCGCGTGGACAGGCACGAACACATAGGGTTGGGCTTCATCGGGGAGGAGGGCTTCAAGACGATCCTGAGGAACGAGATGATCAGGAGGCTCCCCCTCATACTGGAGACGCCGATCGACAGGCGCAGGGACGATTACGGGAACATAAGGAAGGTCAGAGAACTGGCCAAAATCTCTCAGCGTTGATGAACTTCGCGCTGGGGACCAAAGGTGGATGAGGGGGCAGCTTCTAAGGGGAAGGGTCAGGGCCTCGGATCACTCGCCAGGCCACCTCCCCTCCTTAAAGTACTTCGGCGGTATCAGGCGAAGTACGCCTAGAACCCTCTTCTTTGGACGCCAGCTGTTGAACATGGCCGCTCCCCTGACCCCCCTCTCGCTTTCGATGAGGCCGAGTTTTTCTAAGTCGCTGCAGACCTTGTTGATGCTGTGTACGGATTCGTCGAGCGATGCCGCGAGATCCCTCGTTGAGATCTCATCCTCGTCCATCTCTAAGATCTTCGAATAGACCCTGAGGGCTAGGTCCTT
Source organism: uncultured Candidatus Bathyarchaeia archaeon (assembly GCA_964611975.1). Taxonomy (GTDB): domain Archaea; phylum Thermoproteota; class Bathyarchaeia; order RBG-16-48-13; family JAGMEO01; genus CAZTBK01. Next base: position 5,106 of record CAZTBK010000053.1, on the reverse strand, counting down.
CCTCCTCCCCAGGACCCTGACGAACGTCCTCCAAACCCGCCAGTCCTCAAAGGTTTCATCCATGAGGAGGACCTTGATCGAGGACTTAGACCCCTTAATGCGAACTTCAACTTCCTCAGGCAACTCAGCACCAACCATTATTATATACCCATCGCGCCGTTTAAAGTAATCAGTTATTCCAGGTTAGAAGGGCGGCTGAAGCGAATCATAAATATCTGATAGAAGATATAAGGGGCATCGGGATGAAGGCGACGTTCATAGGTTATAGGGGAGGGCAGCGCACCCAGAAGAACAAATGCGCCCTGATCAGGGTAGAGGGCATCGATGATAGAGACGCGGCAGCGGCTTACATCGGCAGGAGGGTCGTTTGGGTCAGCCCGAGCGGCAGGCGCCTGATAGGCAAGGTGGTCGGCGTCCACGGGAGGAAGGGCGTGCTCAGGGTGAGGTTCAGGAAGGGGTTGCCAGGGGACTCCATCGGGGCCGAGCTAGACCTGATCTGAGCCCTATTACGAGGGGGTTGAGGAGGACCGCGCATCGACGAAGGCACTCATCCCCCATCTAACGCTCTGACGGTACGGATGTGAGTCGATCCCTTCCACCTTATTTCAACCCCGAAGTCATGATGGCAGATCATCTCCTGGTACGCCTCCCCCTTTCCACGTAGTACAGCAAGGTGGCTATCGTCTTGCCGTCGCATATCTCGTTCCTCCTCACCATCTCGATGGCCTCTCCCAGAGGGATCGCCTCGACGGCCAGCTCCTCATCCTCCTCCAACCTCACCTCGCCCCGCTCGAGCCGCTCGGCCAGGTAGCTGTGCAACACCTCCGTGCTGTACCCAGGCGCCGTATACATGCTGAACATCTTTGCTAACCGACCAGCCTTATAGCCTGTCTCCTCCTCGAGCTCCCTGCGTGCGCAGCGCTCGGGGCTCTCCCCGGGCATGATCGTCCCAGCTGGCAGCTCGTATATCCACCTGCCGATCGCCGGCCTGTACTGCTTAACTAAGACGACGCTCCCCCCGTCGAGGAGGGGGAGTATCACCGCGGCGCCTGGGTACTCGACGACCTCCACCTGGACCTCCCTACCGGACGGGAGCTTATGATCGCCGACCTTGACCGAGAACTTCCGGCCCCTATATACGTATCCGCTCATGCGACCACGACCATACCGCGATCTCATCGATCATAAGACGTCATACTCTCCTCGGATAGATACTTCAGATACCCATTATAACTTTAAAGGTGCTTTGTTGTGTAATCAAAGGTTCTATGTTAATCTCACGCTTTTCCATATGGTCGGCTTGGAGATTTAACAAATCTTGGCAAGCCTCAACAATCGTGCAACAAAGCACTTATCTCAGACTTTGATCGTGAAACGATCTTCCAGATGATCCCTCTACGGCCTCGTTTTATTAAAACCCTCCCCTCTTCCTGCCCCTCTCCAAACCTTTTTCCTTGAGTCTCAACACCGCGTTAGTTCAATTCGAACAAAATTTCCGTCAACTAGCCGCAGTTGCTATATAAGGAAAATTTGAGCTTCCTCTCAATTCATTAAGGTCCCTTATTGGATCTGATCGTCCTCCTCAAACCGTCTATTATAAGCAAGGCGCCTAGGATCCAGAATATCCACGGCAGGGCCTCGATGAGCCGCTTCTCCCATGGTGGGGGATAGACCTGTATCCAGATCAGTTGCCTGGACCACCACAGCAAGATGGAGCCGACAGCTATCGAAATTAGCCCTAGGAGGATCTCGATGATGGGCATCCTCTCCCTCATCATGAAACACACCGAATTGAGATCTAGGTCATAGGAGGACGATTTAATTGATGTGGCCGGGCGCTTGTTGGTTAAATTAGATTGTCGAGGATGAAGTTTATGGCTTCCTTTGCGCCCTTTCCGTAGGAAGCTCTGGTCACCATGTCTGCCACTTTCTTCAATTTTTGATCCGCGTTCGCGACCGCTATGCCGAAGCCAGCCATATTGAACATCGAGATGTCGTTCTCTGCGTCCCCTATCGCAGCCACCTCCGCGCTCTCAATTCCCAGCATCTTCGTCGCAACCATCAGACCGTTGCCCTTGTTCGCTTTCGGGTCTTTGATGAATATCAGATACCTAACCCTTGATTGCCCCATTTCCCTTTCGAGATCGCTCAGCACCGGAGCGTACGTCACATCTACACCTAGATTTCTCTCTGAGATGATCTTTTGAATCAACTTTATGGCTTCCATACGGCCTATAAGCACCACGTCGGTCCGCCTGACAGATTTGTCTTGCAGGTTCTCAGATATCTTTTTAATGAGGCCCTTCGCTTCCTCCAGTATGACCGCAGATGCCTCCTTCGCCTTCTCTGGGTTCCCTATCACTACCTCTTCTCCTGTTCCTTGGTTCACCACGATGCCGCCGTTTTCAGCGATGATCGGACCGGAAGTTTTGAAGTTGAATCTCTCGAACAAATCCTTTATAAAGGCGGGCGTCCTAGCAGTGGCCAGGATCACGGGGATGCCCGTGTTCTCAGCTCTCCTTATGGACCCCACGGCCTCAGGGCTGATCTCCCATGCAGCATCCGTTATCGTCCCGTCTACATCGCAAGCGATGGCCTTTATGCGCATAGGCCAACCCCACTCGGTCCTTCCTAACTAATAGTCCGATCGTGGTTAGTTTCTATGAGTAAGCAAGCTAGTTTGTTTTAAGCATTACGGTCAGCTTCTTGTCAAGTTATCGGTTGGCCTCAGAGCTTTTTCGCAGTTGTCTTAGAATGCGCAGAATTCCATGTTTCCATCGCGCTTCCAAATTCCTTGATGGACCCGTAAGAATTAGTGTGCCGCAGGGGATGCGCACTATGATTTGACGGGACCGTACGCTTCTCTTAATTTTCTCCATCTGGCCACGAAATCGTCTCGCCAATCTCTGTATTTTGATGTCAACTCTGGGTCAGGTTTCACTACACCGGTCACTCTAAGTAATTTGTCAGCGGCCTCACCGACATCCTTAAACAGTCTCAATTTGAGGGCTACTGGCATTAAGGCGCATATCGTGGTCCTCTCCTCCATCACCTTCACGGTTTTCTCATATACGGAGGCCCTCATTTTGTTCCAAAAGTGGCTCCTGGTCCCTCCTCCAATGACTTTGACTTCCTCCACGGTTTTGAAAAGCCCCTCGTACAATTTGATGTAATAGCATTCTAAGAAACTGGTCCCAAGCAACATAGATCTGAAGATCTCACCTCTGACCTCGCTTTTGGATAGGTCTTCTGGCCATAACCCTATGAGGGCAGCTCCCATCTCAGGGTCGTAAAATGGGCTCCTATCCCCAGGTGGAAAATAATATGCCTCTTTTCCGGGCTCAATGCGTTCGGCGAGGGAGAAAGCGGTTTCCAGGGCGATCCCCAATACCTTTTCTGAGAGCCATTCCAGCATCTTCCCGGTTACGGGGCCAGCTGCGGTCCCCAGAAAACCATACAGTGGGTGCCTGTGATAGTATATCGCTGGGTGAGGCTTAGGGGTTTCGCAGACGAACTTCATGAACGTTGTGGTCCCACAACCAACCCCGACGTCGCCTGTCCGCAGACAGCCTAGAGCAAGCGCTGAGGCGTTCCCATCGGTCATCCCGTGATAAAGCCTCGCCTTTCCTAACCCTAGCTTTTTCGCTAGCCTGCTTCTCGCCAGGCCCACTGGTGAACCGCATGGGACTAATGTAGGCAACAGGTCAACTGGTACTCTCGCATCTTCAAAGATCGGAGCAAACCAGACAGGCTTTCTACGTCGTATAT
>CAZTBK010000053.1:0-1328 GCA_964611975.1 uncultured Candidatus Bathyarchaeia archaeon | reverse complement strand
AATTTTCCCATGTTTCCCCCTCGTGAGAGAAAAGGCGGGAGTTCAGGCATGAAGGAGGGGAGAGTATCCACCGAACCTTTTTGAACCGGTCCCCTTCACTGCGCATTTTTTGAACTATTTTGGGCAGCGGCGACGTGGGAGAGATCTCAACGCCCCTTTTAGCCAGCTCCTTCGACGAGGGATATTTTCTAAGCTCCAGGGCTTCTTCAGGGGCCTTCTCATAGTACATGATAGGTGGAAAAACGGGCTCACCAAACCCGTCCACTAGAAGAACGGTCCCTGATGAGCCTACCACGGTCGCCAGTTTACCTTCAGAGGGGTAGCTGCGAAAAACGTCTGCAGGCGCGGCTCTGACTAATGCCTCAATCCAGCTCTCCGTGTCCTGTTCTCCGATCTTGGCTCTCCCGGAGCCAAGAATGTTCCCGTCGAGGTCGCAGCTGTCGACCTTTATCCGCGTCGTACCCAGATCTATCCCGATGAGTTTTTCATCTCCCAAGAGGGACCGACCATTGGGTTTTACGGTATAGCTTTAATTGAGATGGTTCAGTATAATACGTTTTTGTGGAGGCTGGAAGCCATCTTGAGGTTTGGCATGTCCACCCTGGCTTACAAGAGCTTCGATGTCCTCGAGGCCTTGAGGAGGATAAGGGCGGTCGGGTTTGATGAGGTCGAGATATGCGAGGCGCATCTGGACCCTAGGGCCTCCTCGATAGGGGAGGTTCGTAAGGTCAAGGACGTACTAGATGGATTGGGCTTGAGGCTTCACTCCTTGCACGCCCCCTACGCAGATGTGGACTTGGCGAGCAAGGACAGCTTCAAGAGAGAGTTTTCCTTGAGGTTGATGATGAGGTCGCTCGACTACTGCGTGGAGCTTGGGTGCCCGATAATGGTCGTCCACCCGAATTCCAGTGAGAGCCTAAAGTATTTGACGAGGGAGGCCATGAAGCGGAACACGATCGATTCCGTTAAGAAGCTGGCGGATTACGCCAGGGACCTGGACGTGAAGATCGCCCTGGAAAACCTCCACGAGCGCGGTGTGGGGAGGTTTGGTTCAACGGTCTCTGATTTGAAGCTCATCATAAGGGATGTTGGGTCCGACTCCGTCGGGATCTGCCTTGACACTGGACACGCCAACATGATACGCAGGGAGGGCTTCTCGCCCGAAGAGGAGATACGCAGGGCTGGGGGAGATCTGCTCACCCTCCACGTACACGATAATGATGGGTTTGGGGACCGACACTGGCCCCTGGGGCGTGGGACGATAGACTGGCACGAGGTCTTCGAGGCGTTGAGGAGGGTGAGCCATGACCTCGTCTTGGTGCTTGAGG
>CAZTBK010000052.1:0-6816 GCA_964611975.1 uncultured Candidatus Bathyarchaeia archaeon | reverse complement strand
TATCTTTGATCAAGTAGCCTCATTCCCTCACCTTTGTTTTTGTCCGATCTTAAGCGACGAACTCTAAGACGTAGCTAAAAGTCTTACGCAGAAACTTTTTAACTTTGTGCGGTTTACCAGAAACTAGCCAGAAAGCCCACTTTTCAATCATGGGATGAATGGCATTTCTGAATAAGGCCTCAGACCGAGGTAGGTGGTTCAGTAAGCTGGCCATGTCCTACATGAGCATAGCAGAGGCACATTTGACACAGCCCATAACTCGGCAACGGTGATGCTCAGATGGGCCGACTGAGGATCCCACAGGCTTCAGCCGTAGGAGTGTCAAATGGCCACCCTGCCCCCTCATGTGGCGGATCTTTATAAGACTACCGCAAGAAGGCCCCACATGTTTTTTCGCATGAGGAAATCGCGCTAACGTTCTTAAGAGTCCTTAGCAGATAGGTCATTTATGGTGATCCAGATGGAGGTGCCTGATGGAGGGACGCCCCCTCAAATCATCACTTTGATCACGGACTTCGGCTCCAAAGACGCTTACGTGGGATGCATGAAGGGAGTCATCTTGAGCATACATCCACAGGTCAAGGTGGTCGATATATCGCATGACATCCCTAAGTTCAATGTCCGCTATGGGGCGTTCGTCCTTGCTCAGGTGTTTCGATACTTCCCGGAGGGGACGATCCATGTGGCAGTAGTCGATCCAGGGGTTGGGACCGCTAGGCGGCCGCTCGTAATCAAGACGAGCAATTACTTCTTTATAGGGCCTGACAACGGGGTTCTTGCCTTCGCGGCCTCGGAGGACGGAGTTAGGCGGGTCGTCGAGATTACGAACAAGGAGTACATGCTCAGAGGCCCATCGAAGACCTTTGCTGGGAGAGACGTCTTTGCGCCTGCGGCAGCTCACATCGCCAAGGGCGTCTCCCTGGATGAGATCGGTCCAGACGTCGATGACTTTCGAGCGTTGCCCATCCCTAGGCCGACCGTGGCTGGGGATCGCGTAATCGGGGAGGTGCTCGTCGTCGATTCCTTTGGAAATCTTATAACAAACATTCGCCCCTCGGATTTCGAACGAAGGGTCAAGCCAGGCCTATTGCTCAAAACTGAGGTGAGGAAAACCGTGAAGGAGCTTCCATTCGTCAATACTTACAGGGAGGTTAAAAGGGGCGAGGTTATGGCCCTCATCGGGAGCTCGGGATTCTTGGAGATAGCAGTCAATCAGGGAAGCGCCTCCCAGGTCTTCGAGGCGGAGCAGGGAGACCCAATTAAAATCACGTTCTTGCCCTGAGCGCTAGGTCCTAAACTTTATCCTTCTTCGCCAGGTCCCTCAGCCTCTCCACGCCATCGATTTCCTTGATGAACCGAGCCACGCTTTTCGGAACGAGTCCCTCCCAACTCTGATTGTTAAGGATCCTATTTCTTATCTCCGTAGCTGAGTACTTTTTCCTGTGGTAGAATGGGATGCCTTCGACCCTGAATCCTGCCTCCTTAAAGAGGCGACGGACGAGCGGCTCATTTGAGTAGACGACCTCGAAGCGCGGCGTGTACGCCATGACAGTTGACACCCACGTCGAGTGCATCTGGACATCTGGTACGGGGATTATGTAGTATCTTCTCGGGTCCATCCCCAACTCGTCGAGGGCGGACCTGACCATCGATATCCTCTCCCCAACCGTGAAGGGGTCACCCAGTTCGTGGCTGAGCTGTGGGCTCCCTATGACTATTATCAACTCATCGACATTTTTTGCGATGCCCTTGATCGCTTCTGCATGACCGTTGTGAAATGGTTGGAACCTGCCTACAAACAGCCCCCTCTTCATCTCATCACTTCCCTCAGGGAATGTCATAATAATTACGGTTTTTCAGGAGGATATAACGTTAAAGGAGGGACCTTGTAGGGATGAAGATCGTATGTGACTTATGGACTAGAGCGATCGTCCCTCCTTGATTTGTAAGCGACCTCATCGCTTTTCAAGTTCTTTATCTCTATCACTCTGTGGAACGGGATCACGACGTCTTCCCCTCCCTCGCCTCTATACGTGAACCATGAACGCTCGACCCTGGTTATTAACGTATAGGGTATGGTCTTCCTGTTCATGTAGGACCCTCTGTGGATGAACGTAACCTCGTAGTCCTCTGGTTTCTCACGCTTGTCCCATAGTATCTTATTGAGGATGTCGCGAACTTTCCCCATCCCGTTCCCCTTGACGAATTTTCCGGATTAAAGGTTATAAGCCCCCTCATAAATAACATTGTTGTGGGATGGCTGTTGAGCCGAGGTGGGTCTTATTTTCCCGGCGCCACGACCGTCGGTATCGTCTGCAAGGATGGAGTGGTATTGGCGTCTGAGAAGAGGGTTTCTTACGGTTACACGGTGCTCAGCAAGGCTGGAAAGAAGGTCTTCCGTATAACTGACAACATAGGCGCGGCGTGCGCTGGTCTGGTCTCTGACATGCAGATCATGGTCCGTGAAGTCGGGGCTTATGCAAGGATATTTGAACTAGATCACGGTAGGCCGATCTCTGTCAGATCCACCGCGAAATTAATGGCGAACATGCTATTCAGAAGGAGGCTTATGCCGTACATAACTCAGACGATCATCGGGGGACTCGATGAGGATGGGCCTTGCATCTATTGTTTGGACGCTCTGGGCTCCGTGATACCTGACAAATATGCCACTGTCGGTTCAGGAGCTGAGATCGCTGTCGGTGTGCTTGAGTCGGAGTACAGGGACGACCTAACCGTCAAGGAGGGAAAGGAGCTCGTCGTGAAGGCCGTTAAGTCAGCCATAGCCAGGGATGTTGCAAGCGGCGATGGGATAGATATTCTAACGATAACTAAGAACGGGGTTGATGAGGAGACGATCATCCTCAAGTGATTCGCAAACTCCCTTAAGTCCTTTGGGTTAAATCACAATGATGAGGGGCCCCATTCATCAAAACAATTCTGGGCATAATCTCTTGAGAGATTTCTCGAGTCGATGTTCATATCTAAGAGTAGTCTTGCCGATCATCCATCCTATCGCGCTTCCAAACGCGACATCGAAAGGGTAGTGGACTCCAATATAGATCCGGCTGAAGGCTACGAGGATGGCTAATGAGCATATGGGGAAGGTGAGCCTTGGCCTCTTCCTCGAGAGCACGACTGCTAGAGCGAACGCCCTCTCTGAGTGACCGCTAGGAAAGCTTGAACCAGCCTCCCTTTCGAGTGGAATGGCCATGGGTAGCGTCATATAGGGCCTAGGCCTTGGAATGAAGACCTTGATCGGAAGCGTGATCACCGTTCCGATTAAAACCGAGACAAGGATCAAAAAGGCGTCTCTTCTGTAACCTAAAAAGTATAGAGCTAGGCAGAGCGTTACGATGGCGAGGGTGCTGCCTAAGTGTGTGAGTAGCTGAAAAAGGGTGCGAAGGAAGGCATTTGCGAGCCCTACATTTATAAAGAGGAAGAGGTGCTCGTCCACGCTCGATATCCATGAGGGAAATATATCCTGACCCGATGGAACGCTGCTACTTAAGATAGCCTCATCGATGTATTCGGAGACAACGGCGATCGCAATAACTATGGAGATCAAAAGAATCCTTTTTAGCAGTCCGATGCTATTATGAGACGACGACCCTCCCCTCATAAAACTTGCCCTTAATTACGGATCTAGAAAGCAAGAACATACCTGAAGTCATGATTCCCTTAATCGCATGTATAGATGACTTAAGCGAGGATCGGGAGCTTCAGCCTTCACGTAGTTTATCGCGTTCTCAAGGAGGCCCCATGTATCCGGCAACTTTTCTGGGTGAGGACTGAACAGGACAACTTTCCCTCCGCCACATCTTGAGACGATAATCGCGGCGCTACCATCTCGGTAAAAGGCGAGCGGCGTGTCCTCGCTGCTTGGGCCGATCCTTGGGCCGTTCTGATAGAACACAGCTAGCCTGCCCTTATAACCATCGGTAACTGGATGGCTCATCCCGACGATCTCTACAGTCGTTATGAAGGTCCCTGATCCTCTAATCACCTTAGCCTTCGTCAACCCTAGCTCAGGGGCGACGTATGCGCCAGCGCAGATCCCTATATAACCGCATCCATTTTTAACGGATTCATGAATTTGACGTTTGCCCACATCTCCGAGCGCGGGAATAATCCTCCTTGTGTAGCCACCGGGCACGATGAGCGTACCGTAATCCCTCAGAATCCCAGACCTAATCTCACGTTCGTTAATAAAATCGTGCCTGATGCTCAGCTCATTTAAAACCTCAGAAACGTCAGGCGCAAGTTCTCCGCCTCTACCTGAGTAAAGGGCTACTTTAAGCTCGATCATGTAGACACCTTGAGAACAGCGAGTTTTTGTCGTTCTTTGAACTTTTTCCACGCTACGTTGGACATATCTTCATCGACCCTGAATATGAGGTTTACGCCTGAGAGTGCGCCTCACTGACCTATTATTCTCCCTAAGTCCTTGTCTTGAATAGCTTTAATAGCCCGAAGTGCCAATTATAAATGATGATGAAGGGAAGGCCCTATGGTGAAGATAGTCGTTTGTGGTAGCTACTCTGACATTAGGACAATCGGTAAAGTTATAAATGAGCTCCAGTTACGAGGTTTCGAGACCTTCCCAAACCAAGAGTACCTTAAAGAATTAGCGCAGACGTTTAAAGAGTCAGAGAAACACGCCGTGTCAAACCTGACTATGAAGAAGAGGAGGGAGATAAACCTCAAGTTCATGGATGAGATCAAAGGATCCGACGTCGTGTTCGTCTTCAACGAGAAGGATGGGAAGGAGTACATCGGCCCAGGAACGCTGATGCAAATAGGCTACGCGGTGGGTCTCAAGAAGCCGATATTCTTCTATCGTGAGCCTCATATAGAAGAGGTCTTATCCCTAGCTGGAGCTCTGGTATTACAGGTCTTCGTGAAATGATGACTATGCCTTCTTTCTCTACAATTTCTCAAGTCTTTTTAATTAGGTTGAACATCTTTTTTTGATGAACTCAGCTATAGATGTCGCTTCAACTGTTCTTCCGACAATGATCATCTTCTCCCTTAAGGCTCCAAAGAGATCCTTCACCTCCGTCTCCTTCAGGCCTGCCAGGTCGATGAAGAACATCATGGCGAAGTACTGCGCGAAGAGAAAGGGATCCCTGCGGATGACCAAAGGGCTCTGCTTCGCGACCTTCCTAAAGGTCCGCGGGTCCTCTATCTCCATAAATTCACGAACCATTTTTCCCCTCATCCTCCTTATTTTATATGTTACGTCATAGTCCGTTTGACAAGCACTTAATTCTGAGCCTTTAATGAAGATCGATTTCCCCTCTATGCCTCCTACAGTAAGGAATATGAGGGGGCCTCATGAATAGAAGGCAGTTAAGCTTCCGAATTCCTGGCTCGTCGACGTTTATTTATGAGAATTCAAACAATCGATGGGCAACATCTATCGGGGGATAGTACGAGGGTGAGCTACCAACCCTTGAAGGTTGGCTTCCTGCTTCGACGACCAGGCCCGATCCCCACTCACCTACAGCGGAGGCCCCGGTCTCCACAGGCGTGAATTCGGCCTGCCCCATGCCTAGCAGGAGAGAATATCATGAGGGGGAGATAAAAGGGTTTCGCTCATCCCACAGCTGAAACACGTGGGTTTTCCCGCTCACAATGTTAAAAGAATAAAAATCCATTTATATACCGGAAGTTGAAAAGCGTTGTCTATCAAGGGGATCGTTCAGAGCCTCCAGAAGGATCTAGATGAGAAGGACGAGGTCCGTGAGGACGTTCTGTCGAACTCGAGGGCGGCCATCCGTCTATCGAAGCAGGCCGTCATGGCCGCTCACAGGGGCGAGCTATCTGAGGCTGAGGAGATGTTAGGTCAAGCCCTTAGGTTACTGAACCATATCAGAGATCGCTCGTCCAAACATCGGGAGTTCTTTTATCACGGAGCGGTTACGGCCGCCTTTCAAGAATATGCCGAGGCCCGAACGTTCTATGAACTCGTAAAGGAAGGGGACTTCTTAGATCCTAGGGATTTCGGCATACCAATCGTCCCATATCTCCTTGGGCTAGCAGACGTCATCGGCGAGCTGAGGAGGAGGGCGCTAGACCATTTAAGGGCAGGGGATCTAAGGGGATCGGAGAAATGCCTCCGGATCATGGAGGATATATACTCAGAACTCATATCCCTTAGGAGTGTTTATAACCTAGCTCCGAGCCTCAGGAAGAAATGCGACATCGCAAGACGCCTGATCGAGGCGACGAGGAGGGACATCACTGTGGAAACGAGGATGAGCGTCCTGAGGATGTCTCTGGAGGGCCTTGAAAAAAGGGTGCCCGAAGAAGTGGCCCGTAAACCGCGTAAAGTGGAAGGAAGTCACGTAGAGGGTTCAGTTGCGTCTGCGGGTGATGGGTGATGGCTGAGCCTGTTATATCCCGAGTGTTGTATTCGGGAGACGCAACTTTCCTCCCTTTTGCTTCCACGCTTTTCCTCATCGACTCTTCATGAGCCTCATTAGGGGACAGTTCACGACTACATTCGAGGAGCAGTCGAGGGCGAACCACACCCTCCCATCTGAGGAGGTTCGAACAGGCTACAATATGCCTGTTATCTTCCAGACCGCCCTCTCACACTTCACCTGCCCATTCGGGTATTTAGAGAGTTTAGACCCACATATCTGGCAGGTGGATGAGGAGCCTCTGGTGTGACGGTTCTCTATGATTTTGATCCCCTCCCAGAGGGCCTTATATTCTATCTGCTTGAGAAACTTTCTGAACCACCAGTTATTCAGCCTTCTCTTTAGCTTCTTAGGGCGTTTTGAGATCCACTGAACCTTGCCGTTGAGC
>CAZTBK010000051.1:0-6977 GCA_964611975.1 uncultured Candidatus Bathyarchaeia archaeon | reverse complement strand
GGTGATCGCGGCTGGCGTGGTGGCGTACCGAGAGACGAACATGGCTTACCTGAGGCCCTATCCGGACACGGTAAAAACGCTGCTCAAGCTCAGAGACGTAGGGTGCCGCTTGGGCGTCCTTTCGGATGGGAGGACGGTCAAACAGTGGCAGAAGCTCATAAGCTTAGGACTGCAGCACTTCTTCCAATACGTCTTGATATCCGAGGAGGAGGAATTGAAGGGCATCTGTCCAGAGCTTTTCGAAAGGGCTCTGGAGAAGTTGGGCCTTCGGCCGAGCGAAGTGGCGTTCGTTGGGAGAAGGCTGGATCCAGACATACTCAGCGCTAACAAAGCGGGTATCGTCTCCATCAGGATGAGGAGGGGGGAGTCGAGAGGCGAAGAGCCGAGAAACGATGAGATGAGGCCGAAGTACGAGATCACGAAGCTCTCTGAGGTCCTCAAAATTCTACAGCAAAATCACTGAACTCCCCCTTATATTTTTCCCAGTTTACGTCGACCCCAGTAACATCTGCCCCGGGCGGGCCTTCTCTCAAAAGGTCTATGAGCGCCCTTACGTTCTCTGGTTCCCCCTCCGCGACCACCTCAACCCTGCCGTCCCTGAGGTTCTTGACGAAGCCCGATACCCCTAGCTCCCTCGCGTGTATGATGGTGAAGAACCTGAAGCCGACCCCCTGAACAAAGCCAGATACAAAAACATGAGCACGAGTTTTAGACATCTACCTTCCCCCGAGCTTAGTTTTAATACTCCTATCGAAAAAAGTGATAAATAACTTTGTCCCAGCCAGTATGAGGACGAAAAAATGCTGAATATCATAGGGTTGATTGTAGCGTTTGCACTAATGGCCGTCTTAGTGAGAAGAGGGGAAAACTACGGGCTTTCCATGATTCTGGGGGCCATAATCTTGGCTTTGTTCTCCTATCAATCTCTGCCTACATCGGAAATACCCGTCATTTTTTGGAAAGCTGTAGCCTCTGGAGATACTATCGCCTTAACGATAAGTGTAGTCCTCATTGGAATGCTGGCTAATGCGATGAAGGAAACAGGAGAGATAGAGGGGCTAATAGACGGCTTGGAAACAAAAGCCCCAGTAGAAGGTAGGCTGATCCTTCTTCCAGCTATTTTTGGTCTGCTGCCTATTCCTGGAGGAGCACTGATGTCGGCTCCCTACATCGATAGAGAGGGAGAAAGAATTATGATGGAGAAGCATATTAAAACATTTTTGAACCTCTGGTACAGACACGTTGTTTTCATCGTATATCCACTTTCTACTGCACTCATTTTCATTTCTGAAAGAGCACTCAAGGGGGAGATCCACCAAATCATCTTAATTCAGATTCCAGTATTTCTGCTCTCTTTGTTGATAGGGTCAGTCCCTCTACTCAAATTGAGACCTACGACCTTGGATCTGGTTAACCAGGATAAAAGCGGTGAAGAACATGCATACACTCAAATATTCATCAACTTTCTTCCCATATTTGTGACCATCATTCTATTTATTGGTTTGACGTATCTTTTCCATACGTCTTCCTTTGTCTCATTAGCTGTCTCTGTTCCATTCGGTATCGCAACATCCTTTCTTTTGGCAGGCACGCCTAAAAAGAAGGTTAAAGAAATCGTAAAAAACGGATTCTCTATGAAGCATGCACTCGCGGTTGTTGGAGTAATGATCTTCTATAAAACAATACAATACTCTGGATTGCGTGATGTTTTGAGTAGCCATATCCAACAGTCATTACTGCCTATTTCTTTCCTGATAGTGGCGGTATCTCTCTCGATGGGGCTTGCTATGGGGGAGGATTTTGCTGCGGTTGTGCTCTCTTATGCCATTCTAGAGCCCATAGTAGGAGGAAATCTTTCACTTCCTATGGTGTCCCTCCTTCACATTTCTACGTGGGTAGGACATCTGATCTCTCCCGTCCACCTCTGCGTGGCACTAAGCTACGAATATTTCAAACCCGATTTTGTAAAGTTTTACAAACTTTACATCCCACAAGCGTTACTGATTCTAGCAATTTGGACGGTGGCGATGACTATTCTTTAAGGTTCAATCGATCGATTGTCACCTAAAGTCCTTGGAAGGACTTTAGCTCAACCCGCAGCACTTTCCACTCCAAGGCTCATTCTAGTTGCTTTGACAGGACATACCCTCATCCCTTATTGGTATGAATATGACTGAGAATGCTCCTCCTCGTTAGGTCTGTAAACCTCAATCGATCGAATTGCTGTTGCGTTTTTACGTTTTTGTAGCAGCTCTTTTGATCAATTCCAAAGCGGTATCTAAGATCCTTTGTCCTGCGGCTGGAGAAAATGGCGTCGCGCCAGTTTCATACAACGCTTCCTTGTAGTCTTTGGGGCTCAAAATGTACCCAACGCTGTCGTTAGCGCAACCTACAATGTATGCATGTTCGAGACCCGACCTGCTTTTGATTTCCAAACCGACCTCAACAAACAGTTCTCCAAGGATACCCACGAAGACCATCATTTACAGCTAAAACTTGCACCTCTGAAACCGCCTCTTCCCCCTTTAGCAATCCGTCCTTTACGAAGCGCAGAGTCATCTCAGCGCCTTCTAACGTTGTTATTACGACCCTGATTTCGCCATGTGAAGCAACCTTGCTTCAAACTTTCCAATTTTTGTTCAGCCTCTTTCACCCGCTTCTCTACCTCTTCCAAGCTTGGTAGCTTTTTGAACAGTAGCCTCACATTTTTAGAAAGTGCATTGACCTCTACACGATCGGATGTTTCAATCTGCTCAAGAGTTTTCAACACCTCTGCGGCTAGTATCGTTCCGAGCCTTTCGGTCTCTCTAAATGTCTGCCCTCGCCTCGTGAAGCGGGTGCTTACGTCACCGAAGGCGCCGTTCGTAAACAAGGCTACAGCACCTTTCTTCGTCTTTTCTATGACCCTCGAAGCGTATCCAGGATAATCGGTGGTGAACAATTGTATAGAACCGCTTTCACGTTACCTTCTAGATCTTCAACGCGTAAAACGTCCACATAGGGGTTCATAGGACCTCCCGGATCGCGTCTGTTAGTGCCAATAGCATGTACCAAACCTTTGCCCACTCCTATTCTCGCGTTCATCATGTTCTGAGCCGCGACGTAAGCGGAGCCAGCTATCTTCCTTCCCAATACACTGCGCAGGACTTCAACAAAACTTTTCATCCCTTCTATTCTGTTTACCACACTTTCGTCCTCCGATCTATGCATGAAATTTAAACAGCAGCCTACTGGTCCAGCGTGGGTGTGGGTAACTGCAACCATGACGTTCTGGCCACTAATGTCAGTTGGCTCCTCGATCGACCTTCTAACAGATCCCGTAAAATCTTTATCTAAATATAGTAGGTCAGAAACGACTAAAGCTATCTTTTGCTCGCCATCATCTAAAACCAGCGCCCTCGCGTAGAGCTCGTCGTGTACCCCTTAAGAGATCTCTTTTCTAGCTCCGTATCCAGATAGAGGCACACCAATGGGTGGAGTGATTTTCGCTGCACCGATTTTAAGCATCGCAAAATCTCCTATTCAACACCTATTATTGGTTGGGATTCATCTTCCATTAGTTTGAACCCGCTATCTGTTCGGTGCTCCTCTTGATTTAGCGAAGTTCTGCTAATTAGAAACGCTTCCTTTTCCCTAAATTTAACCTCCCCACTCTTTAGCTTACTTGAACCGAACCCGTGAAACCCAACCTTATATATTTCCAAATTTTCTGTCAGACAGAAATCCTCAAGGGCGATCAGATCTAACACATCCGTTTTAACCGCTTTTCGTGCTTTGTCAAGAAGTATGTTCAACAAGTCCTCTGTCTTCACCTTTCTCTCGTATGGTGTGTAGCTGATCGGGTTATAGACCCTTCCCGCCCAGCCGTCTTGGTAGACATGTTTTATCCAGCCGATCTCTACGTACTTCAACGGAAAGACTCGACGAAACCTAAAATTCACAGATAGCCCATCATATCTCTTTTCCTTTAGCAACCCCTCTTTCCAATACTTCACCCCAAGCAGCGAGAAGAGGCCTTGAAAGGCAGGCTTGACCCATTTTGACTGGACGAAGCCATCGAAGGCCATCAGAAGTCTCCTTCCCGTGAAGAGGAGGGGGACCTTCCTGAACCTCCCTGTCGACACGTTTAGGAGGAATTCGGGCCTCTCGTCCTTAAAGAGCACAGGCATGGCCTTGCTCTTTAATAACCCAACTCTTTCCTTCAAGAAATACGATGGCTGGTTCCTGACCAATTCGTCAACGATGATCAGAAGGACCCCAAGCGGACTTTTTATCCCTGATTTAAACGACTTTACATCAAAATCATGTTTTATAGGGCCATGGATCTTCTTCACAGTCGGCACGACGTTCATTACTTTAACTTCTATTTTCCAAGAGGTAAAATCCAACGGCGTTCCCTTTATCGATAAAGCCATTCTTACAAGGCTTTAATTTATTTTCCCTTTTCGGCAGCCAGCCTCTCTAACTCCTTCCCTAACATTGTCCTTATGATCGCATCAAGGATCCTTTTGATACCGTAGACCACCAATGTAAGGGATGAAATCGTGATCAATGTATGGATATCCTCAAAGCCCACGAAGTACATGTATGCCCCAAGCACGATCATTAAGGCCGCTATGAAAATGTCTAAGGTTCTCGAGTAAGAGGACAGCAGATCGACTAAAGCTCGTGACTTAGATGCCATCCGACCACCTATTATTGCATTTAGGGTTAATTGCCCCTTATATAAAGGAGCGTAAAGTTAAAAACGTTAAATGCTCATTAGATGAGAAGGCGGCTAACATAACAACGGGGTCCTTGATAAAAGGAGGGTTTTTTGCATACTTTTGGCACAGGCCGTTCCCATCTGATAGATGAGGAGGTATTTCACAGAGTATAGAGTAATGACCGTAAATCAGATTAATAGCTATTCTAGGAATTAATACGAATTAAACCATTCATTTAAAGTTTTTTATAATCCAACATATCATGCCGTGGAGAGATAAATGCGTGAGTCCCCATATTCTGAAGCGAAGGGGGACTAGATGATTCAGACTGTTCCATATCTATAAAGTTAAAAGGTTAAAACTTCAGACCCTTTTGCCTTCATTGGGGCCCGCTAAACGGTATTTTGGGGAAAAGCTTTAAGGGAATAGGCAGCTGCAGGTAGGTTTAAGCTCCGGTGTCACTCTGGAAAGTTTTTATCCAATATTGGTAAGAAGTCGTATGCCCCTTCTTGAGGAACCTGTTGATATATGAGCTTATTGTTAACGTACTTTGCCATCTCCCTATATATTTTGGCTTCCTCAGGACCTGCAGTCACGGTTTTCGTGATCCTCTTTTGTCCCTTTAGCCCGCTGCTTCTGCCTTGCTGTCCCACGTTTATCCAATCAAATTTGACCCCGTTTTTAACGAGGGTTAACATGTCCTGTGGGTTTTCAGTTATCACAAATATATTGTCAGGTTCGTATTTCCCTGTCTTAAGGTATTCTATTGCTTCCTTAATATACAAAGCGTTTATCTTTACGTCTGGCGAGAGCGGAGCTGCCAGCGGGAGCATCTTCACCATGAACGGGTTAGATGCTACTTTATCACTAACAACTATTATCCTGTTGACCTTATACTTGTTTACCCACGCGCATGTTATCTGTCCATGAATTAAGCGATCGTCTATACGTGCGAGGACAACAGGCAATTTAATTCACTAAGTCTCCTTTTATAAGGAAATAAAAAATAAAAGGGTTTTGGTTGTTACGAGAGTATCCCGAATATCGCTAGAACTGTGCCTACAAGGAAGAAGAGCATCATCGTCTTCGTTAGCGTAAGGCCTTTCCGCAGGCAGGTTAACGCCAAGATAAGGGTTACGAGCGGTAACATCTTCGGCAGTATGCCATCTAGCACTTCTTGAAGAGATACAACTTCCACTCCTTTGACCACGTACTTCAATGGAGTTGTTATCGAAACCCATGTGGCCAAGATAGAACCAATGGCCATGCTACCGAGTATTCCAATGGCGGTTGTCACTCTTTCGACCCCACCCCTTCTCATCTCATCGATTATCCCGAGACCCATCTCGTAACCATACTTCATCAAATACCATTTTACACCGTTGAACATGATGAGCGAAACGACGATGATGAATATCGGCCCGAGGAAGTTACCAGCCATGGCCATCGATGCGCCTATGGAGACAATTATCGCCCTTGCGGCGAACCCCATAAGGGAGTCTCCAATACCTGCCACTGGACCTATAAGACCGTTTTTCAGGCTTCTGACCACATCTATTGGCTGTTTTTGCTCTGTTAGTGCGAGGTTGATGCCAAGTATCACAGCGGAGGCGGAGGGATGTGTGTTGTAGAATTCGAGGTGCATCTTTCCCCTCTCAATGGCTTCCTCTTTGGAGAAGAACTTCTCAACTACTGGCATTATAGCATAGTAATATCCTAGCGCCTGCATCCTCTCGAAACACCATGAGTTTTGTAGAAGGTGGTGACGTAAGAACGCGCCGATAAGGTCTCTTCTAGTTAGCTTTTTCCCCTCTTCCTCCACCGCTGTCCCGCCATCAGTCTCCGTCGGTGGTGCTAAGAGCTTTCCAAGGAACACGTAGAAGATGGCTCCTATCGATCCACCGATAATAGCGATGGGCACTATTCCGACGCCCATGACAGCACACAAGGTGAAGCCGATCAGGAAGAATGGTATGAAACGCCTATTCCAGTAGATCCTGAGTAGAGCGGCCAGGCCCACAGGCACCATACACCGTGCTCCACAACTTAGTGCTCCCCATAACCACGGTGCGTTTGTTTCTACCCATGTATTAAAGGCCGAGACTGGTTCGGCGCCCAGCAAGACACCGAGGAATATTAGGAGGGCCATCCCGCCGGAGATCATCAGGGGTCCCGCAATCAAGTGCATCAGGTAAGCTGATTTGAACTTGCCCTCTGCGTTGAACTTATCAGCCGCGTGTATGAACACAACTGAGGTGGTGAGGACTAACG
>CAZTBK010000050.1:0-7023 GCA_964611975.1 uncultured Candidatus Bathyarchaeia archaeon | reverse complement strand
AATCGCAAGACTTAACACCTTTAATTGTACCCATCATATTGGGGCTTACCGTTCATACGAGGCGTGCGCCTTGCCGCATAGAGGGCAGATCAGGCTCTTCAAGGTTACCAAGCAGGAGCGTAGAGCGAGCCTCTGCTCCCTGTGTCGTGGGTACAAATTGCTCTGCGGTAAGAGCATCTGCCCACTGGTCGTTAGGGCAAGGGCCATGCTGAAGTTGGAGAAAGCCCTCTCGACTACGGAGCTTTTTGGGTCCTCACCACCGGCGGTCTTCGTCGGGTCATGGGGCTATCCTGCGTTGCTCACAGGTCCGCTCGTGCCCCCGATGCCCGAGACCGACACGTCGATCATGGACATGCCTGAGATGTGGCTGAATAAGCCCCTTGAGGAGATACTCAAGTATCGTTTCTCCCTCGTCAGGGGGAAGAGGTTCATAGAAGTTAAGTCGGCAGGGGAGCCTGGGAGGCTCCTGTCGACGGTCCAGCAGGTAGCGATGGCCTCTAAGCCTACGGACATGGAGGTAAAGTTCAGGAAGAAGCCGAGGTTTAACATACTCTTCTCCCCTCGTGAGCCTCCATCTGGTTTCTCAGCGTACATCGAGAGGGCCACCCTCGCGGAAAACCCCGATGTCCCGAGGGCCGTCGATCGCGTAGCCTCCGACACCGATCTCAAGGCGGAGCTTGGGGTGCTGGATCTATATAAATCAGGCATCCCGCAGCGCCAGATCGTGAGGCTATTCTCAGTGGGCCTCATGGGCATGAAGAGGAGAAGGAGGCTCGTCCCAACGGAGTGGAGCATAACGGCTGTAGACGACATTCTCGGGAGGTCCTTGCGAGAGGAGGTCCTGGACTACCGGTGGGTAAGCGAGTTCATGGTATTCGGACACAAGGCCCTCGGGAACAACGTTCAAGTCCTCTTGCTCCCATCCTCTTGGATGTTCGAGGCCTTGGAGGCGTGGCTCATCTCCCCGAACCCCGTTCCTGCCAAGGACTACGAGTTCTCGAGGGGGAGGCGCACCTACGCCCGAAACCTAGGAGGGGCTTACTACGCTGCGCGATTGCCGGTGCTTGAATACCTGAAGAGGGTGAGGAGGCAAGCGGGCGCCATCGCCTTTTTGGAGGTGTATCCGGAGTGGATCCCGATCGGCGTCTGGAGGTTCAGGGAGATATGCAGGGAAGCCATGAGGCATGACCCTGTCAAATTCGACACTCTTGAGGAGGCTGTTTCTGAACTTGGAAAAAGGCTAAAGATCCCTGTTGAGGCGTGGATCGCCAGAAGCACTGTTTTACATTACTTCAGAACTCAGAGGATCTTAGAGATGTTCGCTGAGTTCAGGGACGTCGATTGCAGAAGGCGTAATCTCCGGAGGCACCTTCTAAGGATAAGCTAATTATTTCACTTCATTTGAAGGGGGTTAATGGCTTGTCAGGAGGAGTTGAAGAGACGGACGTCCTAGTCGTCGGGGCAGGGCCTGCTGGTCTGATAGCTGGCATGGAAGCTGCCAGGAGGGGTGTGGGAGTCTTAATCCTCGAAGAGCATGAGGAGGTAGGCGTCCCGTGCCACTGCGCGGGCTTGCTGAGCGTTCGTGGATTGAAGAGATTGGGGATCGAACCGAACGAGGCATTTATACAAAATGAGGTCTCAGGGGCCATCTTCCACTCCCCGTCGGACATAACCCTCAAGATTAGGGGGCGGGGCAAGATGGCCTACGTCGTCGACAGGGTGGCCTTCGACAAGGCGTTGGCAAGGCAGGCGGTCGACTCCGGGGCCGAGTTGAGGCTCGGGTTCCGAGCGGAGAGCTTCCTAACGGAGGGGGGTGTCATCTCGGGCGTAGTTGGGGGAGGTGGGCACGTAGTAAGGGCCAAGGTCGTCATCGACGCTGAGGGGAGCAGATGCAGGTTGTTAAGGAAGGCGAATTTAGAAAGGCCGAGTCCGGATGGCCTTTTGCCAGCTACGCAGATTGAGGTGAGCGAGGTCAAAGTAGATAGGGACCTCGTTGAGGTCTTCATAGGGAGAGACGTCGCCCCGATGTTCTTTCTATGGGTCATCCCGACAGGCGCAAATTCAGCCAGGGTAGGTCTGGCCAGCAAAGATGGGAGGGGATACGCTTTCCTCCAGAAATTCGTCGAGAGCAAACTCGGCGAACACCGAACGACCGCTGTACGGGCAGGCTACGTCATCACGGGTGGGCCATCCTCTAGAACATGTGATGACGGGTTGATCGTCGTTGGCGACGCTGCTGGACAGACTAAGCCCACGACCGGTGGGGGGGTAATCACTGGTGGGATGTGCGCCAGGATCGCAGGCGAGGTCGCGGCTGAGGCAGTTTTAAAGGACAACTCGTCGGTTGGCTTCCTCAGGAGATATGAGGATTTGTGGAGGAGTAGGCTTGGAGGGGAGTTCTCCTCGATGCTCCTAGCGAGGAAGATCTTAAACAGGCTGTCTGACGACGCTGTGGATGGGATATTTGAAGCGATCATAAAGGGCGGAGTGCAGAGGGTGATCGAGGAGGAGGGAGACATGGACTTTCAAAGCGGGATCCTGAAAAGGCTAGCTAGACAACCTCCTATTCTGAGGATGTTGCCCCGTATCGCTGGAGACCTTCTGTTTAAGAAACCCTAGATGGGGATGGGCGTAACATTCACACCTTCCCGCTTTTTCAATCTATCGAAAGTAAGTCCCTCGTATGAGCCTAGGATTGAGGATACCAATAACCTTATAAGCACTTTCCGCATATATCACGACACCTATAAAGAAGTGGTGGATGCTAGGATTGAGTGAAAGACAGAACGTCATTTACATCGGGAGGAAACCTCCCATGAGCTATGTGTTAGCGGTGTTGACAGGCCTTTCTTCCGCAAATACCGATGAAGTTGTTTTAAAGGCCAGAGGAAGGGCGATCTCAACGGCCGTCGACGTCGCTGAGATATCTAGGCGCAGGTTCGTAAAGGGACTGACGGTCAGTGACATCACCATAGGGACCGAAAAAATGTCAAGGGAGGGTGGTAATACGAGGGGGGTATCGACCATTGAGATCACGCTGAAGAAATCGGAGGTCGAGGAAAGGAAATCACACGCGAAGAAGAAAAAGTAGTTCCGCTCCGATCGTCAAATGGGTCGAACGTTGCCTTTTAAAGACGAACTCCGCGCATGCTCTCCATATGCATAGGCAAAGGTATATTAGGGGGTATGAGCAACTGTAACAGGACCCACGTGCAAAAGAGGTGAAAAACTTGACAACGGGTGTAGTGAAAAGATGGCTGGGCTTAAGGGGCTACGGCTTCATCAAGTGCGACGACGGGACTGAGGTCTTCGTTCACCATTCAGAAATACAGGGCAAAAGCAGCCTGACGGAAGGAGAGAAGGTGGAGTTCGATATACAGAGATCTCCGAAAGGCCCAAGGGCAGTAAATGTAAGGCCCATTTCTGAGTAAGGTTTCTTATCGAGCGGTTAACGAAAATGATATTTAGGGGGCGCTCACGGGCCGTCAGACGGCTTCGGGTGTCTAAGATGGCTTGTGAACGCCATGATGCTTCTGGTTTCTTAACCAATTAGATTTTCACAAGAGAGACGATCTCACATCGAACCCGAACACCAACACCTTTTTCTTTCCCTCATAGAGGGAAGCGGCATAGCGATCAATATTTTAATGAGGATTACGATTTTTCTCTTACAGTCATTACGAGCAGATCGCCTTTGCCCATCGACAAGATGATTGAGAAGGCTTGGTCCCTCATAAAGAGCGGCAGAGTTGAGCGGATCAGCGAGGACTCATGGAGCGTCGTGGGAGATCACGGGACGTACACGGTCACGGTAGATTACGAAGGGACGGTGACCTGCAACTGTCCTGGGTTCAGGAGCAGGAGGAGGTGCTCACACTCGGCCGCTGTGATCATCCTTACGAAGTTGAAACGCCGATCTGGTAAGTAAGCTCAGAGCCCAGTCAACAAATCATCCTCTCTTGCGCATCACGCGAACCAATTTGTCGATCCAGTCCCCATGATACCAGGCCATGGGTCTTTTCCCCTTGACTAACCGCCAAGCCTCGTCCCTCTTCATACCGCTCATTATGAGGTAACATGTGACCACCGTAGGCGATCTGTCTATCCCCTCCGCGCAGTACACGACTATCCTATTATTCAGCTTCAGCTCTGAGCGCATGTCCTCCATCAGCTTCTTGAAGACCTCCCCATCCTCCAAGCAGTCTCTGAAAGGGTACTTGTAGTAGCGGACCCTCTCGAAGCTCCCGTCTACTTCCCAGGCCACGTTGAACGCCGCAGTTATGCCCCTCTTCAGCAGATCATCCTCATTCAAGACGTCCAGCCTGTTTCCGATGAATATGAGGTCTGTTATCTTGCTCAACATCTGCGTTTCATGCCCCTCATGCTTGGCCCCTTCACCTTTTTATCTTAAATAATAATTAATAATAAACAAGTTCTTTTGTTAACTGAAATCCAGGCTGAAAATAAGCAGCGTTGGCCGCAAGAGTTGTCCACAAAGAATCTTGGGTGAAAAGTGAAGGGTTTTTCGGCTTAAGATTCTCCAACGAGTCTACCGCAATTATTTTATCATATTCCTCGGGGGCGTTAAGTCTTATCTGATGACTGGGATGAGACCTTTCCTTGACAGGCCTCAAAAGTTTGGTAATTAATCAATATAAGGACTCGTCCAAAGAAAAATAATTTGCATAATCGGTGGAATTTCTGCATAATCTGCGTCTGAAATAGGGGGGGACATCCCCAATTTTCCCTGACAGAAATTTCAAGTCACCTTATAATTGATTTGTCTAAAAAACTCGATTTCCTTATTCTTCTTTAGGAAATTCCACATAGGAACTCTCTTCATATATTCTTTGTACTCATCCTAATTTTTCTATATTGGGATTTATCCTCTTTTAGAGATTCTATCATTCCGGCATATAACAGAAAAACCCCAACGTACTGCAGACGCGTCGTCCCCTGGGCCACCAACAGCTCTTATTGAAATGAGGACAGTTGGTTTTGTTGCGTTGTAGGCAGAAAGCCAGGCGTCATAATCAAAATAACGATGAAGAACCCGACAGCGGGATACACATTATTTGTGGGTTATGGGGCGGGCTACGAACCCCCAGCTCTAAGAGTCACTTCTCGAACTCTTCCCTAAGCTCCCTGTCTAACCTTTCCTTCAACGAAAAATAGCTCTTGAATCGATCGTTCCATTTTCTTATGAAACTGTACTCTTTCAAACCAAAAATCAGCCATAAGGCGGAAATCAGCAAATTTCCAAACAGATAGAAAAGAAAAATCCTACTGATTATCGGATTCAATCTGGAGAGCA
This sequence comes from uncultured Candidatus Bathyarchaeia archaeon, assembly GCA_964611975.1. GTDB lineage: Archaea > Thermoproteota > Bathyarchaeia > RBG-16-48-13 > JAGMEO01 > CAZTBK01. Next base: position 1,709 of record CAZTBK010000050.1, on the reverse strand, counting down.
CCCTCAAAATTCCTTGATGAAAGAACATGTAGAGGGTGAAGACGAGAGATACGGGGGCGAGTATAACCGAAGAAAAGCACAGAGCCTTAAACCACATTCGCTCCGTGTTAATGTGCTGAATCAATTCATCCAATATCTCTAGTAGGCTTGCTCGTCTCTCTTCAGGCGTTTCTTCTGAGCGTTTCATTTTATCTCCCAATTTACAATCGATTCATGACCATAAATTCGTTCTGAAACAATGTTAACTAACCCCTTTTCCTCGGAAACATAGCCTCGTAAGGTTCTAGGATCCTTCTGAAAAAGTCGATACCAGCCGAAGTGATTCTATACTGGGATATCCTTTTCTTTCCCCTTCTAATCTCTTCCTTGGCGATGAGCCCTTTATTCTCTAACTCATCCAACATTTTCTTATGTCTCTTGAGGTTTAAGCCGCAGTAACTTATAAGAGCTGTCTGGTTGAGTCTGCCGTACTGTACCAACTTGAGAAGTATGTCCTTTCGGATGTAGGCCTTATCTCTGTACTTGCCAGTGGAGGACATCGTCCCCTCGTATACATTTGCCCCGTTGGTCATAAATATAAACTTCGATTGCACGGCTTCCTCGACTTGTGGCTCTATAAGCAGAACTTCTCCCAAAACATTCTCCAAAACAAAAAAGAGAGAGGATGAAACCCGGACTATGGGTCTGAAGTTTAGGCTGACTTGTATCGATAGGTTTGAACAACGAGCTTCCAGTACACCTTCTCTGGGGTTCTGAACGCGCCGACCATTCGCATGAAGCATCCTTCGGGGGTTGATTCAGTGTCGATAGTATGGAGGCCAAAGTAGGCTTTGTTTCCCCCCTCGTCCTGAGCATACCCTTGGTACCACGCGGTTTTCGTGCGCTTGTTGTAGTATCCCCTCCACCACCGAGGTATAACCTCGTAAGCCGTTCCATTCACTTCTATGACACCCTCAGTCACCTTGAACAAGACCTCGTTTCTGTGCTTCTCAGTGATTTGGCAAACAAGCCAAACAGAAGCGTCTTCCGTAACAATCTCCCCTTCGATGCGGGTGATGGCTTTCCCGTTGATGGTTATAACCGTATATTTGTCTCCTACACTGGCGTCTTGAAGCGAGTCTGATAGGACTGACATTGTGAGAAGCGGTGTCACCGTCAAAGCTATCAACAGAAAAACAGCCGAAGCCAGCAAGACACTCTTTCTATTTATTTTCATTTTGTCATCGCTAAACCGTAGTATCAAAGTAAATAATTCCCTTGCGAACGCTTGTTAATGAACAAAGTTAGTGAACAAAGTTCTTCAACCCACATCCATCATCGTGGAGAAAGAAGAATGATCACGATTCCACTCCTAGGGTTCGACGCATATACCTCGAGAAAGACATGTCTCTGCGTGGTTAAATCGCGTATTAACTTGAGTCTTTAGCGTTCTGCGCACATCTGAAGTCACCATAGGCAATTTGGATAAAAGCTATAAGCCCAAACTAGATGCACGCTGTTAGGGTGAAGGAGCGCCAGCACTTTTACCCTTCGTACCCTCTTTGGGACCGCCGCGCTCCTCAACCCTCAAAATTGCGTCAAAATCAACTCACTTAGCGCTCTTTGAATCCATTTTCCGAATCTCTCTAGCGGTTTCAATCGCCTTCTTATTCCGATTAAGATTTCTTTTCCAGATCTGCCTTAACACCAAATTGACCGCCTTCCTAACG
>CAZTBK010000049.1:0-7094 GCA_964611975.1 uncultured Candidatus Bathyarchaeia archaeon | reverse complement strand
TCGCCATCCTCAGTCACGATGCAAAAGACCATGCCCGTGCGATCTTCGTTGCCGATCTGAAGCTGGTCGACGTTTACATTTCCCTCCTGGAGACGTTCGATCAGAAAATGTCCAAACAGGTCATCACCAACTTTTGCGATCAGCCCAGGATCCATACCGAGCCTAGAGATGGCCAACGCGAAGTTTGCAGCTGAACCACCAGCACGCATCTCCAACTTTTGAATTAGCCCCTCCCCTCCTCTGGCAGGTAATGACTTTGTGAACGCTACGATATCGACGTTCGCGTCCCCTAAGGCGATTATCCTAGCTCGCACGGGAATCACCACTCAAGATTTCATGGCCATGCTAATTACGATCGATTTAATGCCATTAACTGTGGCACGAAACTACTCCCTTCGATAAGGCACGCCGCTGGCCTTGGGGAACCTTCTCTTGCCGATAGCGACCGTTACGACTATGAGGGTGGAGATGTAAGGGATCATGTTCACGAAATAGAACGGTATGATCTCCTTAACGCCTGGTGTGACCGCTATGGAGAAAGCGAGGCCCTCGGTGAAGCCGAAGATGAAGGCGGCAGCTAGGGCCAATAACGGCTCCAACCCAGCAAATACCACGCAGGCCAAAGCGATGAAACCTCTACCAGCTGATATCTCCTTTACGATGCCGCCGAACCAAGCCAGGGGCATGAAAGCCCCAGCCAAGCCGCATAATGCCCCCCCAAAGGTGCTCGTGAAAACCCTAATTAGGTCGACCCTTATGCCTGCCACATCTACGGCCTCTGGGTTCTCCCCTGCAGCTCTTATCCTGAACCCGAGCACTGTTTTGTATAGGAAGATATGAGCAAGAGCAGCAATAATTATAGCAAAAATGGTTACAATGTTAAGTCGCCCAAGGGGAGTGTATATTGGCCTCACCATGAGCCTCCTTTCGACGATATGAATCCCAGGGAAACCCCATATGGCCATCAGGAGGTACTGGACAAACCCGAGGGCAAACATGTTGATACCCATTCCGGCAACAGTCTGATCTGCTCTTCCGTAGACGCTTATCACGCCGAAGATAAGCCCTATGAGAGCACCTGCTAACCCCCCTATCAGAAGCCCAAAAAGACCGTTCCCAAATAGTTCTGCCCCATAAACCCCAATAACTGAGGTTATGAGCAATATCCCCTCTAGCCCTATGTTGACGACGCCGGATTTTTCATTCACACATTCCCCTACCGCTGCCAAAGCTAACGGTGTCATCGCAAACAGCCCCCCTTCCAAGAGGGAGGTCGCGCTCAGACCGAATTTTCTTATAACATAGATAAGCGCGATCGCAACCAAGATCGTGGCAACGAAGAGCCAGATGGTCCTCTTCTTGAGGCCATAGAGGGACTTCATATTTTAAACCTCCTCCTCAGGATCGTTACGATCTCGGGGGTAGCGAGGGCTATGATGATTAGACCGTTCACAGCCCGCACCAGCTCAGAGTATACCCCGGCATGATACTCCATAAATCTACTGCCATGCTGTAGCCCTCCATAAAAAATGGCCGCAAAAATGATACCTATGGGATGGTTTCTCCCTATTAAGGCGACCCCTATCCCGTCAAACCCAAGGGATACGACGTTACCCAAAGTTGCGTAAAGGGACCATGCAGGAGGCCTGCCTATAATTTGACTGGCCCCTGCGAGCCCAGCTGACAACCCCCCAATGATGAAGCTGGAAAGAACTATGAGTGGGGAGTTCACACCAGCATATCTTGCAGCATCCGGGTTAACTCCGGTCAATCTCAGCTCATAACCTGCTTTCGTCCCCCACAAGTATACGTAAACCCCGATGCAAAACGCCACGGCGAGAAACACCACGGCTGTTAAGGACGTCCCCTCCATCAAGACAGGATAGCGAGCGCTCGGCAAGGCTGGCGTAGTTCTCTCTGCCCTACCAGGCTCTGCTAAGTAATAGATGGCGATATACATGACAAAGTGGTAAGCTATCCAATTAAACATAATAGTGGATATTACCTCGTGAACCCCCTTCCATATCTTGAGGGCAGCCACAGGGATGGACCAGATGGCAGCTAAGATCATCGCGAAAGCTGTGGCGATTATCACATGGAACGGCGCTGGGAAGGCGGCCGCGCCAGCAGCGGCGGCGCCCAAGGCTCCTAGATACATCTGTCCCTCAGCGCCGATGTTGAACAGCCCCGCCCTTGCGCTGACCGCGAAGGCGATCGCTGTGAGCATCAGCGGCGTCGCGAAGGCCAGCGTTTCCATGACATCTGGCAGGCTGCCAAAGGCCCCCCTAAATAACCAGTAGTATGCTACTATCGGGTCATAGCCGAACGTCACCATTAACAGCGCCCCGAGTGATAACCCTGAGAGCACGCTGATACCTGATTGTATGAAGGGAGACACGGAGATCCTGGGGGGTTTAGAGTGGCCCATTGATATATCTCCTCACGTAACCGCGCGTCTCTTACAATGTGTCTTTAGTTTCAACAAGCTAAATGAGGTCATTTGATACTTGGACTTCGCGCATTTAAGCTTTGTCCGTTCATCCTGAAACAGATGCCTTAGGCCTTTTGTGCGCCAATTTATAAGCTCATATATCATCAGATATGTAACTTAACGAGGCGTTCGACGTCGGACGTTATCATTAAGTGCTAAACTGTTCAAAATTGTTAGGAAAGGTTTAAAACCATCTAACTAATTAAAGCCTATGGGTCAAGGGAAGATGAAATCCGAACCTTACATAGAAATGAAATCCATACATAAAGTTTACCCTGATGGCACGATTGCGCTACGCGGTGTGGATTTTGAGGTGAGGAGGGGGGAGATTGTCGGATTATTGGGGGAGAATGGCGCGGGAAAGACAACCCTGATGAAGATCCTCTCGGGCCTCCTCCCACCGACAAGCGGGGAGATCTACGTAAAAGGTCGAAGCATGCGGTTTAATAATCCCTCTGATGCCCTGAAAGTTGGGATAGGGATGGTCCATCAACATTTTGCCCTCGTCCCCCCATACACACCTGTCCAAAACATCCTCCTTGGACAGGAGACAAAGGGGAACTCTCCAATCCAACTTCTATCTTTCCTCAGACAGAAGGCCGCGAGGGAGAGGCTAGCCTCCTTATCAAAAGAGACGGGTTTAACTGTCCCGTTGGATACCCCCATCGAGTTATTGTCTTTAGGCCTTCAGCAGAGGGTTGAGATTCTGAAGGTACTATACCGAGGGACAGAGATTCTAATACTTGACGAGCCCACGTCTTCCCTCACTCCGATCGAAGTGGATGAGCTTTTCCGTGTTTTGCGTAAGCTGAAGATGCTAGGCAAGGGCATCGTCTTCATTACCCATAAGCTCAAAGAGGTGCTCGAGATCTCCGATAGGATAATTGTCCTTAGAAACGGATTAGTCACAGGGAGGATACCGACGAGCAAGGCGACACCTGAGAAGTTGGCGGTGATGATGGTTGGCAAGGAGGTCCCTCGTGTGACCAGGGAGAAAAGGGCCGCTGGGGAACCTGTACTCGTGGTCAAGAACTTACAAGTTATGAGCGATTTCGGGACAGTCGCCGTCAAGGGTTTATCGTTCGAGGTGAGGTCTGGTGAGGTCTTCGGGATAGCTGGGGTTGAAGGGAACGGACAGAGCGAGCTAATCCAGGCCATCACCGGTCTTAGGCCTAAGAAAAGCGGTGAAGTTCAACTTAAGGGGTTAAGCGTCATTAGGTCCAGTGCTAAGGAACTATATAAAATGGGCTTATCTCACATCCCAGAAGACAAGAGAAAATTTGGGCTGGCCTTGGACTTTAACGTTGCCGAGAACAGCATCTTAGGGAGACAATGGGAGCCGGCGTTCCTCCTCCAACTGGGCCGCTTAAACTGGAAGAAAATAACGGAGTTCGCAAGGGAGATCGTGAAAAAGTTCAACGTCGTAACCCCGAGCGTGAGGGCGCCCGCCAAAAGCCTCAGCGGGGGAAACCAACAGAGGCTCGTCGTTGGAAGGGAATTAAGCAAGGAGCCGATATTGATAATCGCGGCTCACCCGACGCGCGGCTTAGACATCGTGTCCACGCTCTACATACGAAGGCTTCTTATAAAAATGAGGGACGAAGGCAAGGCCGTCTTACTGGTGTCCTCTGATCTTGACGAGATCATGCAATTGAGTGATAGGATCGCTGTGATGTATGAAGGTGAGTTTCTGGGCATCGGAAGGGCTGAAGAGTTCAGCAGGAAGGAAATAGGGATGATGATGGGAGGGATAAGGCCAAGGGAGTGATGAGGATGTTTACGAAGTTTAAACCATTCTTTAAAGACTTAAAAAAAGGTGAGTTGGGGTTAGCCGAGAACCCCGCGCCAGTAGGCTATCAAGTCCTCGGTCATGACTAACGGAACTTCGACTGTGCCATCCCGTATCAGTCCCTCAAGCTCCGCCACCGCGTCCCAAATCCATGACGGTTGCGCCTCTCTCATCGCTCTGACCTTAGCCCGAATCTCATCTGGTGTCGCTGGGAGCACTTTCTCTCCCGTTATCTCCTCGGCCCTCTCACCCATTGCGATGAACTCATCCAGATCCGCCAATGTGCTAACGGATATGCCTTCCATTAGGACGCCAGCCACCTCAGTTCCTATCCCAAGTGTGAGTACTCCATTCGTATCGCTTACGATATCTCTGAAAGTACCATCCAAAACCAATTTAGTGGCGTAATACACGGCACGGTCAACCCTCTTCATCATGCTAGCTATGACGAAACCCGGGTTTATCCAGTCTTGGTTTGCGTCGACGCCTATCCAGAATGGCGGCCCCATCTCCAATCCTTCAGCCTCAGCGATCTCTGAGACGGCTTGATTTATCCCTAGCCCCAGCGGCCCCGCTATATTGTAGACGGCTACTGCGCCCTTTGCGTACATCGGCTTAGCAGCTTCGTACCCCTTTGTGATGTCACTAAACGTCCCGGTGTATGTCCAAAGGACTCTTTCCTTTCTTGGGGTTGAGACGATGCCAGCGGTCAGCTCTGGGTGGTTCTCCTTAGTCCAATTGACGGCCCAGTCACAACCCCACTTGTACCCGACCTCGAACTTCCAGAGGACGGGGATCTCGATCCCGAATACACCTCCAATGTGAGGTTTTCCATAGTAAGCAGCTAGGAGGGCGCCAAGCGCCCCAACTAGAGCGCTCCCCTTGTGCTCCTCGAACACTATGTCCATCAGGTTAGGTAATGGATACTCATCTGGATAGTTAGCCTGCACTATGGATTGGGAGTAAGTGTCGATCCCAGCAAAGTTTTTGTCAGGGTACTTCCTCGCTACTTCAACGAGGGCATCACTTAGGAGGAAACCTACACCAACAATGAGCTTGACGTCCGGGTCCTTGGCGCCCATCTCAAGATTCGGGACATAATCGGCCTCAACCTTACTTATTATCTCGACCATCTCGACGCCAAAGTCCTCTTCAGCCTCCTCGCCTCCCTTGAAGGCCATGTCATTGAATGAGAGGTCGCCCCTCCCTCCGATGTCAGAAACGACTGCGATCTTGACCTTTGGTGGCGGCGGCGGCAACGTAGCATAATAATAGGCAACCCCAGCGATGACGACGATGACGACGAGCAGTATGATGGCAGTGGTCCTTGTTATCCCCTTAACGTTCATTCCTTTCACCATTTTATTGCTAAAAACCGCAAATTTATATGCGGTCCAGCTACATATAAGGTTTTTTGCCACTAACCTGTTAACTGCCAGATGGTGACTCTCTGACTGGAGGGAGGTACCTAGTGATGACGGAAATTATCCCTCCTACCCAGTGGATTTCGCCATATTTTTGTAAATCCCATCGAGGACAGCAATGGATGAAGCGCTGAGAAGGGCGTAGATAGGCTCAACATGTAATTCAGGAGAGGATAAGCATGGAACATAGGCTTGCTCTTATAAGGCTATCTGCTGGTTAGCGGCATAACCATTACAGATAGCATCTGAGTCGTGAAGGGTAAACGCTGACACAGACGTCCTTTGAACGCCGAGGAAGTCGTGCACGAGAATCCCCTGCTTCAGTGAGGAGAGCGTCAATTCCCATAGAGGAGCGCCGGAAACCAGTGCTTTTTGCCCTTACTTTCCTTCGCCTCATCCCATTCATGCAGTATCCTCACGGCCTCGGCAGCTGTTTTCCCTGCCTCCTCCTCACCGACTACTTTAAATTCATCGGTGATCCTATTTGCGAACACAGCACAGATGGCCCCTGCCCTGAGGCCGTAGATGCCTGCCAACGTGAAGACCACAGCGGCCTCCATCTCAAAGTTATATACGTTAGCGGCCCTCAGATCTGGTATGAGGTCATCGATCCAGCTCTGCCTGTACCCTTTAAAGCCCGGGCGTGCCTGACCGCAGTAAAAAGAGTCGGTCGAGGCCGTGACGCCCACATGATAACGATACCCGAGGGATTCGGCTGCCTCGATCAGCGCCGCTACGACGTCGTAGCTTGCGATGGCAGGGTACTCTGTCCTCACGTACTCCTTGCTCGTCCCCTCAAGTCGAACCGCACCTGTGGAAATTATCAGGTCACCACATTTACATTCTTCTCGAATCGAGCCCGTGCTTCCAACCCTGATAAAGGTGTCAGCGCCTATATTCGCGAGCTCCTCAACAGCTATAGCTGCTGCCGGAGAGCCTATGCCTGTTGAGCAGACAGAGATCCTCACGCCCTTGTAGAAGCCAGTGTGCGTGAGGTACTCCCTGTGCTTCGCCACCTCCTTTACATCGTCCCATCCCTTAGTTATCTTGGATACTCGATCTGGATCGCCAGGTAAAAGCACATAACGAGAGACGTCACCTGGCTTTAGATGTATATGATACTGAACGCGCTCTTCTGTTTCAGGTCTAATGGCCGAAACTATCCCCTTACCCATATAACTTCACCAACTCAAAATCATATAAAAAACAATATATTAACGTCTCATCTCTGCTAAAGTAGTTACGACCCTCAACTAGGATGATCAATAATAATCATAATAACTAATTTATATGGCAACACATTTATGCCGGAACAGATTGGCGATAACTTTTTAAGCAGTGAACGTACCTCACTTAGAATCTAAAATGTAACTTTCCTCTTAGCAATGGC
>CAZTBK010000048.1:0-7159 GCA_964611975.1 uncultured Candidatus Bathyarchaeia archaeon | reverse complement strand
TTTGCTCTGTTAAGAAACAATTCACTCGCAATTCTGACGGCCCTGATTTACGTCATCCCAAACTTTTTGGAGATTAAGCTCGAAGACAAGGAGCTGATGGAGCGATTTGGAGAAGAGCATAGACGCTACGTTAAAGAAACTCCAGCCATATTCCCACACTTGAGGGATTTCGGAAAGTTTCTTAAGCTTGTCCTTTTGGGGAAAATGAAAGATTAACAAGAAGCTATGAAAAAACAAAGGTGTATTGAGAAAGACAAAAAACTGGCAGACTTCCCTGACGACGGCTAAAACGCTTCGTTGCGCCTCGCCCAAATCTGCCAACACAGACTTCTATTAGCCCTTAAACATTCAAAAAAGTAAGTGTTTGATTTCTTGTAACGTGCCTAGCTTTTTAGAAAAAGTTTTAAATACGCTAACAGAATTACTAATGTTAACGGCGTTAATAAGAATGACTTTATCTAACGCTAGGCTCGTCTAGGCAGCCTAAAGCCAGCGGGTTGAAGGGGTTCACATGGAAAAAAAGTTAAGCGATCTGGAGCCAAGTGACGGAGGAGCCGCCATTGAGGAAGTGAATGTCGGATTTAAGCTTCGGAGGAGACTCGCGTCGATGGGGATTGTTCCCGGAAGGGAAGTTACAGTAGTTTGTAAGAGGAGACGCGGAGCTATTGTTGTTGAAACGGAAAATTCGATAATAGCGATGGACGACGAGGTTGCATCAAAAATCTTGTGTGAAGTGAGGTCATGAGGCACGCGAAGATAGTTATCTACGGTCATCCCAATGTTGGTAAGTCCGTAATTTTCAACCAACTCACGGGATTGTCAGCCATAGTTTCGAACTATCCGGGTACAACCGTTGAGGTGTATAGAGGCAGAATTGAAACAGAGGACCTGCACATCACGGTCATAGATGCTCCTGGAACATATTCTATGGTTCCAGCAAACCTGGCTGAAGGCGTGGCTAGGAAAATCATCTTTGAAGAAAAACCAGATTTAATCATAAACGTGGTGGATGCAACCAGTTTAAAACGGCATCTCTACCTCACGCTTGAGTTAATAGAGCTTGGAATTCCAACAATATTGGCGGTTAACCAAGTAGATAGAGCGGAAAATAAGGGAATACATGTCGACAGAGAAAAACTTGAGCAGATGCTTAATATACCAGTCGTGTTCACGGTCGCCACCGAAGGAAAGGGAATCCAACAATTACTCACCACCGCCCTTGAGATCATTAAGGAACAGACTAAGCCTGCCCCGCCGGAGTTACCCGCACGCATCGACAGCGTCTTATCCGAGATCGAGAAAAAAATCAAGGGTCAACTTCCCAAAGAAAAACAACAGTTTTCCAGATCAGTAGCGGAGTACATTGCGCTTGAAGATGAAGAATTTAGGCATATGCTTTACTTGATTCCTGAAAACCTTAGAGGTAAACTGAAGAGCTTAGGCGAAGACCTTATCCAGACAAGAGCGAAAACAGCCGCGTCCATAGGTGCACTGGTCATAGGGCAACATCCAGAAAGGATAACTTTGCATAAGAAGATCGATATTTATCTGGTTCATCCGATTTTCGGCATCGCTATTATGGCAGCCTTAACCTTTGCCGTTACTTGGGGCGCCCTCATGATAATTCACGCGGTTGGCCATCTCATTCCTTTTTCGCTGTACAGTAACTTTTATGATCCTGTAGTCAGAGGAATTGTTGATTCCATGTTCCCTGAAGGGTTTATCCATAACATACTTGTAGGCGATAAGCCCGGAATTTATTCCTCTCTGGGAGTCCTCACTACTGGAGTATTTTTTGTGTTCTTCATGATACTCCCGGCTATGCTCGTTCTTTACTTAGTTCTAGGCTTCCTCGAAGATGTAGGATTTCTTCCGAGACTTGCCATCCCCTTCAACAAACCCATGAAAAAAATCGGCACATGCGGCGAAGCTGTATGTCCCCTTCTATCGGGAACAGGATGTAGCATAGTGGGGGTTCTCGCCACCAGAACGCTAAAAACCGATAAGGCACGGTTCATAGCGTCACTTCTTCAAGTGTTTGGGATACCATGTATGGCGCAAGAAGTGATGATATGGCGGTTGTTAGGGAAATTTGGTCCGATTTACGTTCTTCTCCTATATCTCCTACTGCTGGTGACTTTGATAACGGTGGGATCTATTCTAAACGTGCTTATTCGAGGTGAGGAGGAAAAACTTTTGCTTGAACTCCCCGTCTGGAGAAAACCTCAACTCGCTAACGTTCTCAAGAAAACCTACGTGAGGATAAAGGGCTTCGTTTTTAAGGGAGCCCCGCTTGTGATGGTAGGCGTTGTCATGGTCAACGTGTTGTATTACGTGGGTGTCATTCAGGCGATAGCAGGTTTTTTCAGTCCCGTCATATGCGGATGGTTTAACCTTCCAGACGAGATCGTGGGAGCTTTGATAGTGGGTTTGCTGAGAAAGGATGTGGCTGTAGGTGTTTTGGGAGCCGCAGAGTCCTTGACGGCTATGCAAGCGTTGACCGCCATCTCAGTCATCACATTATACTTCCCGTGCATAGGATCACTGCTCATCGTGGCACAAGAGTTTGGGGCAAAAAAGCTAGCGTTAATGATAACCATCATGGCTTTAACAGCGATAACAGTCGGAGGCTTACTCGGGCTAATCTCTACATTAATTTGATAAAGGAGAATTTGGAATGCTAGCTAGCCCCCTGTAGACAACATATCTGGTAAAATAAAAGATTTTTTTCCTGAATAGATGGCAACGATAGGCTCATAGTTCACTTCCCTTTCGGCAAGAGTGGTACGTAATAGTACTCGCCCACTTCCTTCTGACGTCTGTCGAGGCGCGAGCCCTCTTTGTTGACCCTTGGCCTCCCCGTTAGCGGATCCCTGCGAAATGTTATCCCCATCTCCCTGAGGAAGGAGTTCATCCCATCCCTTAGGCCCATCGGCTGGTTTGCGCAACCCCTTAATCCTGGTTCCCCGCTGAAGACCATCACCCTGTCGGCGATGAAGTCTAGGGCCGATACGTCGTGTTCAACCACGAATGCCGCTGATCCGTAGTCCTCTATGATCCTCCGGATGGCCCTGGCCATGGCCAATCTCTCTTCGACGTCTAGATATGCGCTGGGCTCATCGAGCAGGTATAAGCTTGCCCTCTTAGATAGACATGCCGCTATGGCCGTCCTCTGCAGCTCCCCACCGCTCAGCTCATCCACCCGTCGATCGATTACCCTCCCTAGGTTTAACGGCTCGATGATTTCGGATTTGTACCAGCTGGTCGCGAAGTCGAGTTTAGCTATCGCCCTGAGTAACGACTCCACGGAACCGGCATATCTGGCTGCGATGTACTGAGGTTTATAGCTTACGCTGACCTCACCCTTGGTCATTCGATGGCCCTCATCGGGCTTCTCGATGCCCGCCAACAGCTTAATGAACGTCGTCTTCCCTATCCCATTTGGCCCTAAGATCCCTATGACTTCGCCCTTATGTATCTCCCCTGGCTTAACTCTTAACCTGAAATTTTTATAGGATTTCTCCATGCCCTTCCATTCCAATACGATATCGTACGCATCCCACGTTGTGACTGGTGGCTTGATATGAAATCTTATCGGCTGATCTCTAAAGCGAATGTTCTCATCCGGTAAATAACCATTGAGGTAGATGTTAATCCCGACCTTTACCCCATAGACACAAGAGACTATTCCATAGACCCCTGGCTCACCGTATAACACGCAGACGTGATCCGATAGGTAATCGAGGACGGCCAGGTCGTGTTCCACGACTATGACCATCTTACCATCATGAGATAAGCCCCTTATGACCCTCGCCGCCTCGACTCTTTGTTTAACGTCAAGATAGCTGGAGGGTTCATCGAACAAGTATACATCTGCATCTCGACATACAGTGGAGGCGATGGCCAGACGCTGTAGCTCCCCACCGCTCAGAACCCTGACATCCCTGTCCAAGACCGCACTAAGTTGTAGCCTATCCGCCACATCCCGCATCCTCCCCCTCTCATCTGCCCTCTCAAGCACCTCGCTGACGGTCCCAGATGCCGATCGGAAGGCTTGGTCGACATGCTGTGATTTGTAAGCGACCACCAGTTCCCCCGCACTGAGCTTATTGAAGTATTCCTGCAGTGGGCTCCCCCTGTAATTTTTGATTATCTGAGGCCAATCCGGAGGCCTTTCATAATCACCTAGATTCGGCTTGACCTTCCCGGAAAGGATCTTTAAAACCGTGGTCTTGCCGATCCCGTTTTTCCCTATCAAACCCAAAACGATGCCTGGCCTGGGGATCGGAAACCCGTAGAGCTTAAAGGCGTTCTCCCCGAATCTGTGGCAGCAGTCCCCTTCAAGCTCATCCGGGAGGTTTACGATCGATATGGCCTTGAATGGGCACTTCTTAACGCAGATCCCGCACCCTGTGCAGAGCGCCTCGATTATCGATGGCCTTCCATCCTTCCCAAACCTGATGGCCTCGACGTTTGTTCGGACCATCGGACAATATTTGTAGCAAAGGAGACCGCAGTCCTTAGGCCTACACCTGTCTCTGTCGAGGACGGCAACTCTGGTCATCCTGATCAGCTTCCGTTCTTCTCCTTCACCTCAGCGCCTGACCGCCAGTAAGGCCACCCTTTCTATTATTAGGTTCGTGATCGTCTTATAATCCGCTCCTCCTCCCTCACTCAAGGATTTGAGTTCTAAATCAGTTATATTAAAGAGCCCCATTAACCTGCGAACTTTCTCTCTGCTTCTGACGTCCAAGACTTTATCATCCCTTACACCATCGATAAACTCCTCAACTCTTTTCTCGGCGCCTTGGACCTCCGATTTGTCATCTCCCAATATGAGAAGGGCCACATCCGATGTACCTGACCTGACCCCAAGCATATCTATGGCCTTCTCAATTTGCCTCTGTCCCGAAGCGTAGAGCAAGCTCTCCATATCGATGGTCTTCGATATGTTATTTCCTTGGTCAAAGGATTTCAAGGCATTAAGTGCCGCGAAGAAGAGGTGCTCAGGCCCGGCAACGCGGTCGGCGTCGAACACCTGGGTCGAGGCCGGCTCAGCAGATGCTCTGAGATTCTCTATAAAGTAGTTTACGTCGGTTATTTTCACGTCCTTGAAACCTGCGATCAAGACGAATTTACCGTACTCCTGGATCCTTTTCAACATGCTTCTCCCGCCGCGCGCTCACAAACATCATCTTTCCCTCATCTGCTTGGTATGAGAATCATTCTAAACCCTGAGAAACTGTTAACTTACTAACCGCCGTGAGATACAGGTATTATGGTTACGGCGTCTCCGTTCTTCAGCTTCGTTTTGAGCTCTTGAAGGAGACAGATCTCTACGCCATTTACTAGTATGAGCACATTTGGTCTGGGATCGTTTCTCTCCGGATCCACTAGGACCCTTTTAAACTCCTCATCGAATTCTGCGATGAGCTTCTGAATCAACATGGCCACTGTGTCCCCTTCTCTCAGCTTGAGCGTAAAATCGCTCTTTCCAGATATCCCGCGGAGAACCCCAACTAGCCTGACGTTTGCCTCGATCATGGCCTTCTGACACTAAAGTCCATATTCTTCCTTATATCCTCTGCCTGTGATCAGTTCCACCACCTCTTGCGCTGCGTTGTTCACGAACCTTGCCTCTTTTATGGCCATAATCCTGTCATAGACATCTGCTTGGTCATTTATCCTTTGGATTATTTTTTCAATAAGGACTAAGAAACCCATGATCCCACGTCTTTCCATTCCTCCAGTTTTGATCGCGAACTTTACCATAGAATCCAAATATATCGGGTCACCTAGGCAGAAGTAAAGGGCCGCTTGAGATTTCTTCATTGAGAGCACCGAGAGGCTCACCGATGTGGACGACGATGAGGCCCTTTCAGCGCTCATCAGGTCAGCTTTAGCTTCCCTGAGGTAGCGGAAGGCCCATCCAGCCCTGTACCAATTAACTAGTAGATCCATTCTGGTCCCTTTTAGCCCCTGAACGCATCAATGGAAATTGTGCGGCGCCCTCTTATCTACTTCGTTTCCATTTTCCTCTTTTTAAGCCTACAAATGTATCCAGCGACCACGTTTCGCATTTTCTTCGAGGACACCGTCGTTAGATCAGCTAGGACCTTTTTGTTTGCGTTAAAATCGGTTGTAAACCTTTCAGGGTACATCTCGAGTAACTTCTGCGCAAGTCTCCTCGCTTTAACTACTCGCATCTCCACTTTCCTGTCCTCCAAGAATTTCAGGATTTATTGCAATTGCTGCCCTTCTTTCTTTAATCGTTTAAGGGTCTCCTCCAAAATAACGACTTCCTTTAAATTTTTGGCTTTAACTTAATGATTCTACGAGCAAACTATAAATAACGAAGTTTATATGTCCCTTTATGCTAGAGAATAAAGGAGGTGTGTCTTTGGCTCAAAAAGAGCTATCGTTGGCCCCTATGCATAGGATAATTAAGAAGGCGGGAGCTGAAAGGGTAAGCGCGGAGGCAGCCGAAGAGCTGAGGGGGGCGCTGGAGTCCATAGGCATAAGAATTGCCAAGGAGGCGTTGGACTTCACAAGGAACGCAAACAGGAAGACCGTTAAGGCGAAGGACATCAGGATAGCGGTCACGAAGGTAGTTAAGCCATAACTTCCCTTAGGTTAAGAGCGAAAAGTACTTATATAAGCATAGTGATTTTATTTTCCTAAGTTTTATCCATCGGAGGAATGTATGATGGCTACAGCAGCTCCAGGTCAATTGGGTGGCATTCCTGTCCTGATCTTGAAGGAAGGAACGAGCCGAACTAGGGGGAAGGAGGCTCTAAGAGCCAACATCACAGCCGCAAGGGTGATCTCGGAGGTCGTGAAGACGACGTTAGGCCCACGAGGAATGGACAAGATGCTGGTCGATAGTCTAGGGGACGTCACGATCACAAATGACGGCGCTGCCATCCTAAAGGAAATGGACGTCCAGCATCCCGCCGCGAAGATGATGGTCGAGGTCGCTGAGACCCAAGACCATGAAGTTGGCGATGGGACTACCACAGCAGTGGCTTTAGCTGGTGAACTCCTTAAGAGAGCCGAGGAGCTCCTAGACAAGAAAATACATCCAACGACGATCGTCAGCGGGTACAAGAAAGCTGCCGATAAAGCCATCGAATTCTTGAAAGGGATGGCAAAGGAGGTA
>CAZTBK010000047.1:0-7897 GCA_964611975.1 uncultured Candidatus Bathyarchaeia archaeon | reverse complement strand
TTTAACCGCTGAAACAACATACTGGCTGTTATAATCGTATCTTTGCCTTAGCTTACTGTAGCAGGCGTGATGAAGCTTCTTAACGCTGAAGCTGTTGGTTTCGAAGGCTTTCTTCAGGCAGAAGTTGAGCATGTCTCTGAAGTCCCGTAGTATCCTCTCTGTTTGGACGGTTGAATCATAGCCGAACTTGACAGCCCTGACCATCTCAACCATCAAAATCATTTAATCAATAGCTAGGGAAGTTACATATAACCCCTACGGACCTGTGAACAGCCTAATCCAGGTTTATTACTCCTGCCAGTCTCCCTTAAGTTAGTTTGGTGACGTCTGAATATCCCCCTCACCCTCGTCCGAGTGGCGATCATGGCGAGCCGAGGAACCAAGGCTTGACAGAACCCCTCCCTATTTTTCCTCACCTAAAAAGCTCTTTAACACCTGTCCCACGGGTTTCTTAAAGAGTTCTCGTAGGCGGTTCAGCATTTCCCTTCCTTTGTCCGTTATCAGGTAGTATTTTATTCGTCGTCTACCTCTGCTCTTCCAATCTCCAATGATGAAACCTCCCCTTTCCAGTTCATACAGAAGGGGATATACCGTCCCCGAGTAAAACTTCTGGTTGGTGAGCCTCCTTAGCTCCTTGAGTATTCGATATCCAGAGGAGGATTCCTTATTCAATATCCACAGGATGATGGACCTGCTAAAGCCCCTTATGGTAGCCCTTATCAGGCCTTCCTCCCCCTCGATCAAAGCGTCTACCCCCTGATATTGATCTCATGTATGATCATAAATACCCTCTCGTGGTCTTTAAATTTCGCTATCTATGCGGAGCTTGCGGTTTAATTTTTTAAGTTCAAACAACGCTTATATAGAAATTCAAATGTTTTAATATTTAAAATATTTTCACCACGCCGGATAAAGGAGGCCGATGAACGTGCAGGGTAAGGGTTACAGGATCGTCCTCACCGCCGATAGGACCCTGATGAGCGAGTACCACGGTGGCATCTTCCTCGGGTTCAGCGCTTGTGTCCCCAAAGGGCTAATCCCGGACAGCCTGTATTTCTCCCTGTTTTGCCCTTCAGTTGAGGTGGACGAGAACGGAGCCGTCAAGTACGCTCATTGCGGCACGAGGAAGATCGAGGCGGCGTTGCTAAATTACGGCTTCAAGAGGGAGGACATCGTCGTCGCCCATCCAGATCACCTCGATAAGGTGATCGGACCGGACACGAGGGCTCTCGGCATAACGGAGAACGACCCATTAGGCATCGGTCCAGCCACATCCACCTTCACCCAGCTGTTCGGTGGGGAGGCGTACATGGCTGCGAAGTTTAGGGAGGTCCTGAATCACCCAGCTGTCAGGAGGTTTAAGCCAAGGATCATAGTTGGGGGACCAGGGGCATGGCAGCTAGAAAGTTGGGTCATCAGAAGGAGCCTCGGGGTGGACTGCGTCGTCATCGGAGAAGGTGAGAGGGTCGCTGGGTCCATCTTCGAGAAGGCCGTGGACAACGAGCCGTTACCCGAGGTCGTGTATGGTGAAGTAGTGCCAGTGGATGAGATACCGGTAATCAAGGGGCCGACCATAGGTGGCTTGGTTGAGATCGCCCGTGGGTGCGGGAGAGGGTGTCGCTTTTGCGTCCCGACGCTTCAGAGGCTCCGCTGTCTTCCGATTAAACACATCTTAGAGGAGGTCGATGTCAACCTGAGGGCTGGTAGGCAACCGCTGTTGCACGCCGAGGACGTGCTGAGGTATAAGCCCAAGGGGTTCGAGGTCAACAAGGGGGCCGTGATCAACCTCTTCAAGGCCGTGAGGAGCCACCCGGGCGTCAAGAGAGTAGGTATAAGCCACTTCGCTCTCGCATCGGTGGCGTCCGCGCCGGACGTGGTCGAGGAGATCTCGAACATAATAGGCGTAGGTGAGGACGTGCTCTGGTTCAGCGGCCAAACTGGGATCGAGACAGGTAGCCCGAAGCTGATCAAGAAATGTATGGCTGGGAAGTGCAAGCCATTCAAACCCGAGGACTGGCCTAGGGTGGTCGAAGATGCGTTCGAAATCTTGTCCAGAAACAGCTGGGTCCCAGCTGCCACACTGATCTTGGGCCTTCCAGGGGAGACCAGCGAGGACATCGAGCTGACCATCGAGCTCGTGGAGGATTTGAGGGAGTTCAAGAGCCTGATAGTCCCCCTCTTCCTCGTCGCCATGGGAGGGTTGGAGGGCAAGGCTGAGTCCTTTACGATAGATAAGATGACGCCGAAGCACTCTGAGTTGTTCCTTAAGTGCTGGGAACATAACCTTTATTGGGCTCCGACCCTGATCGAGGAATACTCCCAAATGGCGATTAAAAGCAGGATCGCTAGGTCTGGGTTAAAGTTCGTCTTCTCCCGCGGGATCGAGCAGAGTAAGAGGCTGATCCGGATGTGCCGTGACGATTATGATTATGACATGCGGGCGATGATCAGGGACATCAGGGGCGAGAAAATCCATATGGAGGAGCCCCTACCAGCCCGTCTCCTTCGACATATATTGCTGTTGAAGAGCTGAGGGATGCGCCTGTTGGCTCGGTTGGTCAAGCCCCTTCCAACCATCGCGTTGGGGGACCTCATTTCAATACTTCCGCTACCCGTCCAGATGCTCGGCTTTTGGTTGGGTCGTTTCCCGGCTGAGGGTATCCTCCTTACCGGCGTGGCCGAAGCGGTCGTCCTGATCGGGGCTTCGCGCGTACGTAGGATGTACCCTGCGTTCTCCCTGCCGTTTGCGAGGAAGGCCTCTCACATATTAGGCGGGACATTGGTAGTCGCCCTTGGGGAGGTCCATGGACGAGAGGCCTCGGCGGTCTTCGTTTTCTCACTCTTAGCGCCCTATCTCCTGTACGAGCACCTCCGCTGGTCAAAGGGGATCCCCTCTTCGATGATACCTAACGCCTTGTCGCTCCTTGGGAGCCCTGAGGAGCTCGAGAGGAAGCCCTTTTATGACCTGGTCTGTGGCTTGTTAGGCATACTCATAGTATCGCTCTCCTTCCCGCGCCAGATAGCCCAGGCCTCAACGGTCACATTAACCTTGGGAGATGGTTTCGCCACGATAGCTGGCAAGGCGATCAGGAGCCCGCCCCTACGGATCAACGAGCGAAAGACGATCTCAGGCTCGGTCGTAGGCCTCGTTGCTAGCTTCGCTGGCTGCTTGCCCTTCGTCTCCCCTGAAGTTGCCCTGATGGGGTCCTTCTCCGGGATGCTCGCTGAAGCATTGCCCATGCCAGTAAGCGACAATTTGACGGTCCCGATGGCCTCGGCTTCTGCGATGTACGTGCTCTGTTACATGCTATAGGGGAGCTGACATCGATGGACTTGAGCCCAAAAGGTGGCGGGCCCGCGGGGATTCGAACCCCGGACCCCCGGCTTAGAAGGCCGATGCCCTATCCAGACTAGGCCACGGGCCCCGCATTATGACCCCCTTCTGTTTATGAGCATCAGAGATATTTTACCCTTTCCCATCCAAATAACTTCAGCATCCCTTATTTGATTGGCAATCGTCATACGCTGGCTCATATCCCTTGCCGCATCTTCATCTAGGAGGGCCTTCACATGAATTCGGCGATGGAACCACTGACTTCAGACGCGGTCGGAAGGCTACGCTATTATCCTCCTCGGTAGCTTGACGATCTTTTCCGGGAAGACCTCCCTCAAGAGATCGCCTGCCAGGTCCACGATCCTCTCGCTCTTATCTATGAGCACCGCATCGCTGCTCGAAACGACCTCTCCATGCCTTAAGGCCTCTGTGTCCGCTCGTTTGACAGCCCTCGCCTCCCCCCTCAACCCACATTCCTTCAACAACCTCCTCGTCTCTGAGGCCAGTTCCCCGCTCAGACTGACCTGGGAGTCGTAGAAGAAGACGACATTACGGGGGTTGAGTTTCCTCAGGAAGCTGATGAGCATACTTAAGGCTCGCTCCGTTGTCTCGGTTGGCCTGTGCCTGCCATGAACGGCTGATACGTCCCTCACGAAACCGTCGTCGCACAGAATGAGCTTTTTATCTTTAAGCGCGGTCTCAACGGTCAAGAGGACGTTATACCCATCGATGGCCACGCTCCTTCCAGAGACCTCTTTGGCCGGCATCCTTTTCTTGGCGTGCTCACTTGCGGTTTTTGAGTCATAGACCGCCCTGTACAGGATGAGCCTCTCATCCTTGTTGAGCTGGTACCTATCTCCCACGAACGCCACGCCCCCCTCCCTGTTGTACCCTCGGCCTAGGAGAAACCTCAGGTCTGTGATCGCTTCCTTAAGTTCCCTCCTTAACATCCCCTCATCCTCCCTACGGTCACTCGACGAAGATAGCCGGCCTATAAGGATCAGCCAGCTTCGCTCGGTCTCTAGGATCGTAGCGGTTCTGGTCGTCCTCCCTGTAAACCTCAACGTCGGCCCCTAACTCGCGTTCATAAAAGTTAACGGCATCACGTATGATGCCGTATTCGTCGATCATCCCTATCTTTAACCGTCTTTCGAGGGCGTCTCCGTGTAAACCGCTGATCTGTTTGATGGCCTTCTGAGCATAGGCGGCCGTCCTTTTGGCGCGTATCCTTAACTCTTCGTCGGCCATAAGCGACCTCATTAATTGATCGACCTTGGCCTTCTTGCTTCTGGATAGCTCTAAGGCCTTCAGATAAATCTTCCACTTCCATCCTGAGGAGGTGTAGTAGACGACTTTCCTAGGCTTTATCCCGGTAGCCTTGAGGATGTTAATGGTATCCACCAGAACGCCTTTCACGAGCCTCTCCGCTTCTTCAGACTTTATGTCGATTTTGCCTTCGTCGTAGGCTGGCCATCTTGCGTTTGAGACAAAGCCCTCTTCACCGATCTCGCTCCAGATCTGCTCACAAATATGAGGGGCAAAGGGAGCCATCAGCTTCACCCACGTTTTCAGCAAGCCCCTTAATACCGCTGCGTTCGGCTTGCTTGCCCTCCTCACATACCATTTAAAGTCGTTCCACGTCTCAAATAAGGCATTTTCAAGCGCTGTCCTGGTCTTCAACTCCTCGATGCCCTCCGAGACAGACCTCACCCTCTTTTGCAACACGCTGATGAGCCAGCGCTCTAGGCTTCCAGTCCCTCCTCCCCCCCTTAATTTTAAGATCTTTTTGGAGAAATTGTAAAACGACTCAAGCTTGGCCTTCACTTCCTTGACCTTTTCTGACCTCCAGTCCGGGTCATCCATCCCCTCTGCTGAGAGCAGCAAGGCGCACCTTGTCGGATCGGCTCCGTAATTATCGATGGCACTCCTCAACGTGACGAAGTTCCCCTTTGACTTCGACATCTTCTTTCCCTCGATCGTGAGCATGCCGTTGACCCCAATGGCCTTCGGCCAGTGCTGAGGCGCGAAGAGGGCAACATGGTGAAATATGAAGAACGTCAAATGGTTTGGCACGAGCTCCTTGGCGGAGACCCTCAGGTCCACGGGATACCAATATAAAAACTCCTCGCGCATCAACTCCAGGGTCCTCAAGGATATCCCAGATTCATTAGATACCGTCCTAGGATCTCCCTCACCGTAATATACATAATCAAAGACCTCATCCGTGAGGTTCTCCGGCCTCATCTTGAGCTCATTGATGTATCTGCTAATCGGGTAGTATGCAGTGTAGATCGTTGAATCGCTCAGCGTCTCGACTATCCATTCAGGAGCCCACGGAAGAGGCGTCCCTAATCCAGCCCTCCTCGCGCAGGCCTTCTCCCTCAACCAGCTGATGACATCCTCGAACCACTTACGCGCGTCCTCTGGATAGATCCTTATCTTAGAGAGGCAATCACGCGCCCTTTTCTTCCACTCATCGTCTGAGTACTTCAGGAACCATTGATCGGCCAAAACCTTGACGATGCAGGGCGTGGTACACCTGCATATGACTGGTTCCGGTAAGTCGTACATCGAATCCGCTATGCCCTTCTCTTTAAAGTCCTGGATCAACTGCTCCTTAACTTCCGAAACCCTTCTACCAGCGTATTTCCCACATATCTCCTTTAGCATCCCTGTGTGGAACTCCTTCTTGTATATGAGCTTCGTCGCCTCCTCGGCCCTCGGGTCCATCTGATCAGCGATTTTCATCTCATCGATGACCTCAATGGCTGGGAATTCACCGAACCCCTCCAGCCGAATCATTGAGATCGGCTTGATCTCTTCGACGATCTTCGGATCCATCCTGAACTTCCTCAGAACATCGGGCCTCCTCTTCAGGTCTCTGAGGGCGAGCCAATCATATGGGGCATGGGCCGGGACGCTGTATACGACACCGGTGGCGTTTTCTGGTTTAACGAACCAGCCTGGCAGGATTGGTATGCTCTTACCGTTGATGGGCTCCTCACAAAACTTACCGATGACCTCCCTCCCTTTGAACCTCCTGATGACCTCTACCTCCCTCAGCTGCTCCCTCAGCTTTTTCTCCGCATCCTCGCTGATTATCCACCTCTCTCCATCCACATACGCCTCGACATACGTCGAATCCGGGTTCACCCACAGATTTGTGGCGCCGTAAACAGTCTCGGGTCTGAACGTTGCCCCTGGGAGAATGACATCCCCAAGCCTAAATTTAATTAGAATATACTCCTCTGGGGACACGTCTTCCCCGACCAACCGATCAGCCTGACCAGTCGGGCTCTCACACCTCGGGCACCATACAACCGGGTGCGTTCCCTTAGTCACGTAGCCCCTTTCCCTCAACCTCTTATACTGCCACTGGATGAAGCGGCTGAAGGCAGGATCGTAAGAAGTTGTGTGGAACTCCCTGCGCCAATCGACCGAAAAACCGGCCCTTCTCACGACTTTCCTGCCTTCCATCGTGAAATAACGTGCCATATAAACTGGATCTATGAACTTTTTGACTTCCTCTTCAGGGATCCCATCGACCTCTTTAAAAGCTCTGATCAACTTCCGATCGCCTAGCTTGAGCCTCTCTGATGCCCCGGCTATCGTTTCACCGGTCCAGTGCCAGGCCCATGGAAAGAGCACGTTGAACCCATTCATCCTTTTGAATCGCGCGTAGACATCTACCCTTGTGGCTGTGAACGCGTGGCCGACGTGCAACGGCCCGTTCATGTACGGAAAGGGGAACGTTACAAAAAACTTCTTCCGTTTGGGATCTGGGTCGGCCTCAAACAGCCTCGCTTCTTCCCAAGCCCTTTGCCATCTTTCCTCGATGTCCCTCCAGTTTACGGTCAACATTCAAACCTCCTTTTCAGGGCACTGTAAACTCTCTTTAACGCCTTTGGGGCCTCTTTGACGTTTACACCACCGCCTTGGCCAAAGGAGGGGTCACCTCCTCCGCCTCCCCCCAACATCTTAGCGACCTCGGCCGCTATCTCTCCAGCGTCAACCCCCCTTTTCACGGCCTCTTTCCCTGCCATCACGACGACCCTAGCCGTCTCGTTTACTCCGCACAACACAGCTACCGTTTTTTGGCTCCTGCTGATCAACTCGTTTGCAACCATTATCAGGAACTCAGCATCTGCACCTCTAGCGACGTGCGTCACTAATCTCAGGTCTTGAATCATGGAGGACCCCTTCAAGAGCTTTTCAGCCTCATATCCCGCAACCATCTTCTTCAATTTTTCGACTTCGCGCCTCCTTCCCTTCAGCTCATCGAGCACACTCCTTACTTCTTCCTCAACCCTCTCTACCGGTACGTTGAGCGCCTCAGATATCTTCCTTAATCTCATCGTCTCGTCTTGGACGAACTTCAGGGCCGGTACACCAGCGGAAAAGATTATTCTCTCAACGCCATCTTGAACCCTCTCCGTGCGGATTATCTTTATAATGCCTATTTCGCCGCTTGACCTCGGGTAGAGGCCCCCGCAAGCCTCAACGTCCCAATCGCCGACCGACGTCACGCGAATCTTCCGCCCAGGGACGACGCCACCCTGGTAC
>CAZTBK010000046.1:875-8110 GCA_964611975.1 uncultured Candidatus Bathyarchaeia archaeon | reverse complement strand
CGTGGATCTACCCCATCCTGATCTTTCCCCGATACCTGGCATATGATGCGTAGTCCAAGTACTCCTTCCTCCTCACGAAGGACCCGATGCTCGGGACCCTCTTCCTCTTCTCTAGTATTTTGTCCTGGACCAGCAAGCTGATCGCGTCGCTCCCGGCGCCTGAGCCGAAGGATACCAGCAGCAACCTCTCCCCTGGCTTTGCCACATCGAGAGTCGCCGCTAGCCCTAGCGGAGAGGAGCCAGCGTAAGCGTTCCCTATCTCCGGCGAGAGCAACCCTGGCTTGATCTTCTCGATCGGGAAGCCGAGGGCCTTGCATGCCTTAACCGGAAATTTTCTGTTCGGTTGGTGGAGGATCACGTAGTCGAAGTCCTTCGGCTTTAAGTTTAACTCCTCCATGAGGCCCTCCCCAGCGGCCACGATGTGTTTGAAATAGGCTGGCTCGCCTGTAAACCTCCCTGTATGTCTGGGGTAATACTGATGCCCCCTTCTCCAAAAATCCGGGGTGTCGGTCACGTACGAGTACGTGCCCTCGATCAAGGCGACTGCCTCCTTCGCGTCTGATCCCAAGATGAACGCTGCACCACCGCACGCCGCGGTGTACTCCAATTCGTCCCCTGGCCTTCCTTGGGCGGTATCGACGCCCACGGCCATCGCGTACTTCACCATTCCGCTGCCGACGAGCCCAGCGCAGGCTTGAAAGGCCTCCGTCCCGGCCTTGCATGCGAACTCGAAGTCAGCGGACATGGTTTCTGGGGCGGCGCCTATCGCCTCGGCCACTATCGTGCCGCACGGTTTGACAGCATACGGCTTGGACTCCGTCCCAACGTAGACGGCCCCTATCTCCTCAGGAGGTATCTGAGCCATCCTCAGGGCGTTCCTCGCCGCCTCAACTGCGATGGTCACGGCGTCCTCATCGGGTCCAGCGACGGCCTTCTCCTCGACAGGGAGCCTTCTAGGCGATCTCCCCCATACCCTGGCTATCTCAGAGGCCCTCACTCGATAAAGCGGTATGTAGCCCCCGTATCCAGTTATGCCGACATCTTCGATGGTTTTCAAGTGCTTCACCTAAAAGTGTTTGAGAGTATCTTAGGCCATCGCAACTTAAAATTTACGTCTACTGTCGATTTTATAATCGTCAAGAGTCGAAAATCTATAATGGGTTCCTCCTTGGACAGCAAAAATATACAACTCTAGGGATGAATGGTGGGCCGGCCCGGATTCGAACCGGGGATCTTCCGCACGTCAAGCGGATGTTAGGCGGGACATCGTGTCCTAACCAACTAGACTACCGGCCCAATCGGATATTGTGAAAGCAGACTAATATTTGTTACGTTTGAAGGCTCTGTCCACCTATCAGTTGTAAATCTTATTTTTCAGCTAACCTTCGATCATGCGGTCAAGGCGGTGAGCAGAAGGGGGAAGTTGGATCGAGGGGCTAAAGTCCCTGAGGCTCAACAGAACCCCAAACCGGGACTTGACAGGACCCTAAGCGTGAAAATCGAAATCTTTATTTCATCATCCTCTTCAACCTTAAACAAAGAACCCTTGACCAAGGGATAACGTAAATTGGATAAGTTCACGCCTCGTTTTTTACCGCCTCCAGCATGGAAGGCCCTCTTTGCGTTGCTCATGGTCTCTTCATCGCTCATCCTTCCGAGAGTCGCCCATGCTCAGGGGCCGGACATTCAAATAGAGATCGAATACGCCGACCAGATCGAGTTGGAGAGGGCCTATAACATAACGACCGTTTTAGTCAACAACGGGACGTTATTCGCGCATAGCATTGAGTTTCTTTGGGACGTCCCTAAGATAGAGGGGACCGATCAACCCGTATTCTCCATCCAGCCGATCGAAAAAATTGGGCCAGAAGAGCTGTTCCCAGGGGAAAACATGACCATCGTATGGAGGATAATCGGTCATAAGGAGGGCGAGCACCTGATCGGCTTTTACGTTGTATATTATGATCTCTTAAACAACCGTTACATTTCACCCTCACCACCCAAGCCCACAATCCACATCAGCGTCGTAGCCAGCCCACAGGAGCCAGAAACTCAAGGGCTTGCAACGCCTGGCTTCCCGTTTGAGGCCTTAGCGTTAGGGATTACCGTGGCGGTCATCGCGATTTACGCGCTCAGGAGAAGAGGATCCGCGCGCAGAACCAGTCGAACGAAGTTTAACCGTCCTTAAATTGCTTTTCCATCAACTAGGCGATTATCCTCACGTTTGACCCTTTGGGGTTTTTGCTGACGAGTTCGGGGATGGAGAGGCATTCCCCCTTAGCCTCAGTTATCCTTTTCACGGCCTCCCTTGAGAAGCTGAAGGCAGCGACGTACACCGGATGATCCATCTGCCCCGACCCGAGGACCTTCCCTGGGACTACGACCATCTCCCCCGGTCTGCTGTACCTGTTGATCCTGCTGACGTTCACGGCGCAGCGCCTGTGCTTCGGCCTTCCCAACCTCTCAGCTATGTCCCTCCAAATGGCGGAGCCCGTCTCATTGGACTTCCTTTTGAGAAACGTGATGACCTTGAGCAGCTCAGGGTTCGTGGTCCTGGCCTTCACGCCCCATCCCCTCCCCGAAGCTGTTCGATGAACTCGTCCGCTTTGTCCCTCAAGATCTTGATGGCCTCGGTAACGATGCGCTCAGGGCTCAACGCCCCTGTGGACTCAACGAGGAACTCGACCGCGTCCTTGACCCATCCCACTCTGACTGCCGGATATGGCTTGGGACAGGCCCTCTCACAGTCCTTGCAGAGGGTGCACCTCTCAAGGGCGACGACCGTGAGCTTGCCACCATCGACCCTTAGGACCCCCTTCGGGCAGACGTCGACGCACTTCCCGCAGGCATCGCAGCTTTCGTGGTCGACATCGATGATGGGCAGATATTTATATGCGCATGCTGAGACCGGTTGCCACTTTGCATGCACCTTCCCACGGCCGAGCCTCGCGTACGCCTCCAACTGGACCCGTTGCCCTGGGGCGAGCTTCACGATGGGGATTTTATCGCTCACAGGGACGACTTTCGGATCGCTAGACCTCAGATCCCCTGAATACACTGTTCGGACGGAATCCGATGCCTTGACATCTAACGTCAGCATGACGCTGCACCTCTCGCACCCTAGCTCGCTGTGGCACTCGCACTCCTCCGGGAGGACGTACGCGTCCAGATCGGTCCTCAAGGGGATGAGGCCCAGCCTGTGAGACAGGACCTCGTCGTCCATCGGGGACGAGTTCTCGATTATGAACACGTCCTCTATGGCCATGGTGGGGACCTCCGAGATCATTATCCTCCTCATCGCGTTAGCGATCGGTATGGGGACGTCTCTGAGGATAAACCGCATGCTCTGATCGTCCCTCTCTAAAATTTCGACCTCCATGGACGCATCACCTGTCTGTTACTGACCACCAACACGAGGCTGCTCACGAGGCGGGGGGGCTACACCCTCCTGCCCCTGCGGCCGCCCGGGCGCCTGGTCCCATCGTGCGGGATGGGCGTCAGGTCCTCTATCCTCCCAATCCTTAACCCTGATCTAGCTAGAGCCCGTATCGCTGGTTGAGCCCCGGTCCCAGGGCTCTTCGGCCCATGCCCACCTGGCGCGCGCACCTGGATGTGTATGGCCGTGATCCCCCTCTCCTTCGCCCGCTTGGCAGCGTAATAGGCTGCTTGCATGGCCGCGTACGGGCTGGACTCGTACCTGTCTTGCTTCACGAACATGCCCCCGGAGCACCTGGCTATGGTCTCAGCCCCAGTAAGGTCGGTTATGTGGATTATCGTGTTATTGTATGAGGAGTATATCTTCGCTATCCCCCATCTCTCCTTTCTCTGGCTCATGCAGCTCCCCTTTCACTAGGGATTAGGGTTGACCCCTCAAATCTTAAATGGTTCGGTACCGGCGTACCTGCCCTCACCGCCCAGCTCCTCCTCTATCCTCAACAGCCGATTGTACTTGCAGTTCCTATCGCTCCTACAGGGGGCCCCAAACTTACACTGGCCCGCGTCCAGTCCGACCGCGAGGTCAGCTATGAACGCGTCCTCGCTCTCGCCACTTCTATGGCTCACCACGACCTTCCACCCGTTCTTGAAGCACAGGTCCGCTGCCTCGATGGACTCCGTGACCGTGCCTATCTGGTTCAACTTCAAGAGCAACGTATCGCAGCACCTCTCATCTATCGCTCGTCGTATGTACTCGACGTTCGTGACCAGGAGGTCGTCCCCGACGATGTTCACCTTATCGCCGAGCTCGCTCATCAGCTCGGTCCAACCCCGCCAATCGTCCTCGGCCATCCCGTCCTCCAAGGAAACTATCTTATACTTTGAGATGAGGTCCGCGTAGAAGTCGATGAGTTCGCCTGAGTCGTAATCCTTGCCGTACAGGTGATACTTTCCCTGACGGTAGAACTCAGAGCTCGCTGAGTCCAGACCTAAGAAGATCTCTCCAGAGTACCCGGCCTCTTCCACGGCCATCGTCATGTACTCCAGGCGCTCCTCAACGCCCGAGACTCTGGGTACGAACCCCCCCTCGTCCCCGACCAGGATCCCGTAAGCTCCGAACCTCTTCTTGAGGATCCCCTTCAAGGCATGATACGTCTCCACGCCCATCCTCAGGGCCTCAGAGTACGTCCTCGCCCTCACGGGCAAGATCATCTGCTCCTGGATGTCGTCCTTCAGGCCAGCGTGCTTCCCCCCGTTCATGACGTTAAGTTGCATGACCGGCAGCGTCACCCCCTTCCTGCCCGAGAGCTTGGCCAGATATTTATATAGAGGCAGGCCTTCAGCAGCCGCTCCTGCCCTGCAGACCGCCATCGAGACCGAGAGGATGGCGTTAGCCCCGAGCTTGGACTTCGTCCTCGTCCCATCCATGCTGATCATGGCCTCGTCTATCCCTTCCTGCTCGGTCGCGTCCATCCCGCGGATCTTCTTGGCTATCACTTCCCTGACGTTTCTGACCGCCTTATTGACGGACCTCCCATGATACGCTTTGCCCCCATCCCTAAGCTCGACGGCCTCTCGCTCACCGACGGATGCCCCGCTTGGGACGATGGCCGAAAAGCGCCCCCTACCGGTGACGACCTCAGCCTCGACCGTCGGGTTCCCCCTGGAATCCAAGACCTGCCTTGCGAAGACGTTTAAGATCTCGTCCATTACAATCCCACCTATCCTGCCTCCACCTCATCTGCTCCTGCTGATCTATCGGAGGTCGACGCGGCCAGGATCTCCTTCCTGAGAGGGTGGCCCTCCCTCGAGAGCGGACTAGAACTGGAGTAGGCGATCGCGTGTTCCTCCTCCCTTGAGACGAGGTAGCTCGGGGCCCTCACGCGCCTCCCATTTATAGAGATGTGCCCATGAACTATCAGTTGACGAGCCTGCAATGGGCTTTTGGCCAGACCCATCCTGACTAAGGTCGTCTGGAGCCTCCTCTCCAGTATGTCCCTTATGGATAGGTCGAACACGTCGTCGAGGTCGGCCCCCTCCGGCACGATCCCGAGGGAGCACAGTTTGGTCAAGATCTGCCCCTCGACCTCGGCGCGCTCCTCTCGCGTCTTGGCCAACAACTTCCTGGCCATCGCCCTGTACTTCGATAGCTGCGCGTAATGGCGCCAGAGCTCGCGCTTGTTCCTAAGCCCGTACTCCCCGATCAGCCTCAGCTCGTCGTACAACTTCTCCCTGATGAACGGTCTCTCAGGGGTCTTGAACTTCTTCCTCTGCTTCTTAGGGTCCCCCATGAGGTCACCTACCTTTCCCCGCCTTCTCCCTCCCCAGCTCGGCAGCGGCCAGGCGCTTCTTCCTCACGCCGACGACCCTCCCCTTCCTGCCCGTCGTCTTGGTCCTCTGACCCCTGACCTTGAGGCCTAGCGAGTGCCTCCATCCCTTCCAAGTCTTTATCTTCTTCATGAAATCTATGTCGTATCTCACCCGAAGGGTCAGGTCCGAGCCTATGAGGTGGAGGTCCTTCCCGGTTTGGAGGTCCCTCCTGCGATTCAGCATCCAATGCGGCACGCCGTATTTCAAGGGGTCCTTTAGGGCCTCCTCGATCCTGGCCACTTCCCTGTCAGTCAGGTCTCCGACCCTCGATTCCGGGTCCAGCTCCACGGCCTTGATCAGAGCATCGGCGAAGTTGATGCCCACCCCCTTGACCCTCGTCAGGCCGACCCTCAGCTTATCGGACCCGTCCAGGTTGGTGCCGGCAACCCTCACTATGTGACGGAACCCTTCGGACAACCTTCCATCGACGCTCTCAATAACAGGAATATGAGAGGATATTTAAGCGTTCCGGGTTCTGGTAACTCTTCGGGAGATGGGCTCATGAGATTATCTACATGAATGTACATGAAGGTGATTGAATGAACAAAGCTGAGGGTAAAGCGCTCAAATTGGCTACTACGGCGGGAATCCCAAGGATGGACGTTCGCTACCAAGCCAGGAGAAACCCAGACTCGTCTTTCTACACATCCTCCTCATTCACATATTATACCCCCCATCGTCTGAAGTGGGAGTACGAAGGGATTTATTTGCCCCCTGGAGAAAAGCCAGGCGGCCTTCCTATAGAAATAATTGAAGGGGAGACAAATCCTGACTTTGTTGGCGAGAAGTGAAAGGGGCGGAGGATGGAACGAGTACACCTAGAACTGGAAGGAAACAGGACAGCGTAATATGATGTTTTAAACGACCTCAGGATAGATAATCCAGATGAGGCAGTAGTTTACATCTGGGATTGGTGCCCAGAGGTCAAACGTTTATGAGGAGGGATATTTAGGAACGAATGTGATCGCATGGGTTCGTATTGGCGATATGGACTTGAGCGCCGATGTTAATGAAGTAAAAGAAGTCAAAAGGCTGTTTGGAGAACACCACTTGACGCTCTCCCCGCTGAAGCAGGGAGGTTCTCGGTCGGCTCGTTCGCCGTTGCCGAGTTCAGGGGTGTGTCAAGGCACCCCTTGACACGAGCATATAGCCCGTGTCCCGCACCGCCCACGAAGGTGCAAGTCGTTAAGGCTCACCCAAGCGGCTGGGGCTTACGATTCAACATTTGCAAACACTTCAGACCGAGAGGCACACTCGCCTTCGGCTTCATCAAAGGAGAAGATGGCGTTGAAAACATATTTACTGAAAATTAAATTTGAATTTTAACATATTTGATGAAACCTTAAAGGGTTAATTTTCTCATTTCATAGCTAGCTTTCATCGATTTAAACTAAGTTATTTCCCAAATAGCCATTCCAACCTTTCTTGCT
>CAZTBK010000046.1:0-865 GCA_964611975.1 uncultured Candidatus Bathyarchaeia archaeon | reverse complement strand
ATCAAAGCACATCAAGATAAAGTCATTAGACCTCATGTAATCCATTTTGCCCACGCGGATTAAGTTGTCATGACTTGACGACTTGGCTGTCAATGACAATAGAAATATATGTTCGCACTTCATTTGAAAAATTTGGTGAAGCGGCTTGGCGAAGGACGAATCATTAAATTCCGGCGAGATCTTTGAAGCAATTTCGCATCCTCAAAGAGTTAAAATTCTGAAAGTTCTAGCTAGATCTCCTCTAGGATTTAGCGAACTCAAAAGGGCGATAAAGGTCAAAAGCAGCGGGGCCCTAGATTTTCACTTAAAGAAAATGGAAAGTCTGCTAGTTTGGGATAGGCGTGGCCGTTATACGTTAAATACGAGGGGGTATGCTGCCGTTGAAGCAATAAACACCATAGAAAAGTACGGTTGGTTTAAACGGGCCTTCTACTTCAACATAATCGTCTTTATGCTCGTAAACTTATGGGCCTACTTAAACTTCTCATTAGGCACCAACTTTTTCGCCGTTTTGGGACTGTCGACTGCTTGGATTGCACTATACACCTATTGGACTTTGGTTCATAGAAAAGCCTTCATCAACTTGAAAACTCATAGAAACAAGACCAGCTAAATAAAACAAACACTGAAGTTTTGTCATAATGCTAGACCGCGTGAATTAAGTTGTTGTGACTTGCTTTCAATTCTCATTATATGAGATTCTTTCTTGAATCGGTAACAAAACATAACGGAGGTGAGAAAAGCCATGAACTTTCAATTCTCATTATATGGAGATTCTTTCTTGAATCTAGACTTCAACACACGGAGAATAGGTTATCAGCTAGTCAACTTTCAATTCTCATTATATGAGATTCTTTCTTGAATC
>CAZTBK010000045.1:0-8228 GCA_964611975.1 uncultured Candidatus Bathyarchaeia archaeon | reverse complement strand
CCTCTCCGATTCTGGAGCTGTCTCCAATGGCCGATGGGGCGACCACCTTCGCCTTTTCATGTACCGCCGCGTTCTTCCCAAGGAGGGGCCTGTCGGAAGCTAGGCGGTCAAGCATCATCCTGTTGGCCAGGTAGAAGTCCTCAGGGACCCCTATGTCGACCCACATGCCATCGAACTTGTACCCATACAACGTCCCATCGCGGGCGAGCGCCGGGAAGACGTCCCTCTCCGTGGAGACCTTCCTCCCCCTCGGGATGCGGCCCAAGATTTCCTGGTTCATGATGTACACCCCGGCGTTCACGAGCTTGCTGGGCGCTTCCTCAGGCCTCGGCTTCTCGACGAACTTCATCACCTGCCCCTTCTCGTTCAGCTCGACCACGCCGAACCTGCTTGGGTCCTCGACCTCGTGCAGCGCTACGGTCGCGGCCGCGCCCTTCTCCTCGTGAAACTCGTACAGCTTCCCGTAGTCCACGTCCGAGAGGACGTCGCCGTTAAGGACGAAGAATGGCTCTCCGTCCTCGACCAGGAACCCCTCCGCGTTCTTGATCGGTCCTCCCGTTCCGAGCGGCCTCGATTCCCTCGAGTACACGATCTCCATCCCGTACCTAGAGTACCTGAACGCCCTCTCCAGGGCATCGGCCATGTGGTTGACTGCGAGTATGACCCTATCGACGCCGCTCTTAGATAGGGCCTCGAGCGTCCAGTCAAGCATCTCGCGGTTCAAGACGGGGAACATCAGCTTAGGCCTGGTGCAGCTCAGAGGCCTAAGCCTCGTCCCAAACCCACCAGCGAGTATGAGGGCCTTCATGCCATCACCTTAAGTGAAACATATAAAAGGATGACGGCCCTCAACTAAAAAGCTTTACGAGTTATATATCAGACATATCAGTGCTTGTGAATAGGCGGTGTAACCGGTGGCCAGCGATAAAGGGCTGACACGCGGCGTGCTCTGGGCGTCCATCCTGTGCCTGAACGCCCTCAGCGCATACTACAGGCTAATGGACGGCATACCCATGGGCGAGGACTCATCGAGCCACCTCTACAAGGTGCTCTACGCGTACGAGAACTATAGGGAATGTGGGGCCATCCCAGCTTGGTCTGACCTCTGGTACGGGGGGCACCCGTTCCTACTGTTCTACCCGCCCCTGAGCTATTGGCTCACCTTGGCCTTGGCCCTCCTCGGGACTGGGCCGATCCTGGCATATAAGCTGTTGGACGCCGCATTTTATATCGTAACCCCTATTGCAGTATACCTCTTGGCCAGGGAGGTCAACCTGGGTAGGGATGAGGGGCTGGTAGCATCGCTCCTCTATTCCCTCACGCCGATAGTCATGGAGAACTACCTCTTCTTCGACAGGTTCCCGACCGTGATGTCCATCCCCATCGTGTGCACCTTTCTGGTCTACCTCTCGCGCTCCCTGAAGGGAGGGAGGACGAGGGACGTATGCATCCTTACTCTGCTCTCAGCGATGATCTTGTTGACGCATCATCTATCCGCTTACTGCGCTGCCATAGCGGCTGCCATTTTCACCCTTTCCCATTACCTGCATCGGAGGGACGCCATGCGGATGGCCAAACCAGCGCTCTTCGCACCGCTCGGCTCCCTGCTCATCTCCTCCTTTTGGCTGTTCCCGTTCCTGTCCTCGATGGGTTATCAGGAGGCGAACCCCTTCATCAACTTCAACCTGCTCTATAACTACACCGAACTCCTCCGGCTCGGATACCTGGTCCTCCTGCTCGGTGCCGCGCAGTTCTTCCTAGCCATCATGCGGATAAGGGAGGCCTTCTTCTCTCGCCCAAAGGGCATGCTCGGGGCCATCGGGAGGGGGCTGGCAGTCCTATTCGTCCTTGGGGCCTCCTCAGGAACCTACGGGACCATTTCGGGGAGCGAGCCCCTCACGATCGCCGGGCAGGCCTGCGTGGCGATCAGCCTCGGGATCCTCCTAATAATCTTGATCTCAGCCGAGATCCGTGGGACGGGAAGCTACCTGACGCGCGCCATCGCCATATGGTTCATGTCCTTCCTGTGGTTGGGGCTCGGCAAGCACGCCTTCCTCGTCCAGGCCCTACCGTTCTGGGAAAAGCTCGACTCCATGCGGTTCCTCCTCTACGCAAGCATCCCACAGGCGATCCTAGCCGGTGAGTATGTGACCGGGCTAATCCGGAGAGGGATCGACGTCCCGAGGATGACCAAGAGGGCCATATCCGTAAAGCTTACAGCAACCATCCTCTGCGCAGCCATTACCGCAAGCTTGATCCTGGGAGGGGTCTCCGCGAACCTCAACAACCTGACCCCAAACACCGACATCCCACCAGAGATAGTCGAGTATTTCAAGGAAAACCCAGTGGAGGCACGCATACTTCCCATAGGGTGTCCAAAGTGGGTCTACTTGCTCCCGACCTACACAAAGAAACCTATCATCGATGGGTGGTTCCCGCAGGGGAAGGTCCTAAAACCCCTCCTCATGATAAGGGATTACAGGATAAACGACCTGATGGACTACCCGCCCGAGGAGCGGGATAGGATATGGCAGGACCTGATCAGAAAACACGCAAGGCTCGGCATAAACTGGATCATGATAGGGAAGGAGGAGTTCAGGCATCTTGTAGAGGGGAACGCGGACTTCAAGCTGGCCTTAAAAATAGGCCCCATCGAGGTCTACGAGGCGACGAGACAGGTATCCCTCATCGAGGTGCGACCGCCTGATGCCATCGACAACATCAAGGTGACCCGGCTGCGGGCCGACGAGATACTCATCGACATCTCAGGCCTTGAGAGTGAGACGGAACTCACCATAAAACAGGCCTACATGCCGTATTGGAAGGTGAGCTCAAGCGATGGGTTAAGCGTCGAGGTGAAGGAAGATGAATACGGATACCTCACCCTCCTCATACCGCCGACATCGAACGCGGAGGTGAAGATGAGGTTCTCGTACGTGGACGGGGTATGGCTTTATCTGTTGTCAGCAGCGGCTGCGCTAGTCATCTCATTGCTAATCATCAGGGACTTATGGAAAGAGCGTAAAGGTAGGCCCCTCGTTTAAGATCATTTAAGACATGATTAAGGCCATCCTTTCTGGACAAGGATCTGCTGAGCTGATTGGTTCACCAAGGGATGTCGCGAGCGTCCCGAAGAAGTCCGCCAGTATTGGTCCGGGCTCGACAAGGCCTCAGGAGGATAGCGAGGAGGCACGGACGTGAGAGCATAAGGCATACGCAAAATTAGTCTTCGACGGAGTCTTCAGAGGACACTCGGGCGCTAAAATAACCAAACGGTGAGCCCACGCCCTCACTCCCATTTTGATAGCGCGTACAGGGTCACCGCCGCGATGAGTGACGTGATCGCGAGTTCGAATATGCTTTGGAGGAGGCCAGGGTAGCGTGGCATGAGCACGTTTAACCCCTCGCTTAAGACTTTGTAGAAGCTCATCCAGAGCATGTAGGCGACGGCCGTCGTTATCGCCAGCTTCGTCCTCGATTTAAAGGTCTCAGCTATCTCCCTTACGACTATCTTGCCCCTTTTAACGCCATGATTTTCGCCCAGTTTCCTCCTTATCATCTCGACTAGCTTTCTCGGCTTTGGTATCCTCCAGTACTCCTCGCTCAACTCCTCATCCTCTTGAACGCGCCATATAAGATCAGGACGGACAAGGCCCCGATTATTGAGAGGGCGATGTAGCTCACGCACCCCTCCGCGTGATATAAAGATAATGAGTCCAAAACGAAGCCTACCCAAAAACCGATGAAGAGCAACGCCGCGTTAAGGGCGAGTTTACCTATGAAGTTCACCCGTCCATCCCCTCCTGTAGATATGCTGCCCTCAGATGCCCAACGACCTTAAGCTATAGCGTCTCTTCGAAGGCCTTCCGCCCCTTCCTCGTCTCGTGGATAAGAGCGCCCAGAAGGCGATGAAGGAGACCATAGTCGCAGAACCGATGGAAAGCCAGACCCTCGAAAAGAGAGGCGCATAGACAAAGGCTGTCGGAGTTAACCTCACGTCTATCGTTGGATCATGGTTCATGGTAAAGCCCTTGAAATTCGGGTATATGAAGGACAATGATAGCTTCATCCCAGCCTCGTCCATCTCGGTCACGTACCCCACGCCAACCTCTGCAAAGGATTCCGCACCCTTCGGGTCAATGAGCTTGGCCTTCGTCAACCATCCTGCCACGACGATCGCGTTTGACATGTTAATGGAGATCTGAGCCAAGTTCCCCTGAAAGGTGGAGTTTTCGAAGACCGTCCCCGACGTGCCCATGTCCATGAGCAGGTTAAGGCCAAGTTCACTGCTGCTGGACGTCCAAGGCCACTTATTCACCTCGATGTTGATCTTCACACCCATCGCTGCGCCCCTGACGTCGAAGACAACGATCGTATCATCGACCGACGTCGAGAACACCATGGGATACTTGAAGAGCTGGATCTCCAACCTCACGTCGTAATACGGAGAGACCGTCCTATAGGTCACGCTTAATATCTGATTATCATCTATGGTATAGACCCTCAATGTCTTATCCCAGATGGAATCCTCAAAGCGCAAAACCTGAAGAACCTCGTTCTCTTGGACTATGTTATCATGGTTTACGTCAAAGAACTCGGCTACCGACAGAAAATCTAAACCGAAGTCCAGGGAGGTGTCATTCATTCGGTAGCCGAAGGTGACGCTGGGCTTTGCATACGACATCGACAGGTTACCGAC
This sequence comes from uncultured Candidatus Bathyarchaeia archaeon, assembly GCA_964611975.1. Lineage (GTDB taxonomy): Archaea > Thermoproteota > Bathyarchaeia > RBG-16-48-13 > JAGMEO01 > CAZTBK01. Next base: position 3,529 of record CAZTBK010000045.1, on the reverse strand, counting down.
GGAAGAGCAAACGAGGACCCCCTCCTCATCCTCTCGGTACTCCAACTCAGATACCGGGGACGCTGACAGAGAGGATAACAGCTTCAAACCGTTATCGACCATGTCTAAAACTCCTTCGGCTAGATCACTCGCTTTATCGAACTCCCCATCGTATAGGGCATACTTCGCTAACTGCAGAGTTATGTTAGCCACCTCAAACACCGAGATGCAAACGGTCACGTTTAACCCTCTCGAGCTCAGCTCCTCGAGCTCACCCTCAAATTTCGACAGCGCTTTCTCGGCCTCATCGATGATCCCCTGGACAGCTTCCCTTCTCCCGCTCTCGAAGGCCTGGAAAGATTTCTCCGCGGATGACCGCGCGCTTTCCGCGAGCTGTCTGGCTTCCTCGGCAAGCTTTTTCGCCCCAGTAAGGTTCCATACGTTAAATTCCTTCCACGCCTCGCTGAGACATGAAAAGGACGAGTTCAGCAACATGATCTCCTCCGTCAAGTTCAATCCAGCATGCTGGACGCTAACCAAGTAATCTTTAACCGATTTGACGAAACCCTCAGCTCCAGCTATCACCTGCAGGGTCTCGAAACACAGCTCACTTTGAGCCGACTCAGCAAATTTCATAGCCATCCCCGACAAATCCCTGGCCTCCCTGGCCAGGTTAATCGCAACCTCGTAGTATCCCTTGTCAAACGCATCGGTCGCATTACATAGGATGTTATTCGCTTGGATGAGGAGGCTCTCAGCGATGGAGACGTCCACGCCCGAAGCCATCATGGAGGCTATGGTCTCGTTAGCCTCAAGCATCGATTCCTTCGCGTCTTCTATCGCTTCCTGAGCTCTTTTCATATCCTGAACTCTAGCTTTCTCCTTAAACTCTTCTACAGCATGCTCAGCGGCATCCTTTGCATCTTCAGCCAACTCCCTCGATTCGTCCGCCAGCTCTGAAGTCAGCTCGAAATTGAACCCCTCGAAGGCTTCCAACGCGGCAGAGAGTGCCGTAACAGACCGGTTCAGAATGACCTCCGCCTCAGTTACATTGATGCCCATTTGTTGAGCATTCACAATCGTCTGGTTTGCTGCATCGATGGCCTCCTCAGCGGAGGCTATAGCGTTCAAAGCGACCTCTCGGCCTTCCATGGCTTCCTCGATGCCCTCTAACGCCTTTTCAGCTGACTCCCTAGCTTTCTCCGCAAGCGATTGAGCCACATTGGCCAGGTGTAGAGCCTCGTGATATTTGCAGTTCTCAAACGCTGATTTGGAGCTGTTCAAGGTCGCAATAGCTCGACGCAGTAAACGCTCCGCTTTGGTAACATTTACCTCATGCTCACTCGCCTCGATGATCGTCTCGTTCGCCATCGCGATCGCCTCTTCAGCATCTACTATAGCATCCAAGGCCTTCTCCTGGTCGTCCCCGAATTCTGGGATGCCTCCCGGTATCCTGACTAACCATTCAGCCATCTTCGCCATCGACTTCGCCCGGATCGCTAAAAATAGGGCCTCGCGGTAATCGCCATCTTCGTAAGCTGACCTCGCCTGCTCTAAGGTATCAATGGATTGGTTGAGGAGGAACTCCGCTCGGGTGATGTTTACCCCCTCAGCGCTCGCCTCAATCAACGTTTGGTTGGCCTTTTGGATCGCCTTCAAAGCCGCTTCTATCGCCTTCTCCGCTCTCGAGGCACCATTGTTTTGCGGAACATGAGGTTGTAGGTGGGCCTCTGAGATCCAATCATTTTCCAGAGTGTCAAAGGCATGCGGATTAAACACCGCAGTGCAAAATAGCATGGCCACAAGGAACGCGCCGAACGTCCTCAGTTTTCTCATCGCCAGCCCCCTCAATTTTTAAGGGCTTACCTGACGATATTTAGGGCTTTTGTTCAATTTTTTTTGAACAACCCATCCCTGTAAATTTACAAAACACAACATGCGGAGATTTCAAAGAACTTTCCACCAAAGATCCCCGGTGCCCGTCAAACTTAGCAAGCTTAATCATTTCTTTCCCAGAAACTATCACATAGGTAAGTTCAACAACAGGATATTAAAATAGGTAAGCGCCAAACTTATCAAGGCCGCCTGGCTCACTCTTAACCTCTTGAAAACGCTGAGCGCGGACATCAAGAGCAGAAGCGACCACGCTTGAAGGGTGAAGAAGAGGGCATAACCAAGGGGAGGGCTTGACCTGATCAACTCACTGAAGATCAACCAAACGCATGAGAAAAACGCGAGCGGAATCTGTGAGAGGGCGATCCCCATAAAGAGGCTGATGTGATCACCTGCCCTCCTGAAAACATATGTGGACGCTAAATCACAGAATGTGAAGACGAGGACGGGGCCGATGATGGACTTAAGCAAAACCTCAAATGGTGAAATGGTGGGCCTGTCAATTAAAAATAGTAACATCGGGTCTAAGCCCGCCTGCACGTTAATGTACGCCTCAAGCGAGAGGACTAAGAGGGATAATGTAAGGCCGACTTCCTGGTTAAACCGGAGAAAGCGAAAAACTGGTCTTATCGCCATGATGGAGAATGCCGTATCGAGCATTCCGGGGGGTTTAGGGTATACGACCCCGTAATCTCCTGCTTTTAGGAGGCTATACGCCCTTTCACCCTCGCTTGATAGCATATACCTCTTGTACTCGTCCTGCGTGATTAGGTCACCCAAAGTGTTCAAGTGATAATACAGCTTTCCGACGCCGACGTTGACTTCCTTTTTTAAGTCGGTGAACCTGACACTCCCCCCCTCGCCCAAGACCTCCAGTATTCTTTTTCGTATAGGGTGCTTCAGCACCCCATACATGTCAGCTCCCGCGCCTCTCTTTCTCTTCAACCCATCTTCACTTATTCTAAGCAAGTCGCTATCAGGTTTATCATCAACTATAGGTCATTAAGGAGACCCCAACGTTCACTTAATTCTATGGGTCTTTACCATCCCTAACCAGCCTTAACCCCGAGGGTGAAACCCGCTGCGAAAGACCCCGCAAACGGCACGTTTGCGAGAGTAAAGCTGATCAACCCGCTTGGATCAAAGAGACAGATGCCCCTCTGCAGAAAGTCAAAGAGGGCCCCATAGTTGATTTCGATGATCCCCTGCCAAGCCAGATACTGTAGTAAAATAAACACCCCTCCAAACACTAAGGCAAGGAACTTAGCCATTTTCTTCAAGGAGTAACCAACTAGGAACCCGCCAATGCCGCCGATGCTAAGCTGAACCAAGATCGGGTTTAAAAACTCAACGCCCAAGACGATGCACCACAATAAGGGTAAGGGCAAAATCCAATAAATAACTCTTTTTATGGTTCTGTTAACTCATCGGTTGGTGATCGATGGTTTTCCCTTCTGCCCACCGCCTTGGTCGCCGTACGCCTAAATGTCCTCAAAGGGCCGTCTGAGGGATAGCTATGTTTGAACTAGACCACCTCGACCGCGTGAGTGAAAGTTAGCTAAAAACCTAAAGATTTACAGCTGATAATTGGATAGAACCCTTTTTATAAAACCACCGCAAGAAAACTCCCCATCTTTAGTGGGGATATTTCTTGCGG
>CAZTBK010000044.1:0-8254 GCA_964611975.1 uncultured Candidatus Bathyarchaeia archaeon | reverse complement strand
AGCTAGCTTAAAGCGATCTGGGCGTCAAAGTGGTGCGGGGGGTGGGATTTGAACCCACGAACGCCTACGCGACAGGGACCTGAACCCTGCCCCTTTAACCTGGCTCGGGTACCCCCGCTTCGAGGACGTCAACTGAACTTTATGAATAAACCTCTATTAAAATATCACTTAAACTCCCCTTTGGCTGTTGTTCAATCCGATCTTCAAGAGCCTCTTCAACCGTCTTGCTCAATGCGCCTCTTTCCAACGCGCCTTGAGGCCATGGCTTTCCGAAATCTCTCCTTAAAATTCTGATGTGATGGCCCACACATTAGGACATTTCTATTCTGATATCCCTTTTAAATAATGGACCTTCAAGGCATTTACCAATATCTAGCGTAAAGTTTTTAAAAAGAAAGGTAAAGTTAGATGGGTTAAGGTAAAGTATATGATACCCCCTTTACTTTCGAGCGCGATTGTCTTTGCGAACATAATTGCGCTTATGGCCATCTCTTGCACTCTCGCCGTTTCCATAACTAATGTGCCAAATTTTGCTGTCGCAACCTTCGGTACGATCGGCATTTACATAAGTTTAACGTGTATCAAGCTTTTTGGAATCGGGCTTTACCCGTCTCTTTTCTTATGCTTTATTGGAGGGGGAGCTATTGGAGTGACCATTTATCAGTTACTGGTGAAGCCGTTAAGGAGAAGGGGGGCCACCAGAGAAGAGGTGATGATCGCTACTTTAGGTCTTGATGTTTCTCTGGTAGCTCTGCTTAATATTTATGCTGACTACCTTACACGTACATTTAAGATTAGAACGAGGGAGTTTACATTAGCAGTATACGACTTTGCCCTTGGTGGACTAGATGGCGTTTTTATAATGTCCACATTAACTGTATTCGCTTTTATAGTTACTCTTCATCTGATCTTCACTAGAACAAATATAGGAATTGCCATAAAGGCGCTAGGCGAGGACCCTTCTTTAGCTGAATGTGAAGGGGTTGATACTGAGCGGCTTTGTACGATTACCTGGTTTTTAGTTGGTGCTCTACCATCAACGGCCGGAGTCTTTTACCCTGTATATTGGATATCGAACCCAACTATATCGTCGTTCATTGTTGTATCGGTATTTGCTAGCTGTGTTTTAGGGGGTTTTGCAACGATTTACGATGCTTTTGCTGGAGGATACATTATTGGACTAGCTCAAACACTGTTAATTTTTTATCTCGCTAACATCCTTGGCCCATGGATTTTGCCTTATGGTTTCTTCGTGGCATTATTGATGATGATTATAACGGTATTTCTATTTCCACAGGGACTTTATGGTTTACCATGGGGTGAGATAAGTAAGAAACTACGAAGCATTTTTGCCTCCGTAAAAATTCGATGCAGGGTTAAGTGATGCTTCCAGGAATAGACTTTTTCACAACCTTAATCATTTACATACTAATTTTTCTTATAGTTACACTAAGCTATAACATGGCTTATGGCTACACTGGTATCCCAGATTTTGGAAGAGCCATGGCCGCGGGAGCGGGAGGATTCTTAATAGGATGTCTCCCCGGCAGACTTATGGCCTACATCCTTGGCATTCAAGGGGATTACGTTGCAGATTCATTTTCCATCGTGGGGCGTATTAACTTATTCCTAAAGGATGATCCTTTCATATCTATCGCTTTGCTGGTGCTGACTCTACTTTTGGCAGCCATTGCCGGCGGTGCCCTCGGATTATTGGCTTCGCTTCCGATTTTTCGCGGTCTGCGGCTTTTCTATCTAGGCGTTACCCTTCTTGCAATTCAGATAGGTTTCAATACGATTGCCTACTACTGGGCCCCGCTAATTGGAGGGCCTCTCGGTATTACGGTTTTAGATCCATTCAGATGGTTGACAAACTACAGTCTTTTTGGGGTCCCCCAGGCTTCCATGCGGCTAATAGGTGTGATAATAACATCAGGAATTGTTCTACTGATTGTTGGCTATTATTGTATCAGGGTGGGTAAATCCCCGCTTGGCAGGCTCCTTAAGGCTGTGAGGGATGATGAGAGGTGTGCAGAGGTACTTGGAAGAGATGTAAGGAAACTTTATGTTAAAGTTATGACTTTTACATATGCATTCACCGGAGTGGCTGGAGCGCTTTACGCATATTATGGCGGCTACGTCGTTGGAACACACTTCGATAAGGTTGGTTGGACGTTCTGGCCTGTTGCCATGGTTATACTCGGAGGGCTAGCAAATTACAAAGGTACTGTTATTGCGACAGTATCTTTTATTACGCTGAAAAGGCTCATAGTTTTCTATAAAACCGAGCTTGAATTTATACTGCCGTTCTCGCCTGTTTGGCTAGAAGATTTGGTTGTTGGTATAATTTTAGTTCTGATTCTGATCTATAGGCCAAGAGGTCTTCTTCCAGAGAAGCCAGAGATTCCACTTGATAGGGACGAGATCGAGAAAATAAAAAAGCGAAGATGGTCTCTTTCTCCAATCACAAGCGAATCATTTAAATATGAGAAACTTAGCAAATGAAGAAGTTAAGGGATTTGAAACATGAGGAAGGAAGTCGTAGCGATCCTAATGATTGCGCTCTTTTTTGCGGGCCTGGGAGCAGGCTACGGCATAGGCATAATGACCGCGCCGTCGCAAGTTGCAGCACCCGTAGGGCTAACTGGAACAGTTGAAATAGGAGTGCTCGTACCACTTAGTGGAGGTTTATCAAGCTACGGTGAGGACTGCAAGACAGGATGGGAATTAGGGGAGAGAGACGTAAATGAGTTTCTCGAAAAAGCTGGAGCTAAGTGGACCATTAAGCTAATATTTGAAGACACGGCGACAAGCCCTGAGGTTGCGCTCACTAAATTTGAGTCTCTACTTGCACGAGGAATAAAAATAGTGCTCGGTCCAATGGGGTCAGGGCAGGTAGCAGGGATAAAGGAGCGCGCTGATGCGGAGGGAGTACTTGTTATTAGCCCCTCATCTACAGCTGTGGAGCTAGCTATTCCAGACGACAATATATTCAGGTTCTGTGCAATCGACGATTTGCAGGGACCTGCAATAGCCTCAGCAATTTACTCGACCGGCATTACGCATATCGTTTCTGTTTACTTGGCAAACCCATGGGGCAGAGGCTTAGACAAAACTATGTCGGATAAGTTCGTCTCCTTAGGGGGAACAGTAATCGGTCATATTGAGTTCCCTTCAACATTTGACCCTGCAGCATTAGTAGGACAGATCAATTCGGCTGTTGAGGGCACAATCGCAACGGGCGTTCCAAAGAACAAAATTGGCGTCTTTTTGGTGGCTTATAGTGAAGCTGTGCCGATCTTCCAGCACGCTGCAGATTATACGACTTTACGAGAAATCAGATGGTTTGGGACAGATGGGACCGTCATGCTCTCTGATATAGCTGACCCTGTGGGGCATCCAACGGAAACTCAGTTCGCTTTAGACACAAACTTTACAAGCACAATGTTCAGAATACCAGCGACTCTAAAATTTGATTATGTAAGGAATGAGATCTTCCAAAGGATTGGGAGAGAACCTACAATCTACGCATATAGCGCTTATGACTCAGTGTGGGTTGTTGCACTAGCCTTAGCGGCCGTGAATGAATATGATGCTGTGAAAGTAAAAGCGATACTACCCCAAGTCGCGGGCTCCTATATGGGTGCGTCTGGGAACATCGTGCTTAATGAAAATGGAGATCTTGCAGTCGCAGATTACACTCTATGGCGCCCAGTTAAAACGGATGATGCTGTCGAATGGGGAGAAGTAGGAGTCTATTATTATGCAACAGATTCCGTACAGTGGATAGAGGGCTTCGGACCCTAATCCCCTTTTTTATTCAATATTACCAGCATAGTGAAGATGAGTTAATGGTAAAAATGCGGAGTGAGATTCTTATAACTAAAAATCTCACAAAAAAGTTTGGAGAACTCATAGCGGTTAACAATGTAAATATCAGAATTAAAAGGGGGGCCTTTTCAATTCTTTTCGGCCCCAACGGTGCAGGAAAAACAACGCTGATAAACGTTGTTACCGGATATCTTAACAAGGATGATGGGGGGGTCTGGTTTGATGGAAAAGACATAGCAAACCTTTCGGCGGCTGAAACCTTTAGGCTTGGACTAGCAAGAAGCTTTCAAATACCCAGAATTTTTCCAAGTCTTACGGTATTAGAAAATATATTAGTGGTGGATGAGGGCCCCGGAGAAAGCTTCATTAAGGCGCCTATTAAAAAATTCTGGAAGGAGATAGAAAAGGAGAAGGTAAAAAAGGCCTTCAATGTACTTCAGACGATAGGATTAGAAAATGAGTGGGACAAATTAGCTGGTGAACTAAGCGGAGGAGATATGAAACTTCTGGACGTTGGAAAAGCCCTCATGAGCAACGCCAAAATGCTCTTGATAGACGAACCGATAGCAGGCGTAAACCCATCTTCAGCCCACCTGATCCTTGAACGCCTGCGAAACGTAGCGAAGGCGCGTAATCTTACAGTGCTCATTGTCGAGCACCGGTTGGACATAGCCTTAAAATACGTAGACTATGCCTATGCGATGGCAAATGGGAAGATAATTGCTGAAGGAAAACCTGATGAGGTTATAAAGACGCGCGAAGTTGTTGAAAGCTATCTTGGAGAGAAGTACAAATTGAGGTGAGGTAAATGATTGAACTTGAGAATGTTAACGCGGGATATGGAAGGCATCACATTCTTTTTGATGTCTCCATGAATATAAAAAATGGCGTAACTATCGTAATTGGACCAAATGGCGCGGGGAAAACGACTCTATTTCGTACTATAATGGGGCTTACAAACATATACTCAGGAAAGATATTATTTGATGGGAACGACATAACCGCTATGCCAACAAATAAAAGAGTAAAACTTGGGATCTCATACGTTCCACAGCGGAGTAATTTTTTTGAGAAGCTCACTGTAGAGGAAAATCTGCGGGTAGGAGGCTATCTACTTAAAAAACATGAACGAGAAGAGAGGATGGCGGAAGTCTTAAAGTTGTTCCCAGTCCTCGCAAGAAAAGATTACATTAATAGAGAGGCAAGCAAGCTCAGTGGGGGAGAAAGGCGCATGTTAGCTGTGGCTATGGGACTTATGAAAAAACCAAAATTATTGTTACTCGATGAACCTACCGAAGGGCTCATGCCAAAACTCACAATGGAAGTCTATAATAAGATTAAGAAAATACACGAAGAAACTGGCGTACAAATCATAATGACTGCGGAAAAAGCAGAATTATCTTTAGAACTTGGAGATGAAGCCTTCCTGCTTGTTAGTGGTCGAATACAAGAAAACGGGGATGCCAAAAAAATGCTGAACGACCCAGATCTACGGCGTAAATACTTCGGTATTTTTGGATAAAGAGGCAACAAATACCAAATTCAATCCTAATTTTTAGCAGTCAATTGATTCATTCTCCATCATCAACATTCAATAATTGCCGTCATAGTTGCTGGCTAGATCAAAATATGAATAATTGGTAGCTGGCTCAATGGCAGCCGAAGTTACTCCATCTAAAAGGCGGAGCACCATAAGCACATAGCAATTAGACGCGAGTTATAAAGTTATATATAGAAAACCAAAAATAGCGAACCCCAATTAAGGCGACGTTAATAAATAAGTTTTCTCCCAAATCTGTCAGATGCCCCTGAGCGTAGCGCTATGGAATTACTGCCACGCCTAACCCCCCATAAATTATATCCTCCGAGGGGGCGCTAGTACCGAATTAACGCCTTATGGATGAACAAGCCCCCTAATTAACAGAGATGTGAGGTCGCCGAGCGTCGTTGACAAGGCGTAGCCGACGTTAAGGAACACCAGCATGGGCAGGCCCGGCGAGACCCATACCTCCCGTGGAACCGAACCGTCCCTCACGTGCCTCCTCAGCTCCTCGACCATCTCCTCCCGGTCGGCCTCAACGTCGATGAGGAACGTGAACCTCCTCATCGCCCCTTCCCTCCTCATGAGGAGCCGTTCCATCGGATAGAGGTACCTCTTCTCCTCTAAATCCGAAAGGTCCGCCTTATAACCAGAGACGAAGGCCAGCGCCTTCCTCCAGGCAGGCTCATCCTCAAACCCGCTAAAAAGGTTCCCACCCTCCTTTAACAGCAGGAGGGCGTTTCGCAGGGCCACGTAGACGCAGGATGATAGGGCGATCAGGCATGAGTTGCAGAACACGGTGATCGGGAAGAACGGGTGGAGGAACCCAATGACAGGCTTAACTATCATCGGGGGCATCGGGTTGGACACGGAGATGCAGATCAGGGCCTTGACGTCTGCCCCTCCGAAAAAACCCGAGCGGAGGAGGAGCGCGGAGAAGATCAGGCACAGAATGACCGAGGTGGCCGAGGTCTGGAGCAGCTCCCGATGGATGGCGACCCTGATGGAGGTCAATGTAATGGCTACGGGGAGGAGGGCCAACCAGACCCTGTCCGGGACCTCACGAGTCTTAACATCGCTCCAAGAGCCGTACGTGAGGAAGGCCACGGACGTGAAAACGGAGATGGCGTCGATCGCGCTCAAGGCCCGCTCTCTCGCCCCTCAGTTAACTTCCCAAAGGCCTTCCTCATCTCGTAGTAGTACCTCCTGTTCTGGTCGCTGGGATAGAGGCCGATTATCACATCGTATCCCGACACGTTCAGCTCCGCCCCACAGCTCTCGATCACATTTTTATACTTTCCTAGGCTGCTGTCCCTGAAGGCCGCCTGTAGGCCTATCAAGGCCGTCTTACCCAAGAGGAATATCCTCTCAGGCCTAAGCGCGTCTATCTCCTTCCTCAGATAGCTCCTGGAACACGTGTATATCACCCTCCTCGGGATGTGCATGCCCCTCTTGTTGAACCTGCACTTGACCGCATCTATGAGGAAGTTCCCGCGCTCCTTAAACGTCTTCAGGTCCCTTATCTTTAGGAGCCTCAAGAGGCCTGCGCGCAGGCCATCTTCCATGCATTCATTGTAGAAGTACCTTTGTCTCGCCCAGGGAGGGGATTCGGCTATGAACAGAGTTCGAACCCTCTTAGGCAGCCAGTCCTCAAACACCCTGAACTTTATACAGGCCTTCTCCCTTGGGTCAATGACCTCGGCATACTTCGGATAAACATTACAGCACTTGTCACATACCTTAATTTCCTCTAAAATCCCCTCAAGCGCACCCAACACACAGACCCTCCCAGGTCATAACTCATCAAACAGAGGTTGAATGATCAGGTGCTCGTCCTCCTACCGTAGACGAAGTCGCGCCATTTTAGCCTCCAACTTTTCCACCCAGTTTTCACCAAACCCTCCCTCACGTCCGGCCTTTCCTTCACCCAGTTTAGAATGGCCCAGAACCTGTTCTTACCGCTCTCCGGCTTTAGAACCCTGCTGGGTACACCAACCTCCCTGCACCAATCGAGGTATCCTTCCTCGACCCTCTCTTGGAGTTCCCCGGAAACCCTTATCACCTTCACGTTAAAGCCCTGATCCCTCAGGTACCTCCTTACCCCAGATAGGACGTACCCAGAGCACACCTTGAAGACGACGCCCTTAGGGGGTCTCATGATGTTGATCGCCTCCCTCACCACATCTACTGCCTTACCTAGGTACTCCTTCCTCTCGAAACGCGGGGACTGGAAGAAAATGAGCGGGATCCTGCCCTCCACATAGTCCCCTGAGGGACGCCTCAAGACGCCTATGACGACCCCCAATATGAGGTCTCCCCAACCAGAGTCGTCGATCAATATCTCTTCTTCGCCAAAATCAGGGAACCCACATACCTCCCTCAAAGTGAAGCCCCTAAAGCTTTGGGCCACTGGTCATGTAAGAGGTGGCAACGTCTATTAATATTTTAATGAAGTTAAAACCCGATAACTTGAGAAAGATTGCTGAGGAAAGACCATGACCTTGCTCAACAACTATGGGCGTCGGGCATCCGTGAAACTCGGATACTTGTGTGCATGGTTGATGATCTGGATGTAATAACTGAAGAGCAAATGAAAGAATGGGCGAAGGACTTTTAACTATTGGGAGATCTGTGACCAGTGTTGCCAGAATCTCTTTGAGAACACCAAGTTCGCGTACCGAAGGTGTGTTGAATGGAACTCGAATAACTGAGAGTTTGTTAAAGGGGCGGGATTTGTGCTGATGACCCGCTTAGCTTTTAAAGATAAGAGAGTGGAGGACAAAAAATTGAGGGGTTTCTTCCCATCGTAAAGATAGAGGGTTCAGATAATAGAACCTACGTTAGGAAGGCGATCAATTTGGCGTTAAGGCAGATCTGGAAAAA
>CAZTBK010000043.1:0-8290 GCA_964611975.1 uncultured Candidatus Bathyarchaeia archaeon | reverse complement strand
CTGATCGCGCTATTCGGCTGTTTGCTCTCGACCCCTACCTTCTCCAGCACTATCCCCCTGGCCATCGGCGCCCCCTCTAGGGGATCGGCCTTGATGTCTAACCTCATAACCCTCCTCCTGTAGTACCTGTCTTTCCACCTGAACTTTTTGTGGGCTTCCCTCAGCTTCCTCCCAGCGTAAAGGCCCCTTGGGGACTTCTTGCTCAACTTACGGACACCGCTGACAAAGACCCAACAGAAGCTTATAAATCTCTCTCCCTTATTGATGAGAGGGCGCTCGTGGTCAAGTTATGATCACATCGTCGACCCCAAAGTACCTCCTCATGAGGAGCCGGCTCCTCTCGGCCTTCCTCCCATTCCTCCCTATGGCGATACCCTTGTCATGGGGGTCGACGGAGACGATGACGGCCCTCCTCCCATCCCCCCTCTCAACTAAATGAACCCTCCTGACCCTCGCAGGGGCGAGGGAATTCCTCACGAAATCGGCGAGGTCGTCAGCGTACTCAACGACCTCGACGTTCATCCCAAACATGCGTCTAAGGAGCCTAACATGGGAGCCCCCCCTGCCGATCGCAGCTCCCGCGTCCCCTGGTCTGACAACAAATATCAGACATTTATCGCCGATCACACAATCCTTAACCCCAGCGCCTGTTACGCTTTCGAATAGCGCGATGTAGCGCATCTCATTACTGGTTAAACGGATCCTACTCAAGGCCTGACCACCGTTAAGCCTTACGTGTGCCCTCGCCTGATCCCATGTAGAGCTCAATCAGCCCTGTCCCTACCGGGATCTTCTGACCGACGATGACCGATTCCGTTACGCCGTTGAGGTTGTCCCTCTCCCCTTTAACGGCGGCGTCAACTAAGGTTGGTACAGTGATCTCGAAGGCCGCTCTGGCAAGGACGCTAGCCTTCTCTCCAGTTACGCCATGTCTCCCCACTTGGCGTACCTCGCCGGTCCACGTCATTATGTCCGCCACAAGCATAAGATGCCTCACATCCACATCTAATCCCTGTTCCTCCAAAACTCCGAGCGCCTCCTGGATAATGGCGTTTCTGGCGGCCTCTATCCCGAGCGTGCTAGCGATCTCACGGACGTCGTTTGTGGTGGTCCTCGAAGGATCGACCCCAGGTACTCTAAGGGCCTTCGATAGGTTCGAGCCGTCTGTACTTATCACCCACTCACCCCCTTCCTCCATAACCAAGGCCCGGCTCACTCCAGGAATACCCTTCAGCCTGATGGACGTGACCTTGTCCGCCAACTTCGTCAGGCTCATCTGCTCCAGTTTAACCGGGGTGACCAGGATAGTCCCTCCCTCAGCTCTTACGTCACAATCTGCTATCTGAGCCGAGATTAAATCTCTTACCTCGTTAACGCTGAGGCCGCGATCCCTCACCATCCTCATATCCAAATCCACCGCTACAGATATGGATTTTGGGTCTATGTAGATCTTCTGGGCTACATCTTTGACTGTTGTGAGGACTATCCTCCTGGCCACATCCATCGCTTTCTCCTTATCTGCCCTGTGTTCACTATCCAAAAAAACCTTCATTATCGGGGTCGATGGCTTTCTGCGTGCGTCCACGATCTCGATAAGGCGCGGCAGGCCAAGCGTCACATCCCGCTCCTTTACACCGGCATAATGGAACGTCCTTAAGGTCATTTGCGTTCCTGGCTCACCTATAGATTGTGCAGCTACAACTCCGACAGCCTCTCCCGGCTCCACTAGGGCCATCCTATAGGCCTTGGCGGCCTTCGAGACCACTTCTCGGGCGGCTTTGCGATCAAGCCCCTCCTTCACTATGCTATGAACCAGCTCAGATTTAAGAAGCGGGGTGAGCTCGGCTTTGCTCACGATTTTTTTAACGTAATCCTCTGGGGCGGGGCCTTCGCGGCTCACTCCTTTAGCCATCTTGACCTCTTCTATGAGCCTCTCGATGTTTACCGCCTTTCCATGATCGCTCTTCGCTGGATCGACGCCGTCTTCGCCGTAATTAAAACTGATTATGTCCCCAATGGTATTCCGAACTGTTTTATCATATTTGACTTCCAAGTGCTCTAAAGCGTTTATCAACCTCCTTTGCATGTAGCCGCTTTGTTGGGTGCGAACGGCTGTGTCAACGAGCCCCTCTCTACCGCCCATGGCGTGGAAGAAGAACTCTATGGGATTAAGCCCCTCCCGGTAGCACGAGCTGACAAAACCCCTCGCTTCAGGGCTTTGATCCCCGGGCTCAAAATGCGAAAGCGCCCTCATCCGATATCCACGGGTGATCCTCCTCCCCCTGACGCTCTGTTGACCTAGACAAGCGGTCATCTGGCCAACGTTAAGAGTTGACCCTCGGGCTCCGGTTTTGGTCATGATGATGCCGTCATTGTTCATTCCGAAAAATTGGTCTACACTCTCACCTGCTTTATCTCTGGCCTCTGCCAATTTGTTCATCACATATATTTCTAGCGACTCTCTAGGGGTCTGACCAGGCAATACCTTTAAGGTTCCGGTTTTAAATTCTCTTATCAGCTCACGGACGTCATGCCTAGCTCTTGCCAAAACATCCTTTATAGATCCCCTTATTTCCTCTGGTAAATCTAGGTCATCTATCGAGTAGGTAAAGCCCCTTTCACTTATGAAATTACTAACAAGCCTGCTCACCGAGTTAAGGAAGTCCCTTCCAGCTTTTGCTCCATAGCCCTTAACTATCCTGTGATACAAAGTTTCAGGTTTCTCAGCGCCGATCGCGTTTTTGTCAATCACGCCTTTTTCTAAAATTCCATTTTTTATGACGACGAAAGCCCCGTAGGGGCAGTCCTCACCTAAGCACTTAAGGCATTGTTTGCACACGCTTGCCTTTGAGGTGTAGTTAAGGTCCTTTGGTATGAAAAGGCTGAAAAGTTGCTTTCCGCTCCATAGTCTCTTTGGCCTCTTGATTATTGGTTTAGGTAACGGCCCCTCATAACCAGCAGCCATCAAAAACCTGCAGACTTCCTCTTTGGTAAGCAGGGTAGAATCCCTTGTCAGAAGATACGCAGCGGTGATAAAATCACGTATCTCCCCAATTATCGGTCCACCATATCTTGGCGATAAGATCTGGTCTTGAACGCTCATGAGCAAGCGGGCTTCCGTTTGGGCTTCCTTGCTCTGTGGGACATGGAGGTTCATCTCATCTCCATCGAAATCGGCATTATATGGCGGACAGACGCATAAATGAAGCCTAAAGGTCTTGTAAGGTAAGACCCGAACTCTGTGCGCCATTATGGACATTCTATGTAATGAGGGTTGCCTGTTAAAGATCACTATGTCCCCGTCTCTGAGGTGGCGCTCAACTATGAAACCGGGCTGTAAGGCTTCAGCGACCTTATCTCTTTCAGCAACGAACTCTAACCTTAAGCGTTTGCCGTCAGGTCTAACGATATATAACGCTCCGGGGTAATTGTTTGGTCCGTTTCTCACAAGCTCTCTAAGTTCTTCAACATTCCAATCGGTCACCATCTCAGGTATGGTAAGACGCTTGGCGACCTCCTCTGGGACGCCCACATCGTTTATGTCAATATTTATGTCCGGAGAGATCACCGTTCGGGCAGAGAAGTCTACCCTTTTCCCAGATAGGTTGTTCCTAAATCTTCCCTCCTTGCCCTTAAGCCTCTGTGAGAGGGTTCTTAAAACCCTCCCTGATCTGTGTCGTGCAGGAGGGATGCCTGAAGTTTGATTGTTAAAGTATGTTGTTACATGATATTGAAGGAGATCGGACAGGTCTTGAATGATAAGGGTTGGGGCACCGGCATCGATGCTCTCCTTTAATCTCTGGTTGATCCTAATGATGTCTACGAGCTTATGGGTCAGGTCATCCTCTGATCTTATGCCTGATTCGAGGGTTATCGATGGTCTCACGCATAGGGGTGGTACGGGAAGCGTTTGCAAGATCATCCATTCAGGTCTAGAAACCTTAGGATCAAAACCGAGGAGCCGCAGATCGTCATCTGGGATGCGTTCAAACCGCTCCCTGATCATGCTTGGGGTGATCCGTCTCGCTCCCCCACCCTCTAATAATTCATAAAAAGTTGTCGGTTTGCTAAACTTAATGGCAAGTTGCTTCGCACCGCAATGAGGGCAGATGGAGGCCTTTCTCGCTTTCTTTTCTACATCCTTAAAAAGCTCATCCGGCACCTCACCTAGTACCGCCCTTGATTCTCTGATCCTTGCCTCATAGCTTTTAATGTCATTATCCTTGAGCAATACCCGACCGCAACGCCTGCACGTCGCCCTGAGGAGGTTATATATGATCTTTGCGAACTCTACATGAATTACAGGGGCCGCTAGCTCTATATTCCCGAAATGTCCTGGACAAAGCGATGCCATGTTGCCGCAAGTTTTACATCGCTGTCTCGGTTCAAGCGTCCCTAAACGGCCATCCATGAGGCCCGATGGTATGGGTACTCCATCCTCATCATACGTGTCAGCTGTCCGTATCTCCACTACAGAACGCTTTCGAATCTCCTGAGGTGACATGATGCCGAACTTGATCCCATCGATGCTTTTATTAGAAAATTTTCCTAAGGAAATCATCACGCTTTCTCCTTTAATATTAATCGAGGTGATATGCATAGACTCATTAGTTCTTGCAGCAAGAGCTTAAATGCATAAGACACGACGACCGGGGATACCGTCGCCTCGTCTCCGCAGATCCTGCAAACATACCTTCGTCTTCTAAAATCATAGTAAGCCAGAGAGCCGCACCTTTCACAAACGTACATAACATATTTATCAGATTCGTCTAAAAGCCTGTCTTTAAGGAGCAGGGCGGCGCCATGCCCGACAAGACAGTCCCTTTCCATCTCACCAAATCTTAAACCCCCTCCTCTGGCCCTCCCTTCGGTTGGTTGCCTCGTGAGCATCTGCACTTGCCCTCTTGCCCTGGCGTGCATCTTGTCCGCTACCATGTGGTGAAGCTTTTGATAATAAACCAACCCGATGAAGATATCGGCATCGAATTTCTCTCCAGTGATCCCATCATACATGACCTCCCTACCGCTGTATTGAAAACCTAAATTCAATAGACTTTTTCTAAGGTCCTTCTCAGAGACGCCATCAAAGGGCGTCCCGTCTATAAAAATGCCATTAAGGGCTGCCACTTTCCCAGCTATAGACTCGATAAGCTGTCCAACCGTCATCCTCGATGGAAATGCATGCGGGTTTACAATTATATCAGGGACGATCCCGTCCTCTGTAAAGGGCAGATCCTCTTGTGGGTAGACCATCCCTATGACACCTTTTTGTCCATGGCGAGAGGCAAATTTATCTCCAAGCTCAGGCACCCGTTGATCCCTTACCTTGACCTTGACTAACCTGTTCCCCTGAGATGATTCAGTTATAAAAACACTATCCACTACGCCCCGTTCTGCTAGTCTTACGCTGATTGATGTATCCCTTCTAATCGGTTCCCTTGCCTCAAACTCTTTAAACTCCTCGATGAACCTGGGAGGGCTGGTCCTCCCAATGAGAACTTCGCTTCCGCTGAGATCTGATCCAACGCCTATTATTCCGTCCTCCTCTAAGAGCCTATAATACTGCTCTCCTCGATATCCTCGTATGCCGGATTCTGGGACCTCAAATCTATCCTTCAATCCACCAAGATACTGTTGCCCCTCGGCCTTGTAAACCCTGTAAAAAAATGATCTGCCCAGACCGCGGTCGATGGAAGATTTGTTAAAGACAAGGGCGTCCTCCATATTATATCCATGAAATGAGATCACGGCAACGACACAGTTTTGGCCAGAGGGTTTGTTGTTGAATCCAATGACATCCATGGGCTTCGTCTTCACCAATGGTAGTTGTGGATAGTGAAGGATATGAGAACGGGAATCCACTCTGTAGCGAAAGTTGGTTGCGTACATCCCTAAGGCCTGCTTAGCCATAGCAGCCTCGTATGAGTTCCTAGGAGATTGATTATGCTCCGCGTAGGGGATCAGGGAGGCAGGTATGCCTAACATCATATAGGGGGCTATCTCTAAATGGGTATGTTTCTTAGTCAGATGATTCGTATCTAAGGCGATGAGCGCGTTTTCTTCTTCCTCGGCATCAAGATACTCGATATATCCGTTCTTGATTAGGTCTTCCCACCCCAAATACCCTGATCTTAGCTCCTCGATCTGTTGAGGACCGAGGCTCGGCTTACCATTTTTGACGATTATCAGCGGTCGTCGAACTCTGCCAGCATCACAGTTTACGTAAACTTCTTTACGAGTACCCTTGTCGCCTCCTATGGAATAAAGGGCAACATTAACTTCAGAGCTTATCTCCCCTATCCTGCGCATCTCCCTTAGTGCGCTGACCAAGGATTCCGGATGATCAGAGTAGCCTGCTAAGGTCCCATCTAGAAAAACCTTTGTGCCCCTTTCTCTTAAGCCCCTCGTGGCTTTTTTCATAGGGACCACCCCTAACTGGGCATATAAAACGTGTTTAATTTCGTCTGGGTTGGTCCCAACGGATATGGAGGCCATCAACGAGAGGTTTTTCACTAGACCACAGTTTGATCCCTCTGGGGTCTCATTCGGGCAAATGCGCCCTAAGTGAGTCGGATGCAGGTCTCTAGCCTCGAAATTGGGCTGGCTTCGGCTTAAGGGCGACTGAAGCCGTCTCAAGTGACTTAACGTCGATATAAAATTGGTTCTATCTAGAAGTTGAGTTATCCCGATCCCTCTTCTTCCCCAGTTCCCTGTAGCCAAGGCGTGTTTCACTAAGTTGGTGATGATGCCCGACCTCACAGAAGCGGATACCGATAGCTTCTTTCCCCTTATGCTCATCCGATCTAGTTGATATTTAACATCTCTAAAAAGTCGTCTGAACGCCATCCTGAAGAGGTCTGCTAGTAAGGAGCCTGCGAGTTTAACGCGTTTGTTCGCGTAATGATCTCTGTCGTCAGGATCTCTGCGTTTAAGCTTTAGTTCTATGACCCTTAAAGCCATTTCGCCGAGGAACAAAGCCTTCTCTTTGCGCTTATCCTTCGTCTGACCGATGTGCGGCATGAAATTTCTATCAAGTACCTGTTCCGCTCTTCTTATCCTATATTCCTCTAATTGTCCGTAAGCCACCCTGTTTCCAATGTACCCGATGGCATCCTCTATCGTGCTTATGCCTGCAGCTTTTTCAAAGGACTGCTCAAGCTGATCTTGAACCTCTTTATCTAGTGAGACTGCTTCTGCTATTTCCTTATCCGACTCGAGACCTAAGGCCCTCATTAGGATTACAAATGGAATGCTTGTTGGCACGCCTGGTATAGATACGCAGATTGAATCGTCAGGTTTTAACTCTACCATTATCCTCGCCCTGAACCCGATGGTCGTTGAAAATATTTTTGCCTGATACGTGTGCTTTTTCCCTACATCCTTTACGTCAACTAAGATCCTATTCGGGGCTAGGTCCTCTACCGCTACTATCACTCTCTCTGAGCCGTTTATGATGAAGTAACCACCTGGATCATCGGGGTCTTCATTAATCTTAATGAGCTCCTCACGTGAGAGGCTTGATAGGGGGCAGAATTTGGACTTCAGCATTATCGGAAGATCGCCAATGTATACATCCTCCGTTGCCTTCTCCACGCCGTTCTCTACAAGGGTCATCTTAAGTTTCATAGGCGCAGCGTACGTTAGGTCTCTCAGCCTCGCTTCCGCTGGATATAAGGGATGTTCAGACCCGTCCACCTCAGTAATGCAGGGACGACCAATTTTTATTCTGCCGAGCTTGACTTTGACTGGATATTCTGGGGACTCTATCTGTATTTCACCTATCTCGTTTACAATTTCTTGTAGGCCGTTCTCTACAAAGTCGTTATATGAGTCAAGGTGCTGCCTGGCCAGACCCCTTTCTTGAAGGAAAGACTTCATGAGGATCCACAAATCTGAGCTAGATAAGGACATTATCTTTCACCTTCCCAGTAACGTAATCCATATAGGGAACTCATCCTTTCTTGATGATACATTCTTTACCATTCCTTTCGATATAGGGAGATTATTTGCACAGAATGTAAACCGATGCCGAGACTAACACAATAGCGTGTTGAGGGCTTTATAAACTTTACTTATGTCATGGAGGGGTAAAGTCCAATTTTTGGCGGGCCCGGGGGGAATCGAACCCCCGACCCCCGGGTCACCTCAAGGCGAAATCAGACCTTCTGTTAAATTTAAGCTCTCATACCCCTTATTTTTTATCTCTGATTTTGCCTTTAAAAGCCCGGTGCTCTTCCTTGCTGAGCTACGGGCCCATATCTTTAAAAGCGACTTCAATGAGATATAAAGG
>CAZTBK010000042.1:0-8626 GCA_964611975.1 uncultured Candidatus Bathyarchaeia archaeon | reverse complement strand
GTAAAACGAAGATGGGGCATAGAACCTTCAAAAGGCACATTAAGTTATTATAGAAGCCGTGGAATTTCGAGAACCCGCTCCATAAATCCTGCTTTTTTAAAGAATTGGGAATGGGATTGGCTGCTCGGATTGTATTATGCTGATGGCACAAAGTGCATAGATGCTAATTATCATTATACGATTAAGTTTAGTCTTCAGCTTAATGAGGAAGAAATAGTGAGGAGGCTTGTTAATTTTCTGAACAAATTAGGAAATGTTAAACCTTGGGTTCGAAGGGAAGGCGGATGTATTCACGTGCTTGTATGTAGCAAGCAGTTATATGAGATCCTTCCTAAGAAATATAACCCGCATAGACCTAAAGATGAGCTTGGTTTTCTAGCTGGTCTGATAGACGGTGACGGTTCAATAACTAAACGAAAGCGTAAAAATGGGTATTCTGACGTTAAGATGATTTTTAGTCAAACATCCTATCTACATTTAGCAACGATTGCGTTAGAGATTGGCAGAAAATATGGTGATACATCCTTGTATGTAATTAAGAATCCATACAATCCATATAGCGACAAACCCGAATACCGAGTAAACTTCCACAAAAAGACAATAGAAAATCTAAGAAATAGTGCTTTGCTAAAGTATTGTATTAAGATGAATCGAATCTTCTTAAATAGAGGAATTGTAAAAAATAGATATAGTTGCCTCGGTAGCTCAGCTTGGTAGAGCGGTGGCCTCGTAAGCCACAGGTCCCGGGATCGAGACCCGGCCGAGGCTCCAGTACCTCTACTTATGGTCCCCTCACCATAGCAAGGCCCTTTAAACCCTCACGCAGCTCTACTGGTGGAACGATAGACATCACCACTACTCGAAGATGGTTGAGAGGGTTAGAGAACAGGGAAAAATCCCTAGAGAGGAGTCTCATGAGAGAAGGGACAGTATTCTTGCCTGTCGTGGGGACGCGAATAATAAGGGGAAACGTTTGCCTTAGAATAGTGGGTGAGAAGCTAAGAGTTAATGTTGGATACAGAAAGGTGGATATGGAGTCCCATTTCCATACCAGAGGAATACTGGAGAATCCTTGACATAAATTCAGGACATATCGACTTCGCGGTTGCCGAGGAAAAAATGAAACCTGTCGCCTAGCTAGCAAAAGATGACTGTAGTCACCTCACATAGACCTCAAGATTCTTATCCTCTCCCTTATGGGGGGATGGGTGGCAAAGAGCTCATCCAAAGGGCTTCTGTTTGGATCGATGAAGAACATGTGCGAAACAGCCTCACTGACCCTCATTTTACCTTTGTTCATCATCATTATTTTCTCCAAAGCGGAAGCCAAGCCTTCCGGGTAACGCGTCAGCTGGACAGAGGATGCGTCTGCCAGAAACTCCCTTTCCCTCGAGATGGCGGCCTGAACCAGCCTGACAACTATCGGGGCGAACACCGCGAGCAAAAAACCGATCAGAACCAGATAGCCCATCTTTTCCTTCTTTTTCCCTTCGCCTCTGTATCTCCCGTACCTCCAGGACCTCAGCAACATATCGCTTATGATGGCGACCAAACCAACCAACACGGCGACGAGCGTGGTAAATCTTATGTCGTAGTTCTTTATATGTGAGATCTCATGCCCGATGACCCCCTCCAATTCCGACCTGTTGAGGTTCTTTAACATGGCGGTCGTCACCGCCACGCTGGCGTGCTCAGGATCCTTACCGGTGGCGAAGGCGTTCATCTCGTCGCTCTCTATCACGTAAACCCTCGGTTTTGGTATGCCCGCGGCGATGCTCAAACCCTCAACCACGTTCATCAAGTAAATGTGTTCTCTCTCGTCAGCCAGTCTCGCGTTGGTTGCTTTCAAAACTATTCTGTCACCGTAATTGTAAGAGCCGTAAACGTGTATCGCTATGGTGATCCCGGCTATTACAAGGAAAAGGAGGGAGAACTCGGGGGCCAGGATCAGAGAGATGGCGTAAACCAAGGCCATGAGCGTGAAAAAGACAAAAAAAGCGAGGAGTATGGAGTTTCTCTTGTTCTTCGCTATCTGATCGAAGAAGCTGATCCTTTCCATCAGAACTTCACTTCGACCGGCCTTCTTTCCTTCTCCTCGATTGCAAAGTACTCCCTCGGCACCCCTTTGCCTATAAGACCGGCAAACCACGACCCTGGAATCGTTGAAATTATGTTGTTGAACCTCAGCACAGAGTCGTTGTAAAATTGCCTGGCGTAAGCGATCTTGCTCTCTATGCCATCCAGTTGCTCTTGAAGTAGCCTGAAGTTTTCGCTGGCCCTTAACGCCGGGTAATTCTCCGCCAGGGCGAAAATCGTCTTCAAAGCCGCGCTCAACTCACCCTCCGCCTTCATCCTCTCCTTTATGTCTGATGCCCCAAGCATCCTCTCCCTAGCCTCCGTCACCATCCTTATGGCGTCCTTTTCATGCTCCATGTAGCCTTTCACAGTGTTCACCAAGTTCGGAACCAGATCCGCCCTCTTCTTCAGCTGCACATCTATCTGAGACCAAGCGTTGTCTATCCTGTTTGAAAGAACAGTTATCCTGTTCACATAGTAAACGACCACAACTATCACCAGTACCACTAACGCTACGAGCGCGAATATCAACCACAGCAGGGCACATCACCTCATTCTGTATATGATGGGCCTCAGTTTATAAAAATGAGTGAAAGGAGCCTCCTTCAAGAGCTTCTCTAAGATCAATTGAATGTGGGTATTCTGTAATGCCAGTCAAGGCGGGAAAGAACTATCTAAGCTCCTCGGGTTGAACCTCCATAAATCAGCAGCTACAGAAGATTTGGAAGTGGGCTGTTGAGACGGACGCCCCCTTGAACCTATGGCTTGAGAGGAATAGGGGGTTGGGTAAGACCCTCACCTGTAAGTGTCTGGGAGATGAGCTAGAGGCTAGGAGTCTGGGGAAGATTTTCTTCCTCGATTGTGAACCTTTAAGTTCACGGATCCCTTCCCTATTTTAAATTCCCTCTCCCAAACTGTCATAATTAGTGTATATGGCTGATGACTCCCTAAGGTTTAACTTTCCTGTACCTCTCAGCTGCCTTTAACCCTCGACCTATCTTTCTTTCTGAGTCGCTCGGGACATATATGGATTGAGAGCCACACCTAGGGCAGAACTTGGGCTCTATTCTTTCTTCATCGATCCACCTATAATGACATTTCAAACACTCCCACTCGGGCAAGCCCATCCCCCTTGCTTAATTCTTATTTTTTATATAAAAGGGTTTTATATAGGGCGATTCCTATCGACCTCTCAGCTAATGTCAGCAACGAGCAGATCTGAACCGATCGTTGACGTTGAGAAGGGGCCCTAACTGTCTGCGTGATATCCGATCAGGAGACGACCTCGTCAGGTTTAAAGAAGAGCGCGATCTCCCTTTCTGCGCTATCAATGCTGTCAGCTGCATGAATGGCGTTCTTCGTAACTGAGGTCCCAAAGTCGCCGCGGATCGTCCCAACGCCAGCCTTAGACGGGTCCGTCGCGCCACAGGCCTTCCTCACCGTCCTGACGGCGTCTGGCCCCTCAACGACAGCAACGATGACAGGCCCTGAAGTGATGTAATCGATTAGGGACCGGAAGAAGGGCTTGCCTCTGTGCACCTCGTAAAGGGCTTCAGCTATCTTGCGCTCGAGCTTGACGACCTTTAAGGCAACGATGCCCATTCCCTCACCCTCAATCCTAGCTAGGATCCTCCCGACGAGCCTCATCTTGATAGCATCGGGCTTCAGCATGACGAACGTCCTTTGAACTCGAGCCATGCCTCCTATCCCCGTTCTACTTGGGATACCGCTCGGTCCACTTCAGTTTCCTAGCGTCCCTGCCTAGCTTAAGCATGTTCTTGCGGCACTTGCTCGAGCAGAACCAGTATATCGTCCCGTCGGTCTTCACGTACATTATCCCCGTGCCGCGTGGAAACTTCCGTCCGCAGAAGGAGCAAACGTGTGTTTCAGGCAAAGCATAAACCCCGATGAAGGCTACATGATCTTCTTTGCTTCTCTCTCCGTCTCCCTCAACATGAGCACGTCGCCAAGCCTCACAGGCCCCTTGACGTTCCTAGAGATTATCCTCCCCTTATCCTTTCCCTCCAAGATGCGAACCCGGACTTGGGTGACCTCCCCGGTGACGCCTACTCTGCCCATCACCTGAATCACCTCAGCTGGCGTGATGACCTCCGCTTCCTTCGAGCTCAACCAACGCACCCGATTACTTCACTTTTAGTTTCTGAAGCTTCGAGATTATCTCGTCCATCAGGTCAGAAGCATCGCCAGCTTCAACGATGCAAGCAGAGGCCGCCCCGACGCTGAGCCCCACGGAGGAGCCTAGTTTGTCCTTACTAGGAACGAAAATGTATGGGGCATCCCTCTCTTTGCAAAGCAGTGGGAGGTGAGCGACGACCTCTGGTGGTTCGACATCCTCAGCTATATAGACCAGCTTGGCGATGCCCCTCTCGACAGCCTTCGTGGTCTCATTGGTCCCCTTCTTAACTTTACCCGTGTCATGAGCCGCCTTGAGGGCTTCATAGGCCGCTTCCGAGAGCTCTTTTGGGACCTCAAAGTCGACATAAAATGGCTTAGGCATATGCCTCACCCCATCCTCAATTTAGCAGTAGTTTATTAGTCAACATTAATAAGGGTTTCACTAAGTTTTAGGTTTACCTGTGAGCATAATATATTAAGATTTCGTCATCCGCCTTCGAGTCGATCCTCCCGAAGCCGAAGCGCTCCATCTGCACGATGCTTCCGACCCCCTCGTTCATTAAATCCCTCTCGCCTAATCCCTCTACAACTTCAGCTGTCGGCATCTTGACCTTCACTTTGATGCCCCCTCTCTCTGGCAACCAATGAAGCAACGGCATGCGTGCCTCCCTTGCCGCAGAGTATGGTTCGCTGTTAAACTCCGCGACGACGGCGTTCCGCCCAACCTCACTTATGGAGATGTTGAAGAGGCCCATCAACCTAATGAGGTCCCCTGGGTTTAATGTCTCGACGTCGCTCCTCGATAACAGGACCTTAACCCGGCCATCCCGTGGCCTTACCCTGAGAACTCTGTAGCCCCTCTCAGGATGGTCGGGATGCAACGGTTGTTCAGAGACGAAGGTCTTTTTCACCCCCACAATAGTGAGCGGGACCGGGTTTACGATGACGAAATATCGATTAGCTACAGGATCCACGTTCTTCCTGTTATATGAGCATATGTTCTCCCAGCTCAGCGTCACGTCAACCGGTTTAGGCCCGATGTCGAGGATGACTTCTCGGATGGTCTTAGGGGTGAAGCCGCGCTTCCTCAGCGCCATTATGGTGCCGAGCCTCGGGTCATCCCAGCCGGAGAAAGACCCGTTCTCGATCCCTGCCCTGATCTTAGATTTGCTCAGCACAGAACCTGCCAGTTTTAAGCGCCCATAGTGGATGAAGTCCGGGTACCTCCAACCGAAATATTTGTAAAGATACAGCTGCCTGGCCATGCTCGTCAGATGTTCCTTCCCCCTTATCACGTGGGAAATCTCAAGGTCGTGATCATCGATGCCGCAACAGAAAGCGAAGAGAGGCCAAACCCTATACCTGTCACCGGTCCTCGGGTGCGGGTATTTCTCGGTGTCCACAATCCTCATGGCAGGCCAATCCCTGACGGCGGGGTTTGGGTGCCCAAGGTCCGTCTTTATCCTGACGACCGCCTCTCCCTCTTCATACGTGCCATCTAACATGCGCTCCCACCTCTTTAAGTTCTCCTCGGGTGAGAGAGCCCTGCATGGGCAACCCATCTTGGCGCTTATACTCGCCCTGAAATCCTCAGGCTTACACGTACAGACGTACGCTAAGCCCATCTCCATGAGCTCTTCAGCGCGCTTATAATAGACCTCCATCCTGTCTGACTGATAGACCTCATCGTGCCACTTCACGTTCAACCACCTCAGGTCCTCCCTTATCCAGTCGTATGCTTCAGGGATGGGCGGCTTCACGCGTGGGTCGCTGTCATCGAACCTCAACGTCAGATGGCCGCCGTACATCTTCGCGTACTCATCACATAAGATGGCCGCCCTGATAGAACCGATATGCAAGGCGCCGTCAGGATTTGGGCAAAAGCGGGTATGCACGCGCTCATACTTATCTACGTTTGGCAGGGGTGGGAGAAGCTTCTCCTCAGCTCTACGTTTTGCGATGCTTAACTCAGGCCAAGCCTCTCTTAGGGCTTCCCTCTGCATGGACACAGACATGCTGTTAACCTCTGTGACGACCCTCTTCGCCAGCTCCGTAACTTCCTTCATCCTTTTCTTGAGATCCGGGCGCTCATAGAATATCTTACCAACAACGGGCTCAACCCGCGCCTTGCCTCCGTACTTAACCGCATTTTGAAGGGCACATATTCTGACCAGCTGTTCAACGTCCTTTCGCTCCAACGCTTTCATCTAAAACCAACTCAGTAAAAGTCAGACGGGGCGCCTCTCTTATATTTCACTCTCGGGGCGCTACATGGACTTGATCGCCACATAAGCAATATCATCTTTTTAATATTAGTCCTGTCGCGTTTACGGGTATTGGATAATAAGGTGGTTTTAGCCGACTGTCGAAAAAGCCTGATTTCTTACCTCTTTTTGGGTTATCACTGTCAAGTTTCTCTTAGGTTAAGCGCGCACCATACTTTATCAGCAAATTATTGGAGGCCATCGTCCATTCTAGACTGCAATGCCAGTAGCTATATCTCCCGCAATTCCTTTCTTCCTTTTTCCGTGGCTTCATTTTCACGGTGAACGAAAGAGAACGTTGTAGTTCCTAACAACCCTCTTTTTTCCCTATATGATTTTTTCGATGGTTCCACACAGATGTGGAACCAATTCAATCCTCAGGTTTTCTTTTAGGTCGATGAAATGAGAAATGATGCTTATAAATGAATTTAGATATATTTTAGCTGGTGATTTTTTGCCTGTCTGTAGGTACGGTCATGAGGTTCCAGAAGGGGCCTCTTTCTGTCCTAGATGTGGGGCGCCAGTAGCGAGGTTTGCGCGAAATCTGAAAGTGAAGTTAGTAGAAGATTATAATGCTGGGATATACACTTTGACGAAGGGGTTGAAAGGAGAGGCTCTTTGGGAGACTGACGATGAGTATTGTGTTGTTTTTCCAAATGCTATGACCATATATGGTAGAATGGGCACTGAACGTTTTTGGATCCCAAAAAAATATCTCAAAAAATTCTCAATAGTAGATTACTTCCTCTAGTACCTTTAGAATCAAGTAGTCTGCATAGCTTGGAACGTTCACTTCAAACCCTATCAGATACGTCAATTCTAGCCTTCTTCGAGTTTAGTTGCAAAGTTGTCATCAATCCTTACCCTGTCTTTTTCATTCCTCCCTGTTACTTCTCCTTTCATGAAATCTAAGGAGGCTCGTATAGACTTTTTATCAACTTTAATGAGTTTGACGCATCACATAAACTGAGAAGGGCGGGCTGACGGGGTGATGGCGCGCCCCTCGCTCCGAAGGTGGGTCGCTGAGCGATGAGGCACTACCAGGAGCGAGAACCTCCCTTCTTTAGCGGGGGAGAGCGTCAAAATTTCCTCAATACCTGCGTGAGATCAAGAAATCGCTCAGTTCCAACAATGCATCCCTTGCTGGCGAGGCTGGAAAGGAAGATAACCTGCTCCTTGCTTCATTTACGAAGCCGTTCGCCCTTGACATCGCATAATCTACGGACCCTAATGACCTGATGACCTTGATCGCCTCCCTTATCTGGGCTTGCGTAACGTCTCTCTTCCCTAGGGCTGAGAGGATCGCCCTCCTCTGTCCTTCGTCCGCCCTCTTTAGGGCATGTATTATGAGGATGGTCCTCTTTCCCTCCCTTATGTCGCTACCTACAGGCTTTCCAATGACCTCCTCATCAGCGGTCAACCCCAGGACGTCATCGACTATCTGAAAAGCTAAGCCGCAGTAGTGGGCGAACTCTCCAATCAGTTTGACTTGATGGGGAGTCCCCCCACCGAATATGGCCCCTGACTGAGCTGAAGCCTTAAGGAGGGAGGCCGTCTTCTCATCGATCATCCTCAGGTACTGCTCCTCTGAGACCTCCCCCATACCCCCTAGGAGCATGTCCAACGCCTGTCCCCTGCATATGGACAATGCAGCATCTGTGATGACGTCCAGCGCCCATAGTACCCTTCTGCCAGTTACATGGCCTGAGTTCGCACATCGTAGGATTGAGCTGTAGACCTTAGCGAAGAGCATATCCCCGGTCGTTATGGCTATGGGCACCCCCCATATGGTGTGGACGGTAGGCACGCCCCGCCTTTTCTCGTCCTCGTCCATTATATCATCGTGAATGAGCGTGAACGTGTGCAGAAGCTCGATGGCCGCTGCCAGCTGTACGACATCCTCTTCCCTTCCACCCACTAATTCGCAGGACTTCAAGACCAGGAATGGACGGAGCCTCTTACCGCCGGCATCGATCAGGTGTTTGGACGCATCGTATAGAACTTTGATCTCCTTCTCCTCCTCGATTAAACTTTTTATAATAGGATCTACCTTCATGGCCGCAGCGGTTAACTGTTTTTCTATTCCCTGGTTCATACTCCCCTCCTCGCGTAAGATCCTATGTCGAAACCCCTAGCGCGTAACCACTCCG
>CAZTBK010000041.1:0-8703 GCA_964611975.1 uncultured Candidatus Bathyarchaeia archaeon | reverse complement strand
AAACCCTGTTTTATATAATTTAATGGTAGCGGGGAGTAGATTTGAACTACTGATCTCAGGGTCTCCCCGAGTGATCTTATGAGCCCTGCGGGTTAACCTGGCTACCCCACCCCGCTATGCATACTGGGCCTCTATTACCTGATCCCTGAAAAATCGATAATATACACTTCTCTTCCTAAAATTTAAACATTACGTGCGGCAGCTCACCCAAAAGTTTATATAGGATATATATCCTACATAAGTAGGATGTTTGTCCTACATAGAGCCAGGGCACGGGATATCTGTTTAATATCCGTTCTGACAGCCACCAGTGTAGGGAGCAATTACGCTATGATAGGGCTGCCAAACATCAGCTTATCGGACATCATAGTGTTCACGACCGGTTTTCATTTCGGGTCGCTCGCTGGGGCCGCGACAGGGATCCTCACATGGATGGTATACGGGGCCATAAATCCCTTTGGCTTCAGCTTCCCGATATGGATGGCCACGATGGCTGGGGAAGCCATATTCGGCTTCGTTGGGGGAATCTTAGGTAGGAGTGCACTTGAAGAACCTGAGGGGGAAAGTTGTGACCTCGATTATAACTTAGAGATGGCCTTATGGGGCTTCCTCTTGACCCTCATCTACGACCTGCTAACGAACATCGTTTACGCGATCACCTTCGGCATGCCTATACTGCTCGCCCTCGCGACAGGCTGGATGGCCCCTCCTTGGTTTGGACCCCTCCACGAGGGGAGCAATGCGATCCTCTTCTTCTTAGGGGTGGGCCCCTTGAGTAAGGCGATTAACGGCATCAAAGGAGAGAAGTATGTTGGTGTCCTCAAGTCGTAGGGTTTGGACGCTTGCCCTCGTAGGCTTGCTATGTTGGTCGGTTATCTCAACAGCATCATCTCTATACTTTTTTCAGCAATATAGCTCGGTCAGAGCGTCATTAGTTAAGGTTTCTGTGACCATAGATTACGGGAACGGGACAGCGATCGTATATGATGAGGTATATTTGTTTAAAGATGCCACTGTACTGGATGCCATAAGGGCTGTGGCTACGGTGAATGCCACCTACTGGGAGACTCACGATGCTTTCTTCGTGGACGCTATTAACGGTGTATGGAACAACGAGGGCGGCAACAACAGGTGGTGGGAATACTCGGTGAACGGGAAAATAGGGCCAGTAAGCGCTGACAAGTACATCTTACGCGATGGAGACCGCGTAGAATGGAGATATATTGAATTTAGTTAATGAAGGGTTAATCCTTATTTGAGCCTTCCTTAATAATGGGGGGTTTGATGCCTAGAAATAGGAAGGGGCTCAAGTCAGACCTTAAGGAATTGCTGATGTTACTCATCCTGAAGTTTGAGGGACCAGTCGGCCGCTACCGTCTTAAGGGGATGCTTGGGCTATCTGAACATGAGGGCAGGGTAAAGCGCATGCTGGCCGACCTTCGAAGAGGAAGTTACGCCTCATCCGGCAGATCAGGCTCGAAGATAACCGCTAAGGGCGAGGCGCTCCTTAAAAGGCACCTGAATATGTACGGCATCAAGGACGTTAAGGACCTAAAATTACAGCCTCTAGAAACCGGGCCAGCTAGCTTTGTAATCCATCTTCGAGGGAAGGCCAATGCGGTCACCTCAGGCATAAGGGAAAGGGACGCAGCTATTAGGGGCGGGGCTCTAGGAGCGGTGGTTTTAACGTTTAAGAACGGCGTATTGAGCGTCCCAACGGTCTATCCTGACCTTTCCTCAGTTTATCCAGAGCTGGTAGAGGAGATCTGCAAGTCATTCAGCTTAGCCGATGGGGATGTTCTTATAATAGCCTCAGCTGAGAACAAGTGGAGGGCTTTAGAGGGAGGGCTAGCAGCTGCCAGAGCGCTAGCTTAAGTTGGCGGTTAGACGAGGGCTTTTTATCATCCTATTGCCTCTTGAACAGGATGATCGCTGTCTCGGTATGGACGACGTCAGGGTTGCTTCCAATGACCTTATAGACTACATCATCTAATGCCTTCAGATCCTGAACTCGGACTAAGGCGATGACATCGAACCTACCGTACACTGAGTCAGCGCGTACGACCCTGCTATCTCCTCTGAGCGATTCGGCTACATTTTCTGAAGTCCCAGGCTTTGTGCTAATGAGAATGTACGCCATGGTCATCGTGTTACCCATGATTAGTATGCTTTCAGGTATTAAAGTTTAATGAAGGTAGTTAATTACAGTAGGGTGCGCCTTCTTGAAAAAGCCGGAGGTGTACGTCTTCCTGAGGCCAAAACTTAAGGAGCCAGTATTCGTAGGTGGTCTAACGGGATATGGAGACGTTGGGCGGTTGGCCACTAGGATGCTCATAAAAGATGTGGGGGCGAGGAAGTTTGCGGAAATATACTCACCAAATCTTCCAGAGTATGTGATCGTGAACGATGATGGGATATGTAATCTCCCCCGATACGAATTTTACTATAGCTCGGAGACCAAACCCAATCTAGTCATACTGACTGGAGATGCCCAGCCAGATGCTACCGAGGTAAAGGCCCACTACGAACTCTGCAGCCTGGTCTTAGAACTTGCGAGGGAGTTAGGCTGTAAGCGCTTTATAACGTTAGGTGGCTTTCCAGCGTTACGCTGGAAAAAGGAGGTATATGTGGCTGCCACGTCGAAGGAATTGGCTGCTTACATCGCTAAGAGGGGGGGTGGGGCTTTATACCGTGATGGGAGAATCATAGGAGCGGCAGGATTAATCTTAGGCTTGGCGAAGGCCCAGAACCTGAGGGGAGAGTGCATCCTCGGTGTGACATCGGGCTATACGCCCGATAAAGAAGCTGCACATCTAGTCTTTCAATATCTGAAAAAGGTACTTAAAATGGATTGAGCGTTGCGCGAAAAATTTTCTCTCAAATAGGTTAAGGATTATGCCACGGCTTGAAACTTATCCCACGGAAACCATGTTTTTCCTTCCCATATCTAGAAAGAGGTTTGGTCAAGTGCCTGTGCGCCCTAGGTGGAGGTATATAGATTCCAGGCAAGAGGTCCCGCTTGACTTCAACCTTGACCTTCTGAGCCCTCGGGTCCCTATAATGGCATCTATCGCATCTATAACCCTTGCCTCTGCCCATAGACGTCATGCGCTTCCCGCAGTTCGGGCAGAGTGGGCTCTGGTAAACGATCTTCGGGACCAGCTTGATGATCCTCATCTTTTCAAGGTTTATTGTGATGGGGCATCCTGAGGACGGTGCCCTGACGCCCCCGTAAACCTCCACGGTGTCTCCCTTAACAAGCCTCCTCACGATCTCCCTGAATTTCCCAGTTGGTTCGTACGCTGCGCAGTCGATTTTACCTGTATCGTCCTCTATTGTGAAGATCACATGTCCCCCGGGGATCGTCCTCGGTTTAGATGCGATCGTTCCAAGAGCTATAATCGGTCTAAAAGGTCGGATTCCGCTGATCTTTTTTACCCTGCTCAAATGCGCATCCGTCCCCTGGTTCGTCCGAAAGATGACCCATCTTTCAACGTCTTCGTTAACGACGATCATCTCGTGGGCTCTCTTAACTGCCTCAGGGGACTCGCCTCTGATTCCGTACAGCACGGGATCTGGTCCTCTGGGCGTTATCAAAATCCTACGTTTCTCCCAGTCCACATTATTAAAAGTTGACCCCCTAGTTTCCTTGTCCATGCGGAAGACGGAGTTCGGGTCAACCATCCTAGGTTTTCCACGGTTTATTGGTGTTCTATACGTAAGCAATTCGTAGGTGTAATCTCCTTTAAGGTCGCTCCCGACCGCAGCTAAGGCCCCGATTATCCCTCTACCGTTCTTGAAGCCGACCGCAGAAGCCTTAAATTCTCTGATCAGGGCCAGAGCCTCGCGCAGGCTTACGACCTCTTGAATTGCCTTCCTGGAAAATTCTCTAAACTCAGCTGGAATCTCCTTCCCCTCATAGAATACGATACCTGGATCAGTCCCCCTGGACTCTAAATCAGACTCATCTTCAACGACTTCTATAACAGCCTTGCGAACTTCCTCAAAATCCTCCGCTCCGCTTATGCGCAAACATAAGGCACCATTGCCTCTGGTTTTCCAAGGGACGTTTGGGTTCAGTCTGATGATGTTTGGGTAGTCTATGAAGTTAAATCCTAAATGACTAAGTCTCTCGACGAGTAAGGCAGCGACGTATGTAGTACAGCCCTTCCTCATGGAGTCTGTATCGTCTATGCCGATGTGTAAAAAACTGTTCATCGACACTTCCACTACAAATCTCTGAAGTAATAAAAGAAAAAGGAGGAGGTGTTAGGATTCCACCACAATCATCGTGAGCGTAGTCCTCACCCTATCGAGCCTCCTTATCTTCCAACTTATGACGTTCTTCAGCTTATCCATGCTTTCTGCCTCGACTTTTGCTATAATATCATATACACCGTAAACGATGTGCGCCTCCTTGACGTTCTGTATCTTCTTTAGCTCCTCTAGAACTTCCTCTTCCCCTCCGATCTCAGAGTTTATCAACACGAAGGCCATCGGCATTTTTTCCTTCACCGCTTTCCATCTATGATCCTCTACGCTTAAAAACTTCGCATTAGAATAATGGGCATGAAGATTGATGGAGATGATCGCTTGTTTAAAGGAACGTCGCACGTCATTTCAAGCTCAGAGATGAGGGCCTTGGAGCTGAATGCTGAATACCTCGGGATCTCACCTCTGCAGCTTATGGAAAACGCTGGATGCGCTGTTTCTAGAGAGATCATTTCACGTTTTAAATCAAAGGAGGGCAGAGTAGTCGTTTTTTGTGGGGTAGGCCGTAATGGCGGGGACGGGTTTGTAGTTGCCAGACATCTAGCGGCCCTTGGATATAAAGTCACGGTAGTCCTCGTCGGGAGTCCTCAGGACATCAGAGCGAAGGTAGTTAAGGATAATTGGAATGTCGTGCTATCGATGTCGCACTCCATAGAGACGATCATCGCTTATGACTCATCGCTCATCCCAAGCTTGAGTGCAGATGTAGCGGTGGACGCATTGCTGGGAACAGGCGTGGCGGGGCCCCTCAGACAACCCATCCTCCAATCTGTTAGTATAATAAACAAGATGAGGTGCTTTAAGGTATCCGTAGATCTTCCTACAGGAATCAACCCAGATACTGGTGAAGTTCTAGGTGAGGGCGTTCGCGCGGATTTGACCGTGACTTTTCACAGACCTAAAGCTGGTCTGATTAAGGCAAAGGACTACGTTGGGGAACTCGTAGTGGCCGATATAGGTTTACCCAGAGAGGCCGAGGAATACGCCGGACCAGGGGATGTAGTTTTAACGCGCAAACCCAGGCCACCAGGCTCTCATAAGGGAGACTTCGGCCGTTTATTGATCATAGGTGGGAGCGAAACCTTTTCAGGAGCGCCCGCCTTAGCTGCTTTATCAGCGCTGCGTGCCGGGGTTGACCTCGTGTACATTGCAACCCCTCAGAAAACAGCTCATGATATATCCTGTATCGCGCCGGACCTAATAACCATAAAGCTTGACGGGGAGCACTTGAACCCGAGAAACATCCCAACCATCGAGAGGACGCTCAAGAGATCCGACGCTGCCATCATCGGACCTGGTTTAGGTTTACATGAAGAAACTGTCGAGGCAGTCAAAGAAACCTTTGATTTAATCGAGGAAGCTAAGGTTCCATCTCTACTAGATGCTGATGGCCTCAAAGCCTTCGCAGGATTCAAACGCAGGGTTGACTTCCCACTCGTCCTCACACCGCACATGGGTGAATACGAGATGTTAACTAGATCTAAACCCTCAGGAGATGTTTGGGATAAGGCTAAGCACGTTAGGCAGGTGGCGGAGGAGCTAAATGTTGTGATCCTGCTTAAGGGAAACGTTGACGTTATTTCAGATGGGTCCAGAGTAAAGTTGAACTTCACCGGAAACCCCGGTATGACTGTTGGGGGGACAGGCGATACCCTCTCGGGAATCGTGGGAGCCCTCTTAGCTCAGGGATTCGGCCCTTTCAGATCCGCCGTTGCAGGTGCCTTCATTAACGGAGCTGCTGGAGACTTTGCGGTCGAAGAGAAGGGATATCATATCATTCCGACGGATGTAATCAAGTGGATACCCAGGGTCATGGAAGATCCTATGGCCCACGCCAAGCTGAGAGGGGCGGCGTGGAAATTGAAGGCAGGCCTCCACGATGGGCATGAGAGGGAGACGATCGAGTGAGCGATGGTTCAACTGCGAACACGCATAGTATCAACCTCTATGCGTACCACTTAAGGCAGTGCGACCCGAAGAAGTGCACGGCCTTGAAACTCGCGAGGTTCGGACTGGTCAAGTTATCCTTCAAGGTCAGGTCCCTCCCGGCCCATGCCATCGTCTTAGACCCCCTTTCAGAAAAGGCCTTCTCGCCAGCCGATAGGGTGATCGCTGAAAAACATGGCATCATCGCCATAGACTGCAGTTGGGCAAACATCGAGGACCTCTTTAAACTCAAGATCAGGGGGGAGTCGAGGTGCCTGCCATACCTGATCGCCGGCAACCCCACCAACTACGGCCAGGTTGGAAAGCTCAGCACGGCCGAGGCGCTGGCGGCCGCGTTATACATCATAGGCTACGAGGGGCAAGCAAAACGCATACTCTCATTGTGGAAGTGGGGACCAACGTTCCTTAAGACCAACCTCGAGGCTTTAGATGCCTATCGCAAGGCCAGGAATAGCAGAGAAGTTGTCAGCATACAGAGAACGTTCATGCGTTCCGTATGAGAGCACGTAAAAATTATGGTTCTGACTTTCGTCAGCGTAACGGTGCGTCGAAGCGAGGATCTTGAGCTAGGGAAAGGAGTTGGCGTGCTGGCCGACCCATTTTCCGCTAGCCAAGACTATGTCTAATTAAACATTAGGTTACCAATAGCTGGCTGAAGGAAACCTTCAGCTTGGGGAGCGCTTTAAAGATACATGTCAGATCGATTCTGTTTTAGGACATGTAATTCCAATTTCATTTCTCTTGGAATGATAGAACTAAAGCTGACTAGCTAAACTCAGGGGGCAGTTTAACTATGAATACAGGTGGCACAACCCTTTACGGCTACGATATCAGAGCAAGCGGACTGGGTAACTGTCCAGTTCAAAATATATGCCAAGGATAAAGCAGGTAATTCTGCCGAATCATCGATACTATCCTGTAAATGTCAAGAGCTTATTTTTGGAATGAGGCCCCCATTCTCTTTACGCATTCATCGGGTCTATAGAGACACTTGTAATATTCATCTCTCTCCTATTTAGCTCTCGATCACCTTGAAGGCAAATCAATATAAAGGCGATCCCCAAATGGGCCGTCCAGAAGACGGTGTAGGGGGTCCCTTCTCGACAGCATCAGCCAGAAGTATCTAGAATGGATGTAATTCTTCGGTATGAACGAATTCTGATGTAAAACTTATTTAAGGGATGAGCAGTATGCTCTGTTAAAAAGGTGGAGGAGATCCATCTGTTTGGGGAGCTTTTGACTCTTATGGCTGCCCTATCTTGGGCGATAGGAGCCTCTCTGTATAAGAAGAGCCTGCTAAATGTTAGTCCCATATGGCTCAACCTGTTTCGAAGCCTTCCGGCGGCTGTCTACGCTTTTCTGGCACTGTATCTTCTTGGAAGATGGGATCTGCTGTTTGAGCTGGACATGCCCTCAGTTGCGTATGTTGCAGTTTCATCTCTTTTGGTGTTCGCTGTTGGAGACACATTATACTTCATTGGGCTGAGACGGGTTGGAGTGGCAAGGGTCGTCCCCATCGCCTACTCGTATTCGATCCTTGTGGCTGCAATCAGTGTAGCATTCCTTGGTGAATCCTTGACCTCATCAGTCCTGTTAGGGACGGTTGCAGTTGTCTCAGGGATTTGGTTGGTGGGTGGTAGAGCTGAAATAGAGAAGGACAGGCAGAAGCGATCACACTCGAAGCTTGGAATACTTGCGGCTTTGGGCACCATGATGTGCTGGGCCTGCGGCATCTCCATATTCAAGATTATTCTGACAAACACAGACCCGTTCGTTCTCCTCTCCGCCAGAATGCTCTTTCTCTTGCCCAGCCTTTGCATATTCACGATCCTGTCTTCAAGAAGAGAGTTCTCAACTCGACACCTAACAAAGTCTGATGTTCTCACGATGTTTCTCAGCGGCCTCACAGCCATAGGAGTCGGAGATACGTTTTTCTATTTGGGACTGGAGAGAGCCAGAGCTAATGTTGTTGCGCCCCTAGCATCGACCACGCCTCTCTTTGCAACTATCATCGCCATATTATTTCTGAAGGAAAAGGTCTCTAAGAGAGTGGTCCTTGGAACCCTTCTTACAACAGCTGGCACAGTACTCTTAACTTTTGGCTAGTAGATTCTCTAAATTAACCAACACGCACTTTCACCCAAAATTAAAATTCGTCCGAGCTCCAGACATCTCATGCGACATTGATTTCACCATGTTTTGTGGGCTTGGCTTTAAGGATCGCGCATGCGATGGAATCAAAATCTACCGTAGGTAAGAATAGGTTACTCTAAATGCCCCCCAAGATCCTGTAAAGTCGCATCACAGAAACTCGTGGAGATGATTTGGTCTTCCTTTTCCAAAAAGAATTTCATTCACGTCTTGAACTACTATGATCGGAGGGAACTCATTAAGTATTGCATATTCACTCATCACTCCCAGACGAGTTATCGTGTCATGGAATATTTACGTAGGACTTCTAAATGTCAGAATCGATTAAATAAA
>CAZTBK010000040.1:0-8804 GCA_964611975.1 uncultured Candidatus Bathyarchaeia archaeon | reverse complement strand
AGCCTTTCCTCCCAAGAGGTCGCTGTACGAGCCCCTAAGTAGATCTTGCTTCGTTATCCCTAACCTCTTCATGAGCAGCCTCACTCTCCTGCGGCTCCTCTTCAACGCGCCTGGCTCCTTCTTAGTCAGCCTTTCGAGCTCGACGAACGACCCCAAACCCTTAACTGAGTCGAGGTGGATCTCCGTTCCCTTGAGGTGGAAGATCTGCCTCGACTTCTCCACGGTGACTCTTATCCCCAATGAACTCTTGAGTATCCCCTTGAGACCAGATGGATCTGAGACTTCTGTGATTAAGACGTTGCTCTCCTTCGGCCCTGCTAGAGCTTCCCTATCGTAGTAGATGAGCAGGGAGGGGGCGCCTTCGGTCTCCCTCAGCTTCAGGTATCCCCTTGGGCTGTTGAAGTACGTGTCGATCTGATGAAAGGTTCCAACATACTTTGAACCGATGCCAAGAACTTTCCTCCTCATCCTTTCCGTATCCGCACACCTAGCCTTGACCTCGACCAGCACCCTCTCAGATCCTCCGCGTTTCTCAGATACATCGGAGGGATACATATCTCATGCCTACCTGAGTCGTTCTCGTCTGTATTCACAGGAATCTTTAAGAAGCTTTCTTCAGCTCTAAGCAATAAGCTTTAAATCCTTTCTTCAGAGGGGAAATGGTATCATGGTATATTGCGCTAGCTACTGGGCGAAGGACTCAGATGACGCAGAGGTATGTTCCAAACGCGGAAGACAACTATATGAGTCCTTGACTGAAAGATGCGAGTAAGAGAACTGTTTTGGCCTACCTTATGAAACACGAAGACGTGAGCGTAAAGTATGCTTCGGGCCTCCCTGGTCTGGTGAGGGATTATGGGGGCCATTTCCGGTGGCATCTTTCTGATCGGGCTCGGGCTGTTGTGGTACTTTGATATCGTTTGGCCAGGGATCCTCATACTCATCGGTTTGATGATAGTGATCAACGGGATAGCTACTTATGTACGGCGATAAAGAGCCCTCATTCAGTTTACGTGAAGATGATTATCTAAAGGGAAGGGCGCTAACAGGGACCCCGTTAAGAGATCTTCTTCAAGTGCTCCGCCAGCAAATGTATGAGGGAGAGCTCCACGAATGGGTTTTTTATGCGTTCTGTTGAAAAAGAATTCGTGGTTATCAGCCCTCTGCTCGCGAGCACGCTCAGCCTGTTTATCCCCTGAGCAGTCCAAAGGTGAGGCAGGGCGATAAATATGCTCCTAGGACCGCGTTTTTCCGAGAGCCTATATGCCATCTCGGTAGTCCCACCTGAGGAGGCGATGTCATCGTAGATGATGATGTCCTTACCCCTGAGGTCCGACTTAGGAGGCTCCATATCCACCCTGCCCGTCTCAGGATCTCTGGTCTTCGGTAGGCACTCGTACTCGCAGTTGAGGTAGCCTGAGAGTTCCATGGCCATCTTCCTTGGCCCACATCCAGGGCCTATGACGAATGCGTTTTTCAGGTCCTTCGTCCTAAAGTAATCAGCGAAAACCCCAGCAGCGCTTATGTCGTATACCCTTATTGACCTGAAGAATCTCTGGAGGGGCCTTTCCTTGCCGTAGAGGTGGGAGTTGACCGTTATCAGGTTTCCAAAGCCGAGCCCCTCGTAAATGTCGGCGATCTTACTTAAGGAGTTCGACTCGCCTGGCAGGCGTTCACCGTCTTGTCTGGCATAGAACATGTATGGAAGGAGGAGGTCTTTCCTGCGGACCCCATATCTCGTCAACGTATCTGCCACTAGGATGGTTTTCAGTACGCAATCGTTTGGATTTGGAGCATACCTTTTAGCCCTCATTACGACTAGAGCCGTCCTACTTCCAATCCTCCTTATGTCAGAAACGCTTATCCTCGTCTTTACTTCCCTATCGGGGAAAACCGTTGGCGTCAAACGTATGAAGTCGGTTTGAAGCTCTCTGGCAAGCTCTTCAGCGAACTCGTCCTCGCCGATGACTACGTAATCACTCATCACATTCCTCCATAACTACGTATTTACCATGTTAATTTAAATTTGACATATATAGGGTTTTTAGCCTCCATTTCTGTAGAAGATCAATTGCGCCAGAGGACTGAGGGTTTAAGGCCTCCGTTAGATAGGTCGACCAAAGTTAAGATGGATGACGATTACTGATAATTCAAGAGCTACCAGGTCCCGAAGTATCTGGAAAGCCTAAACTTGTAGGCCAGCACCCAAGGGATGACCATATCCACAATGCCTTGTAACAAGTTCATGTTGGCGACATAGACAAATAGGAGGAGGGCACCTCCGAACCTATCTAAAACGACGTCAGGCGTCACCCCCCAAAATAACGGTATGGCCCAGTATAGGTTTACAACGAATGTGATGATCAGCCTGACAGATATCGCTAAAGCGCACACAGCGGCCATCATGTGGAGGTTACCAAAAACTCTGGATGACCTCTCAGAGATTACGCGTAGATGCATCAATCCGGCTGGGACCAAGAACATCGGCAGGGTAGCGATGAGCTTCATAAACGCTCCGATGAAGGTTGTGGGGCTATACCCAAGGATGAAGATGGTTGTTATAAGGGAGACGCTCAGGGCTTCCCTAAGACCATAGAGGAAGTAAGCTAGGACCCACATGGTACCAACTAAGTCTATCTTCATCCCCCAAGGGACACGAAAGGATGGGATGATTTCAAATATTATGGACATGGTCGACAGCATTGCGGTCGTCAATATGCTATACGTTCTTGAGGCCCTCGGCAAACCCCCTCCACCCCTCGGTTTGAATGAAAAAATGTCCTCATAATAAAGTTTTTACCTATTTTTGGGTACCTTTCTATCGTACGCGTTTTGCTGAGATTTCAGGTTTTTTATCTCTTACGATGGTTCGGCCCAACCCTTGTTTAACCTGAAAACCTTTCTGATGAAACTAATCCATGGAAAAGGCCCTCAAATCTGATCTTTTTCCGCACCGAACCCGCCTAGACTCTCTGGCCCTCAACAGCCTTCATGATGGCCTCGGTGAAGTCCTCAGGTTTGGCCCCTGGAGTTAAAATGCCGTTTTCTTTGTAAAACCTTTTAATTCTACCCAGTATAGTGTATCTGTCGACCTTCACTCCGATCAGGCTCTTTTCGAGGTCCCATAGCTTGTCCTCTGGATACATGAAGAAGTCGCCAGAGATGACGACCTTTGTGATCATACCATCTTCAACGCCCAGGCTTACCCTGATTAAACCCTTAGAGGCCTTATGTTGCCCTTCGAGCAGCCATATCACCTCCCCATCTTCGACATTGCTTCATGAATAACTAATATCGCACTATATCCCCCGGTACCTCCACAATAATCTGTCGCCCCTTTCATAGAATGTGGAACATCGTCTAAGAAAAGGAGAGTGGGTGCGTTCAGGCGATCCGAAAACTTCAGAAACAATAGTTTTTGCTCAGTAAACCCTTAAATATAAGTCCCCTTCATAGTTGATGGTGAGTGGAGTTTGATGCCCTACCAAATTCATTGACCTTCAACGCATCTTCTTTTACATCTCCATCCGGCATTCAGGGATCCAAAAATTTTTCAGCTTGCCAATTCACCTCTTTTTGGAGGCGAAAAAGTGAAAGTAGTTAGCGGACGATACGATCCTGTTCAGCTTGAGGAAAAAGTGTCGTTATTCTGGAATAGGAACAAGATCTTCCAGAAAGTCGTTAAAATGAGGAGAGGAGGGCCTCCCTTTAGGTTCCTAGAGGGCCCGCCTACAACCAACGGATTTATGCACGTCGGCCATGCCAGAGGGAGGACGATTAAGGACATCTTTTTACGTTTCAAGACGATGCAGGGATACGATGTCTGGAGGCGGGCTGGATGGGACTGCCAGGGGTTGCCTGTGGAGCTAGAGGTGGAGCGAAAGCTCGGAATAAAATCGAAGAGCGAAATTGGTAAGAAGGTAAGCCTCCAGGAGTTTATTGCTCAGTGTGAAGATCTAGTGGATTTCTATATCCATCACTGGAGGAGGGCTTCGGAAAAGTTAGGTCTGTGGCTTGATTACGATCATGCTTATGAAACCAGAGATGAGGGCTACATAGAGTTTGTCTGGTGGACCCTGAAAAGGGCTTATGAAATGGGGCTGCTGGTGGAGGACTTTAAGGTGGTGCCAACCTGCCCGAGGTGCGAGACCTCCCTGTCGAGCCACGAGGTCGCACAAGGCTACGCGACGGTTAAAGATCCATCCATATTCGTAAAGTTCCAATTAGAAGGAAGGAAGGGTGAGTTCATCGTCATATGGACGACGACGCCCTGGACGTTACCAGGGAACGAGGCTGTGAGCGTTCACCCAGACTTTGAGTACGCAAGAGTCAAAGTTGGGGAGGAGATCTGGATAATTGCAAGGAAGTTGGTCAAGGCCGTCATGAAGCAAGTGGGCGTGACCGAGTTTAAGGTAATTGAAACCGTTAAGGGCGAGGCGCTCAAAGGCCTAAAGTACGTTCATCCTCTCCTGAAAGAGGTGCCAGCACATGAGGGGCATAAGGGAAAGTTTGTCCACAGCGTGATCTGCGGGGAACACGTGACCTTAGATGAGGGGACAGGATGCGTTCACACTGCTCCAGCGCATGGCAAAGAGGATTTTGATGTAGGCAAAAAGTACGGGTTACCAGTATTCTGCCCAGTTGATACATCGGGCCACTTTACTGACAAAGGAGGCAAGTACGCCGGAAAGGGCGTGAAGGAGGCAGCTCAGATCGTATTAGAGGATCTGAGGGAAAAGGGCCTCCTCGTTAGAAGCGGGGTAATAGAACATGAGTATCCCCTATGCTGGAGGTGCGGTACGCCGCTCATATACAGGGCTGACAGGCAGTGGTTCCTGAGGGTCGATCCCATAAAGGACAAGATATTGAGTGAGAACAAGCTTGTGGACTGGGTTCCGGATTGGGCTGGGACGAATAGGTTCAGAGACTGGATAGTGAACGCGGAGGATTGGTGCATCTCACGCTCCAGGATCTGGGGGACGCCACTTAATGTATGGATATGTGAAAGCTGTGGTGAAAAGCAAGTTGTTGGGACGATAGAAGAGTTGAGGTCCTTAGCTAAGTCCGTACCTAAAGACCTCAAACTGCACAGGCCTTGGATTGATAAAGTCGTGCTGAGGTGCCCAAAATGCGGAGGAGATATGAGGAGAGTCAACTATGTCCTTGATTGCTGGCTTGACTCAGGGGTCGCTCACGCAGCGTCGGTTAACTATCTCAAAAACAGAGCCCTCTTCAACAGGCTTTACCCCTACGATTTTATAACAGAGGCTGTAGACCAGACCAGAGGGTGGTTTTACTCGTTGATATTCACAGGTGTGCTGCTTTTCAATGAGAGGCCGTATAAGAGGGTGCTCTGCCAAGGTCTTGTGCTCGACAAATACGGTCAAAAGATGTCTAAGTCGAGGGGGAACGTCATATGGGCATTAGATGCCATGAAAAGGGTCGGAATCGACCCGCTACGGCTGTACTTGCTCTGGAAGGCCCATCCCTGGGATTCCCTATCCTTTGATTATAGGGGATTGGATCAGATAAGGCGATGGCTCTCCATTCTCTGGAACGTCTTCTCGTTCTCGACAACCTACATGAGCTTAGATAGGTTTAACCCGAAAAAATGGACCCTTGAGAGGCTTAAGGACGATCTTAGGCCAGAGGATAGGTGGATACTCTCAAAGACTAATTCCCTGGTTAAGGAGGCGACAGAGGACCTGGAGCGCCTATTTCTCCATCAACCGATAAGATCTATTCTGAAGTTTATAACAGAGGACCTCAGCCGCTTCTACGTTCGCCTCGTGAGGAAGAGGACGTGGATCGAGAAAGAGGACCCGGATAAACTAGCGGCCTATGCCACTCTTTACGAGTCGCTGTCAACCGTACTTAGGCTCCTCGCACCCTATGCTCCTCACCTGACAGAGGAACTTTACCAACATTTAGTCAGGAGCACAGACCCGGAAGCACCAGAAAGCATACATATGTGCAGCTGGCCAGAGGTGAAAGAGGATTGGATAGACAAAGATTTAGAGGATAGGATGGAGGCCGTGAGGGCAATACTCTCGGCCGTTCTGCGTGCGCGCCAGAAGGCCAGGTTAAAGTTGAGGTGGCCTGTTAGATCGATCATAGTCGCTCCAGCTAACGAGGAAATCACGGATGCCATAAGGGACCTCAAAGAGCTTTTTTTGAGGCAGGCGAACGCTAAAAAGCTGGAGCTATTGGAAACAGGGAAAAGACCAAGGGGAGTTAAGGTGATCGTTGAACTAAATTATGAGAAGGCCGGACCGCGATTTAAAGAGAGGCTACCTGAGATCTCCAGGCTCCTTAAAGAGCTGGATGGCGAGTTAGTAAGACAAAGGCTGTTGAAGGAGGGTAAGTATCAACTAAGGCTAGAGGGTGGGTCAACTTTAAACCTAACGGAGGACCTTCTGACTTTCAGGGAAGAACTGCCTGGACACTTAGTGTGCGCTGACTCGCAATACGGGAGGGTCTACGTAGACGTAACTAGGACGTCTGACCTGCTTGCCGAATCCTTAGCTAAGGATGTCGTGCGTAGGGCACAGCTCATGCGCAAGGAGATGAATTTGAATGTTGAAGAATACGTGGACCTACTTTTGAAGGCCCAAAATCAAGACACCACCAAAGCTTTAAGCAGTATGAAAGGCTACATTGCCACCGAGGTCAGGGCAAAAAAACTGATCGTAGTGGGTCCGGGGCAGGAGTTTAAGCTACCGAAACAAGCTTATAAAAGGGTGTGGGATATTGAGGGGGAAAAGATAGAGGTAGCAATAATACGGGAGTGAACTACTCTAGCTTTCGCAGGGGGCTTCCTGCTTCGACGACCAGGCCCGGTCCCCATCCGCCCAGAGCGCAGGTCTCCTTCGGCGGAAACCTTTCCTCGAGCCACGTCTGGAAGGGTTGGTTACGGAGGCCTCGGCCTCCACAGGCGTGAACTCGGCCTGCCCCGTGCCTACGCAATGAAAATTGAAGGGGAAAATATAAGAGTTTCGGCCCTCATCCCCACCCTCGCAGGGAGACTTCCCGCCGACAAAGTTAAAACCAAAAAGCACCCTCGAGGTCATTTCAGGTATCTAAAAACTCTAAAAATTCTGGGGATTAACTGCTAGGAT
The DNA here is from genome assembly GCA_964611975.1 of uncultured Candidatus Bathyarchaeia archaeon. GTDB lineage: Archaea > Thermoproteota > Bathyarchaeia > RBG-16-48-13 > JAGMEO01 > CAZTBK01. The sequence continues at coordinate 1,686 of CAZTBK010000040.1, read as the reverse complement.
CAGAGCTAAAGTCGTAAAACTTAAATTGAGTTAAAGGAAACAGAAATAAAGACTGGGATGATGGAAGACGGTTACAATAGAAATTGATACGGACAAGTGCACTGGTTGTGGAACGTGTGTAGATATCTGCCCAGTTGGCGTATACGAACTCAAAAAAGTTAATGGTAAAGAAGTTTCCACGGTCGTCGCCGCTGATGAGTGCATAGTTTGCAAGGCCTGTGAAGACCAGTGCCCGGAAGGGGCCATAAAAGTCATTGAGTAATCCTCCCTTTCAGGCGTAGCATTATATAGATTAAAAAAAGCACAGCTGTCGGTATGTAGAAAATACAAGCCTCAAAAACAGGATCTAAAACCCTAACGAAAAGCGTTTGAACCATAAAAACTAGAAGGGAAAGAACAAGCATTATTAGAGTAGCCAATAACCAATCGTCTGTTCTTTCCATATCCTTTAAGCTCATCGATCAAAAGCTTTGGACTTCTCTTAAATTAAGCGCTTTTTCTAAGAGTTATCTCAATGGTTGAAACACTTCTAGGACTATCTTGCTCACCCAGGATGTCTGTACCGATCTTAATGTCTTTGATTTCAATGGACCCTTCCAGAAATCGCCTCCTAGAAATCTCTGCGACATCGACGGCCTTTGAGATGGCTCTACCACGTGCCTTCAGAGTGATCTCCTTAGATCCTTGATTAAATTGCAACACCGTCGCGAGGACGTAGTTCATGGTGGGTTTCTTTCCGATGAATATTGTATCTGGTTGCAGTTTTGTTTTAAACTCCTTTTTCGGAGCCTTTTCGGCTTCCCCTTTTTCTGACGTTTCATCACACCCCCTGAACGTTTGATTCCAATGTCCCTTACTTAATTTATAAAAAAGGTAATTAACATTTTCTCAGGCTGTCGGAAAATTCCGATCCCTCCCTTAGCTCCGCCTGGTTCACCTCACCGGCTTCTAAGCCTCGACACCAAGCCTCATCACGCTCATCGAGAGGCCTTCGGCGGGGCCTGAAACATTTTTAAGAGATACTTTCTAATCTTCCATCCCTTCTTGTTATATGCTCTTAGCTCGATTACTAATTTTTAATATTTTTAAACTCTTCACTTTATCGTGTTTTAATCTTTTATGCTTATGTCCAAGTATTTCAAGAATTTGCCTCATTATCCTTACTTTTGCCTTAGTAGTGTTGAGCTTAAAATACGGCTCCAGCTTATCAAGGAACTCTTTAACTTTCAAATTTCCCCCTAAACACATACTATACTTCCACGTGGCTTTTTACGAACAAAATGCATATCTAACTCTTTTTCAATAAAGTCGAAAATAGTCACATCTCTCCTGCTTATTGAGAAATTAACATAGAGATCTTATGTAGATGCCACTTTTCGTTCTTTTTGCTCTCCCATATACTTCGCCCTATCGTTCTTTGATTAACTTATTGCTTTTTGATTTCCTTATCTAACTCGTCGATCATCTTTCTGTGCTCTTCGTCTAATTTGATGATGGCCTTTGTAACCTTTTCCAAAAACCATTTTGGCTTCCCAAGAACCTTACTGTATCGTGATCAATTATTCATGAGGGTTATAAGTTAGGAGGAGAGATGGAAAGGGACTCTAATGGAGCCGATTAAAGTGTAAAAGTTGAAAATTATGGTGCTTTGAGCCGCTCACTATTGTGGTTTAAAATGATTTCCTC
>CAZTBK010000039.1:0-8907 GCA_964611975.1 uncultured Candidatus Bathyarchaeia archaeon | reverse complement strand
CAATGGACATATAAAGTTGCTAGAGAGGACGTGAGCTACCCACCCCTGAGGAGGGTGGGCTTCCTGCTTCGACGACCAGGCCCGGTCCCCACTCACCCGGAGCGGGGGCCTCGGCCCCCACGGGCGTGAACTCGGCCTGCCCCATGCCTGGCAGGAGAGAATATGAACAAAAAGAATATAAGCGTTCCTTCAGCTCTCATCCCATAGCTGAAGCACGTGGGATCTCCCGCTCACATTAATAAATAAGGGGGGATGGACTTGGTGAAAAAGGTCGTGGCGTTGAGGACGGTCGAGATACCTAGTGATGTGGACGTAGTAGTTGAGGATGGAAAGGTGTCCGTTAAAGGTCCATTAGGGGAGGTCCGACGCGACTTCTCATATGTAGACGCGATGATAAAACGTGAGGGGAACGAATTAATAATCAAGACGTTATGGCCTGACAAGGAGAAAGAGGCCTCGATAGGGACGATCGCATCACACATTGAAAATATGATCACAGGGGTTAAAAAGGGGTTTACGTATAAACTCAAGATGATCTTTGCCCATTTCCCCATCGCGGTGAAGGTTCAGGGCGATAAGGTTATAATCGAAAACTTTTCAGGAGAGAGGAGGCCGAGGATCGCCAAAATAAGGGGTAATGTAAAAGTTGAAGTGAAATCGGATGAGATAACGGTTAAGGGAATAGACATAGAAGACGTGAGCCAAACAGCGGCGAACATTGAACAGGCGACCAAGATAAAGAAGAGGGATCCTAGAGTTTTTCTCGATGGTATATACGTTTACGAGAAAGGGGATGGGATGTAGGATGGTCAAAAAGGAGGGGAAACGCGAGCAAGAGGGATGCGCCAAGGAGGGAGATAAGAGGGCGCTCTTGAAGTTGCGCGCAGACCTTAAAAAGAGGAGGCCTGATTTCGTTCGCCAGGAGAGCTGGAGGTATAAGAGGGTGAAAAGCTCTTGGAGGAGGCCAAGGGGGAAGGACAGCAAGATGAGGTTGGGAATGGGCGGTTGGCCGAGGTTGGTGAAGATCGGCTACAGATCCCCAAGGAAGATAAGGGGTTATCACCCATCGGGTCTGAAGGAGCTGGTGGTGCACCGGCCAGAGGAGCTCAATTCGGTCGATCCGGGCGAGTTCGCCGTAAGGATAGCTCATGATGTGGGATTGAGGAAGAGGATAAAAATCTTAGATAAGGCTAAAGAACTGGATATAAGGGTTTTGAACCCAGGGAAAGTGAGGGGGCTTGAAAAGTCAGAGGCGGCTGGCGTCTGAGATACTAAAGACTGGGAAAAACAGGATATGGATAGACCCTGAGAGGATCGAAGACGTGGAGATGGCGATCACCAGAGATGATATCAAGCGCCTCATCCATGAGGGAGCGATAAGGGCCAAGCCTAAGAAGGGCGTTAGCCGCTCTAGGGTCCGCTCCCTCCGCAGGAAGAAGAGGTCCGGGAGGAGAGGTCCAGGGAGCAGAAAAGGGAAGAAGACTGCAAACGTAACTAAAAAGGACAGATGGATGAAGAAGGTTAGGCCTCTCAGGAGGAAGCTAAAGGAACTCAGAAGGCGTCGCATGATCACGAGGGAAGTATATCGTAAATTGTACGGGATGGTTAAAGGAGGGGCCTTCGAGGACATCCCCCACCTTGAGCAATACATCGAGGCCAACAAGCTTGGAAGGAGGTGATCTCGCTGGCGCACGGCGCCAGATACCGCGTGGTATTCAGACGGAGAAGGGAAGGGAAGACGGATTATAGAAAGAGGAAGGCCATGATCCTTAGCGGGGTCCCTCGTCTAGTCGTGAGGCCATCCTTGAAACACATCATTGTTCAAATCGTGAAAGCCGAACCCGAGGGCGACAAGACGAGCGTCTTCGTGCGCTCAAGCGAACTCAGAAGGTTCGGGTGGGAAGCTCCCTGCGGAAACGTCCCATCGGCCTATCTAACAGGGCTCCTGGCCGGGCTCAAAGCAGTCTCTGGTGGCATCAAGAAAGCGATTTTAGACATCGGGCTACACAGGGCATCTCCAGGATCTAGGGTCTTTGCTGCATTGAAGGGGGCCCTCGATGCTGGCGTTGAGATCCCCCATGATGAAAGGGTCCTTCCGGAGAGATCAAGAATCATGGGCGAGCACATAGCCTCTTACGGCAGGAGGTTATCTGAAGAGAGGCCGGATCTTTATAAGAAGCTCTTCTCCAAATATCTAGAGAGGGGGATAGAGCCTAAAGACCTTACTGATCACTTCACCAAGGTTAAGGAGAAGATGATCACATCGTTTGAGGAAAGTGGTAAGTTAAATGGCTGAGAATGAAAATGAAGCTAAAGAGGGGATAGAAGGCTGGGCTCCCCGTACAGCGCTCGGAAGGATGGTGCTAGAGGGGAAGATAACCTCGATCGACGAGGTCTTCTCACAAGGCCTTAAGATTAAGGAGCCGGAGATAGTCGATATCTTGCTCCCAAATTTGGAGAGTGAGGTTTTAGACGTCAGCATAGTTCAAAAGCAAACGGACGCTGGGGAAAGGACGATGTTCAAATCGATCGTCGTCGTTGGGAACCACGATGGTTTCGTTGGGTTGGGGGCTGGTGTTGCAAGACAGGTCAGGTCAGCTATAGAAAAGGGGATTTTGAACGCAAAACTGAACATCTTCCCCGTCCGTCGTGGCTGCGGCAGCTGGGAATGCGATTGCGGCGAGCCCCATTCCTTGCCCTATAGGGTCTCAGGTAAATGCGGGAGCGTCAGGGTTGAGATAATACCTGGGCCAAAGGGTCTTGGGATAGTCGCTGGTGAGGTCGCGAAGAGGATCATCGACTTCGCAGGGGTTAAGGACTGCTGGACTAAGAGCTTTGGCTCCACGAAGACCACGCCATCGTATGCGTTTGCAACCTATAACGCCTTAAAGAACACGTACCGAATTCTCACCCCAGCGGAATGGACCGAGTGAAAGGGCTATGGCGGAGGGGAAGAGTAAGGGCCTCGTGGTAGTACGGATCAGGGGAGGCGTTGGCATCAGGCCGGAGTTTAAAAAAACTTTAGAGATGATGCATTTACCTAGGCGGTACCATTCGACGATAGTTAGCGACTCCCCCTCATACATCGGGATGCTCCGAAAGGTTAAGGACTACGTCACATGGGGGGAGGCGACGTCGGAGACGATCTGCCTGCTTCTGAGGAAGAGGGGGAGAGTGGTCGGCGGCGGGGATCTGACGGCTCATTATATAAGGGAGAGGCTGGGATACAGATCCTTTAAAGAGCTTGCCGATGCCATCTTGCAATCCAAGGTCGAATTCTGGAAGATACCTGGCGTCAAACCCCTCTTCCGTTTGCACCCCCCGAAGGGCGGTTTTCGCAGATCAGTGAAGAAACCCTACCCAAATGGGGAGTTGGGATACAGAGGCGCGGACATAAACAAACTCCTAGAGAAGATGGTTTAAGATAGGGAGGCAAGAGGTATGCCGCACAGGAAAAGAAAAGTTAGGAAAAAAAGGGGTTCGAGGACATACGGTTGGGGACAGGTCGGGCAGCACAGGGCAGGTGGAAGAAAGGGAGGAAAGGGGAAGGCTGGCCTGGGTAAGCATAAGTGGACGTACACGGTGAAGCACGCTCCTAACTACTTCGGGAAGCACGGCTTTCATAGGTCAACTGGCCGTAAGGAAAGGGTAATAAACGTAGGGGAACTAGATGAATTGGTTGAAAGGACGGCCGCGAAGGAAGGGGGCGGGGTCGTTAACCTAGGGGAACTAGGTTACGATAAGCTATTAGGGGCTGGAAGGGTGAGCAGACCACTAAACGTTAAGGTGAGGTCCTGCTCAAGGTCTGCAGTGAGAAAGATTCAGGAGGCAGGAGGTAAGGTACTGTTAGAGGCTTAAGGAGGTCCGTGGAAGGGGATGCCCAGCAGGTTCTTGAGCTTCTTTAGGCCCATAGCCAGGTTCGTGCCGGAGGTCAGCCCCCCAGATAGGAGGGTGAGCTTCGCCGAAAAGCTCCTCTGGACAGGGTTAGTCACCTCGATATACTTGATAATGAGCGAGATACCCCTCTATGGGATTCCGCGCAGGCCTACAGAGGATCCATTTTACTACGCGAGGGTAATCTTCGCCTCCACTCGTGGCACGTTGATGGAGCTCGGGATAGGGCCGATCGTCACAGCAGGGCTGATCCTCCAGCTCCTGGCAGGGTCAGGGATAATAACCGTGGACTTCGCCGATCCGGACGATAGGACCCTGTTCACGGTGGCGAATAAGGTCCTTTCCGTGATCATGACGATATTCACGGCCTCGGTTTACGTCCTAGGTGGGGCATACGGCGAGATGGGCCTAGGGGAGTCGCTCATCCTGTTTTCACAGCTCATCGCTGCGGGTTTGATCCTCATGCTCCTCGATGAGCTCGTGCAGAAGGGCTGGGGGATAGGGAGCGGGATAAGCATGTTCATCCTCGCTGGGATAGCCAGGGGGGTCTTCTGGAGCTGCTTCGCGCCTGTGCCTGTCGGGGACGGCAAATTCCTTGGCGCGATCCTGGCCTTCGTCCAGTCCATGCTGAACCATGAGGGCCTGACGGAGTCATTACACAGGCAGGGGAACTTGCCCGACATGGTAGGGTTCATCTCAACGATCGTCGTGTACATGATCATAATATACCTCGAGGGCATCAGGATCGAGCTCCCCATATCTTACGCTAGGTACAGGGGATTCAGATCGCGTTATCCAGTAAAGCTGTTGTACGTCTCCAACATCCCGGTCATACTTTCTTCAGCCCTCTTCGCCAACATATACCTCTTCTCCCAAATTTTGTGGTTCAACTTTAACCAGGGGAATGAGAACTTCTGGCTCAACTTACTCGGGACGTATAATTCAACTACCCGCGAACCAACAGGGGGTCTCGCTTACTACGTCATCCCACCGAGGAGCATAGGCGCCATCATGGCCGATCCAGGGGGACCGGTGAGGGCGGCGGTTTACGCGGCCCTCATGGTCACGCTGTGCGTGCTGTTCGCCAAGGTGTGGATCGAGGTCGGCGGCCTGGGATCTAGGATAACGGCGAAGCAGCTCATCGATTCCGGGATGCACATCCCGGGCTTCAGGAGGTCCTACAAATCGGTACAAAGGCTTTTGGATAGATACATACCGACACTCGCGAGTCTAGGTGGGTTGACGGTGGGGGGGATAGCGGCCTTCGCAGATCTCCTGAACGTGTTCGGATCGGGGATGGGCGCCCTGCTCGCTGTCGGGATACTCTATCAACTGTACCAGCAGATGGCTCAGGAACAGGTGATGGAGATGTACCCGGTGTTGCGTCGGCTCATAGGATGAGGGGGTGCTAACTTGGGAAATGGGGCGGTGATCGTCACCGGCATCCCTGGCGTCGGAAAGACCACGGTCCTGGATGACCTGGTGAAGATGGCCAGGAAGAGGGGGGTGAAGTTAAAAGTGATAAACTACGCATCGGTTATGCTTGAGGTGGCAAGGGAGAGAGGAAGGGAGGTCGGGAGGGACGACATGAGGCGGATGCCGATCGAGCTGCAGCGATCCCTGCAGATGGAGGCGGCGAGGAGGATAGAGAAGATGATCGCTGAGGCTCCTGAGGCCATCATAGACACGCACATGATCGTCAGGACGAGCAGTGGTTATTGGAGCGGGCTCCCCCTAAACGTGCTCAAAAGGCTTCGCCCAAGCCTCTTTGTCTTGATCGAGGCTGACCCTGACGAGATAGTCGATAGGCGGCTTAAGGACAAGACGAGGAGGAGGGACGAGGCCTTGATCGAAGATGTGAGGGAGGAGATGGAGTTCTCGAGGTCGGTGGCGGCCTCGTGCGCGACCTTGACAGGCGCGCCTGTTAAGATATTGAACAACCCGAGGGGGAAGCAGACAGACGTCGCTAACCAACTGTTAGGGATCATACTAAAGATGAGGAGGAGATAGGAATGTTCGAGGAGGTGATCGAATGGGCGAGGAGTCTGCTCTCGCCATTTTTGGAGATGCCGAGCTCCACCATCTTCATCCTCTTCACCTCACTGGTGCTCAACTTGACCATGATGTTCGCATATCGTCTCATGGTCGACATCGACCAGCTCAGGGAAAATGACATGAAGATAAGAGAATACATGAGGGATCTGAACGATGCGAGGAAGAGGGGCGACAAGCGTGCGATTAAAAGACTGAGGAGGAAGGAGCCCAAGATAAACAAGCTACGGACATTAAACGCCAAACAGAGGTCCAAGGTCTCCTTCCTGTTCATGATCCCCTTCATGGTCGTCTATCTGATCTTGAACTCAGTGTTCTCAGGCATCGACGTCGTCAAGCTGCCGTTCGCCCTTCCCTTCATCGGGCCTGGCGGGCTCTCGTTCGCCTGGTGGTTCATCATATGTCAATTCGCGATGCACACCGTGCTCTCGCATCTTTTTGGCTTAACCTACGAGGTGGAGTAGGATCGATGGCGAGGACGGGATATCGGTGAAGTCTAATTCAGCGCCCCCTCTTAAGCGTGAGCGAACGATCGGGTGTGCCCCATGAACATAGTGATAACGATCAGCGGGCTTCACGGGACCGGAAAGTCCACGTACGCGAGGGCGATCTCGAAGGAGTTCAACCTTCGTCACGTGTCAGCGGGGTCGATGTTTCGGCAGATGGCCCTAGAGCGCGGGACCTCGATAGAAGAGCTCAGCCGCGCGGCAGAGCAGGAGGTGGATATAGACCGCGTCATAGATGAGAGGACGAGGGAGGAGGCCAGCAAGGGGGGCGTGGTCTTAGACGGCCTATTGGCAGGATGGATGGCGAGGGACAAAGCCGACGTGAGGATCTACTTGAGGTGCCCGGACGACGTGAGGATCCGCAGGATAGCTGAGCGCGACGGGATAAGCTACGAAAGAGCGAAGGAAAGGACAATCCTGCGAGAGGCGATCGAGAGGAGGAGGTTTAAGAGGCTTTACGACATCGAGATGGACGACCTGTCGATATACGATCTGATAGTCAACACGGGGCTGTTGCCCCTCAAGTCGAACGTAGAGGTGATAAATAAGTTCGTGCGTGAGTACATCTCAAGTCGAGGGGTGGAGAGGTAGGATGCAAGCCGTGGATGTCGGGAGGGTGTGCGTTAAGACCAGAGGGAGGGAAGCAGGCATGAAGTGCGTGGTCGTGGACATCATCGATAAGTCGTTCGTCCTGATCACTGGTCCCAAGGAGCTGACGGGCGTGAGGCGGAGGAGGGTGAACGTCAACCACATCAGGCCCCTTAACTGGAAGGTTGACATCAAGAGGGGCGCTACGGACGAGGAGGTTATGAAGGCGCTTAAGGACATGGGCAAGATCGATGAGATGACCGCCAAGGCGCATTAGCCTTTTAACCGCCCTCGCTCAATAATCACGTACGCTTGACTTGAGGTCTTATCGATGGAAGTCAAACCACCTTGGGAGGTGAGGCGCGAGGTCATCGTGAGGGCGGAGGGCTCCACGGACCCAGCTTACGGGTGCCCACCTGAGAGGAGGCCTCTACGGGATTACCTGGCGAACGGGATCATCAACTTGGACAAGCCGTCTGGCCCATCGAGCCATGAGGTCGTGGCCTGGGTCAAGCGGATCCTCAGGGTAAGACACGCGGGTCACAGCGGGACCCTAGCGGCCCATGCCGGGGACATCCCGGCGTGACAGGCGTGTTGCCGGTGGCCCTGGAGAACGCGACGAAGATCCTGCAGGTGCTCTTGCCGGCGGGGAAGGAGTACGCCTGCGTCATGCGCGTCCACTCGAGCGTTCCAGAGGATGAGGTCAGGGAGGTTATGGGGGAGTTCGTCGGTGAGATCTACCAGCGGCCGCCGCTCCGTTCGTCCGTCAGGAGGGTGGTGAGGAAGAGGGTGATCTATTACATAAGGGACGTCGAGTTCGACGATGGGTACGTCCTGTTCAGGGTCGGGTGCCAGTCCGGGACTTACATCAGGAAGCTCGTCTTCGACATAGGGGAGGCCCTCGGCTGCGGCGCCCACATGGCCGAGCTGCGGAGGACGAGGGCCGGCCCCTTCACGGAGGATGAGAGGCTCGTGACGCTCTATGACCTGGAGGACGCCTACCTGAGCTGGAAGGAGGAGGGCGATGAGTCTTACCTGAGGGAGGTCGTCCAGCCGATGGAGAGTGCCCTCCTGCTCCTCCCGAAGGTCTACATCCGCGACTCGGCCGTCGACGCCGTCTGCCACGGGGCGGACCTGGCCATCCCGGGCATCTTGAGGCTCGAGTCCGGGATCAGGCCCATGGACCTGGTCGGCATCCTCTCGGGAAAGGGAGAGGCCGTGGCCCTAGGCAAGGCCCTGATGTCCTCAGATGATATGGCCAGCCTTGACCACGGGTTGGCCGTGAAGACGAGCAGGGTGATCATGCCGCCCGGGACCTACGCCCGCATGTGGCGTGGCGAGGCACCCCGTCCCAATGGCGAGGGGGAGAGATAAGGTTAATATACCGTCCCCCGTAAGATTCACTCGCCGGGGTGGCCTAGGTACGATCGATGAGCTCGCGATCTAGGGGACTCTGGTAGGGCGCAGTGACCGTGCGTAGGCCTGGAGGTCTCCTCGACCCGTGAGCCTGTGATCCTTCGGGATCTCAGGGGTTCAAATCCCCTCCCCGGCGCCAGTACCTCTAGTCATGGTTCCCTTACCATAGCAACGTCCTTTAAAGACGGGTTCGTGAGATCCAAAGCGGTGAGGGGTGCATGGAGGATGGTAAAGTAAGGGCATGGTACGATAAATCAGCGGACATATTCTACGTGCTCTTCAAAGAGGGGCCAAGCTACGAAGTAATCGAAGCAGACCCAGACGTCCACCTTGAGATCGATGAGAGGGAAAAATCATAGGGATGGAGATCTGGAACGCGGAGAAAAGCGGCCTCATAGAACAGCTGGCAAGAGCAGTAGCAGAGCCATCATGACCTTCTGGTCTCTCAGCG
>CAZTBK010000038.1:0-9260 GCA_964611975.1 uncultured Candidatus Bathyarchaeia archaeon | reverse complement strand
CTTCCTTGCTGAGCTACGGGCCCCATATCTTTAAAAGCGCCTTCAATGAGATATAAAGGCTTATATGTTAATTTTGCTTTTTTTAAATTCAGTCCCGCGGTAGCTCAGCCTGGTAGAGCTTCCGAGCTCATCCATGCCTGGATGGGCGGAGATGCTGTAGATGTCCGCTAATGTGGCGGGCATTTTCCAGCCTATCAGGCCAACAGACACCGGAGTGTCGGGCGTTCAAAGGCGGTTGGCTAATTACCTCGCTGAAAATCGCTCCCGCGGGACCAACACCTTTTTCAAGAGATCTTGGGAGAGCCTCCTTACGGTTGATGTGGCCTGTTCTCTTATGTAAAACTTATGTGACCCTTCGATTTTCAAACTTTATGTCTATCTTGTTAGGAGCCTTGGTGGTGCAGTGCTAGCTGGGCTGAGCTACTTTTCGGTGAAGCCCCTTTAGAGAAGTAGGGTTTTACTTCACCGAAAAGCTATTCTTGGTGAAGTGAATTTATCTTTCTTTGGCTTAGATAAATTTAAGTAGAACTGCGTTTCATGTAAAAACTTGGCGGTTGCCCTGGTAGTATAGTCCGGTCACAGGGAGGCTGTCCTCCTCAATGCCGGAATAGTATAGGCGGCTGTCGAGCATTCGCAGATCCCGCTTGACCCGGGTTCAAATCCCGGCCAAGGGAAAGGGGGAGCTTTCCCGCCGAAGGGCGCCACAATTCGAGCCCGGATTAAGTGGGTATAAAACACTTCTGATCTAGAGAAGGAAAACACTCCAAATTTTTTACTTGTTTCCGAATTTTGAGTTAAAAATTTTATGAAAGAGGTCTAAGTCATAAGCGCTCGTTCGAGAATCGTCACTTCCAAGTTTGGTGAGAGGCTTCTAGCTGCAAGGTTTCTAATCGTCTATTCTTTATTTCTAGCGGACGAGAAACCCCATCCCGTCAGAGAGTTTTTCCTAATATGATCTTTATAGCCTTAAAGTATCCACTTGACATTTATATTCGGCCATGAAGAGAGATGATGAATGCTTTAATGAGTTGTGTTAGGTTCCTAAATATTAATGAAGGGAACATCATTGGATTAAAATCGAAAAACGTCCAAATACGTCTCAATTTTCAAATAGAACGTTCAGAAAACTTTTTCCCTTAAAAAGGTGATAAACAGGTTATAAGATGGTGGGCCCGGAGGGATTTGAACCCCCGACATCAGGCTTTCTCCAATTGCCTCCGAAGGCCTTCGACGGTTGAACCGCTGCGCCCTATCCTGGCTAGGCTACGGGCCCATCTTATAAAGGGAGCGCCTCTTAAAGAGTATTTCCCTTCATGCTCAACTTTTTTAGAGACATGTTCAAGTTTTCTTGAGAAAAACGCTTATAATACATACTTATGTATATTTTTTTAAAAAGAACTTTTTATTCTCAACACTTCAGTGTTTAAAAGAGCGATCGAAATGAGCGAGACGCGCTTGCACGACATAAAGTTCCGGCTGATGACTGTAGATATGCTTCGCGTGGCTAAGGAAAGGTATACGTATCGTGAGATAGGTTCAAAAACTGGTTTGCCCGTCACAGTGCTCAGCAGATATGTTAAGGGACACGTGTTACCCGGTGCGAAGAGGGCATATAAAATTTGGGCCGTCCTTAGAAAGTTTGTCAGCCTTGAGGATGAACTTAGAAGGAGGATCAAGTTTGATGGTAGGGGATATTTCGATAACACATCGATAATTTCGGACATCCCCTTGCTCAAACAAGCGGCCCTTTACGCTCTATCTAAGTTTGCTGGAAGACGCATAACGAAGGTCTTGACCGCTGCTGTGGATGGGGTGCCCTTGGCGACCGTCGTGGCTGAGACGCTGGGCGTTAACGTCCTTATAGCTAAGAAGGTTAAGGAGGTCGGAGTAAAGGACTTTGTTGAAGAGACCTTTATCCTTGGCGATTCGGCCGTCGTTACGTCACTCTATCTGCCCAAGGGCCTGATTAGAAGAAGCGATAGCGTGCTGATCGTGGATGATGTGATTAAATCTGGTGAGACCCAGAGGGCATTGATAAATCTGGTCTCAAGGTTCAGGGCGGATGTGGCCGGAGTATATGCCCTGATAGCGGTCGGCGATGACTGGATCGACAAGCTGAGGAACTCATTGAGGTGTCCGGTAGAAGTCATCCTTACCGTCAGATCAGAAAGGGTGAAAAGGTAATAACGAGTTCCTTCTTTTCATCCGGTCCCTTTTTCCTTAAGTGCTCATCCTTCCCTATATTTGTCGGTGAGCGTCCATGTCCATGGAGATCGTCAAGGGAGTTTTCAAGGATGGAAAAGTTATAGTTTCCTCACCAGAGGAGGCAGAGTCCCTTAGTCAGTATGGTTACGGAACTCCAAGTGAAGGGTCGAGCTTAATTCTAGATTCTTACGAGGCGTTATACCTTCTCGCCAACAAGAGGATGTTGGTGATGGATGGTGAGACTGGCTCTGAGATGGCTTTTCCAGAGTTGCTCGAGAAGTTTTATTCAGAAGACGCTGAAGTCTGGACCAGATACCTGATCTACAGAGACCTCAGGAGTCGGGGCTACGTCGTCAGGCGTGGTTTCGGATTCAATATAGATTTCCGCGTTTTTGAAAGAGGAAAGTACGGCGAGCAGGCTGCAAAATATATAGCTTTTGGGGTGTGTGAAGGGGAGCCATTGCCCATCAGTAAGCTATCCAAGGTCTTAAGGTTTGTTCGGAGCGCGAAGAAGGAGTTGATCTTGGCGGTCCTGGATCGGAGGGGGGAGGTAGTCTACTACTCCGTCTCCCCATTAACTTTTAAACAGATGTGACTCATAAGAAGGCAAGAATTGACTACAAAACTGGTTTAATCCTGGCGATTGCAACAGTTCCTGGGGCGATAGTAGGATCGCGTTTAACTTCTATCATTGAAGCGAGTTGGTTGGGACTTATTTTTGGGCCATCCTTAATTCCTATAGCATTACACCTGATATATCTATTTCTAGTTTTCACATAGGCCGTCCATCGCAAGCGCGGAGGGGATTATTGATACCGCAAGATTGTAGATTCTAATGGCACAGTTTTTGAATATGATGTAAACGTGTGGTTAGGCTTTGTACTAAGTTTCTTTGGAGGTCTCTCGTCGGGTTTGTTAGGTATTGGTGCCGGATCGGTTATGGTTCCCTATATGAATATAAGTACGAATATCCCACACATGTTGCAATGGCAACTTCTATGTTTATTATGATTTTTACCTCCAGTATCTGGGAGTTGTGAAACATTTTTCACTTGGCGATGTACGTTTTGATTTTGCGATTCCTTTAACTTTGGGGTTTTAATTTTCGGAACTCAACTTGGTGCTCACATTTCTAGAAAAGTTTCCAGTAAGAATCTTCGTAGAATCTCTGGAGCAATTTTACTTCTTGCCAGCATACGAATGATTCTGAGGTACTCTATGATTTGACGATTAAAAGATAATTATAGAGATTTAAAAGTCGAATCGTTATGCGTAAGGATGATGGTCTATGATTGTGAGAATCCTGTCTAATAAGCTAGCAAGTGAGATGCTTGTTACGCATCGCGACGTGGGAGAAGAAAACGCATTAAACATCGATCTTGATTGAGAAAAAGGGAGGCTCGCCGATTTTTAAATGGGTGTTTTGCTTTTCTTCACATTTTACGTTTGCTTGGTAGTTTCCTCATATAAAATTTGTTTCCCCGGTATTCCGTCTCTATAAGTCTTCCTTCTTCGATTAATTTTTCAATAACGTCCCAATTCGAGCCAGCCTTAGATAAAAACTCATTAACGCCTTCTTCCCGCATTGGATGCACCGATGTTATGCTGAGCAAGTCATCTTCAACGTTGCCAGTGAACGCAAAGGCGTTTCCTTCGTAGCCGATCAGGTATTCTACGTTACTAAGCTTCCTGCTGAAGGTTTGGTACGCCATATTGATAGCCTGCTCACTTGCGGGTTCAGCCCACTTTTCCGCTGGTGGCCTCGTAGGGATGGCGATGTAAGCCTTGTCCGGTTTTAACTCCGCTAAGAAGCCGGCTATCCCTCTAATTTCCTCAGCTTTATCGTTGACATCTTGAATCAACATAGTTTCCGTCGATAGCTCACCTTTAAAAACATCAGCGAATTCGAGCATCCCTTCCAAAATCATCTCGAGTTTCAATGACCTATGTGGTCGATTAATTTTACGCCATATTTCATCGGTTACTGCATCAATCTTTAGTGAAACCCAGTCAGCCTTTAATAAATCATTTCTGACATCATCGCGCCATATTAAGGAGGCGTTTGTGATCACGGCAATTTTGATTCCTAGCGTTTTCAAGAGTTCGATTTCCTCGCCGAGGTTGGTGTCTAGGGTTGGCTCCCCGTCGGGCACGAAGGTGAGGTAATCTACGGGCTCGCTTTTGCCCTTGGCTTTTTTAAACTTTTCCTCTACTTCTTTAACTACCTCCTCCGGCCTGTAAAATGCGCCACGTTCAACTCGCATTTTTATTGTTCTCCCGAGTTGACAGTATACACAGGAGTAGGTGCATGTCTTTGGGGGGATGTTATTTATTCCTAAGCTACGACCCAATCGCCTGGACGGAACAGGCCCATAAGCTTTCATGAATTGTTCCCTTTAGACACCTCAACGCATCAAAAAACAATAAGGAGAACTTGCATATAATCAAATCCATTTAGAATAAAGTTTTTAGCGGACCCGAGGGGATTTGAACCCCTGATCTGCAGCTTTCTTCAGAGGGTGATAGGAGGCTGCTGCCTTATCCAGACTAGGCCACGGGTCCTAAATTTACTAACTTCCTTTGAGCTATAAATTCATTTCTCTTTTAATAAAGAAGGCGGGTTACACCATATTCTGAGTACATAACTAAATCCATTCTTTATTTACTAGAGCAATATCTCGGTTTATCACAAAAATATACAAGGTAAGTCATTCGTATTGTTCTTACCTTATTAAAAACCACCTCCAGAGTTTTTCGGTAAATTTCACGGGAAAGGACCATGGCCATTTTCCGCGGCATGTTGTTAATGGGTAAGCAAACAGAAAAATCAGTAAAATTAAATATGGAAGCAAGAGATGACACCGCAATGAATGGTCACCCGAGGGCTATTTTCTGTCTCTAAGCCGCATCGAAAAAAGTTGTACACTTAAAACCATAAATCGGTACGTCTATAACTTGAACATCATGTATTTATAATTTTTTTATATTGGAGTTAACGTGTATATATTCCTAAATTACTAACAGTAAAATGGGGTTATTAAGAAAAAATCTTTTTCAGTTTAGTCGCGAGGGTTGCCGAGTCAGGACAAAGATGGCACATGGCAGCCATTGGATGCGCCGGACTTAAGATCACGAGAAATGGGCTGAGATTGGACATCCGGTGGCGTAGGCCTTCCGGGGTTCAAATCCCCGCCCTCGCACCAATACCTCTACTCATGGTGCGTTTCCATTCATTCGAGTTTCTATACCCTCGTTATAAGCAAGATGAATGACAGTACATCAAATGGTCCTATTTCCGACAGAATCACCTTAGAAGTAAGGTGAAACACGCAGCTAGCTGCTCTTGCAGGAGGCTTAGTGCAGCAGATTAAGTCCATAAACTTATACCCCCTCAAATATCCTTTATTTTATAAAGCTAAGTTTTGGAGGGAAAATGACAACGTATAAAAGGATCGGGATACTCGGCGGCTTGAGCCCTGAGTCGACAATCACGTATTATGAGTACATCACTAGGACATATCGTGATAGGTTTGGCGATCACGGCTACCCTGAGATCCTTATTTACAGCCTCAGTTTCCAGGAGTTTATGGACTGGATGAAGGAGGGTAGGTGGGACCTGATAACCGATAAAATAGTCGAAGGGATCTCTCGCCTACATAAGGGCGGGGCCGACTTTGGCTTGATCGCGACGAACACCATGCACGCTGTTTTTGATGAAGTTGAGAAGAGGTCCCCGATGCCATTAATCAGCATTATCGATGCTACAGCTGATGAGGTGAAGAAAGAGCACATCAAAGTTGTTGGGCTTCTTGGGACGGAATTCACCATGAGTGGAGACTTTTACAAGAAAAAGCTGATGAGCTATTCAGTCCAGACTTTGGTACCGGAGAAGGAGGACCGAAAGTACATCAACCGCGTCATATTCGAGGAACTAGTGAACGGGCAGGTCCTACAAAGGTCTAGAAAAAACCTCATTAGGATCGTTGAGAAGCTTAAGAAAAGAGGGGCTCAAGGGGTGATTCTTGGGTGTACGGAACTCCCCCTCTTGATAAGAGAGGAAGATGTGGATATCAAGTTATTTAACACGACCATAATTCACGCTGAAAGGGCTTTGATCTATGCGATAAGCGGAAAATAGTCCTTTATCTAATGGTCAGTCAGCACTTTTTTGATTGGGCCCCAAAACTCCACTCAGGTGGATTTTTGATGCCACTCCTGGGTCTTTGCTTCCGGTTGGAGAGGTCTAAGACGTCATTAATCTTTCACATTAGAAGACATCCCTTAATAAGCTACGACATCACTATAAGTCACGACATCACTATTTTTAATAACCATTGTTGACGGAACAAACGATGTAACGGTATGGTGTTGGCTTCCAAAACGATAAAATTACGGGTATGAATCGTGATGGTGCCGTGGGGTGACCGATTCAAACGTGGGCGTGGAAGGCCGCATTTCTCATGGTTTTTGCCTTCAGACAGGGCCAACATCGCCTATGTGGCACGAATTTCTGGGGAACACGATTTTGACTTGAAGACGGTTCTTGAACGTGTATATGGAGCTTGGAGAGACGGAAGGGCGTCTTACAGGACGATGAAGATCACACGTCGCAAAAAATCTGATGGTTATGCGGTTTTTCTGATTACGGTTAATGAAAAGATGGTTGCACAGTTGAGGTTGCACGATAAAACTCTCGATGACATGCGCGATGTGAACCAGTTAGACCTTAGCGGTTTAGATGAGATAAAAATTAGAGTGCCCCGTAAGCTGAAGGGTGCTGAAATGAAGATCAAGAATCTAACCGCTGGAATGAAAAACTTTAAGCTGAGGGCAAAGGTAATAGAGAAATCTGCATCCAAAATAGTCTATTCTAGATGGGGTGAGCCTGTCAACTTCTCCAGTGCGATGATATCTGATGAAACAGGGACCATCAACATGCCGCTGTGGGGTAATCAAGCGGACGTGGTTTCGGTGGGGGACTCCATCTTAGTTGAGGGAGCAAGCACGAAGAGGTTCGCCGGAGAACTACAAGTACGGATCGGTCGCGGAAAATTAACCATCCTGAAATAGGCTAGTGAGGCTCGGATCATTTTTGGATATGCGGTGTGCGTATTCCCTTACCATATAATACGCCAGAAGGCCCCCCTCTTCAGAGGGGGTGAATGGCGTAGATAGGTTTAAATTCTTCTTCGACCCTGTTTTCCCTGTCGGCAGCTTAGGTGTCTGGCTGGGCGTTAAGGGCGTAGGCCGGACGCAGTGCCCGTGAGGGTGCCGATAGCCGCTGCACCGTTGATGAGCCACATGCGAGAATCTCCCTGCTTCAGCGGGGAGAGCGTCAAGTCCATTTGTCAAACGTCGAAGAACCTTGTTGGCTTTTTTAAGCCAAGAAAGGACAATATTTTTGAACTACTGTAGAACATAAAATGTTGATTAAAAGAAAAAGCTGTGGCCGCCGTAACGTAGGGGATGATGGCTTCTGCCTCTCCGTGGGATCTGGCAGCGTACTGGCCTGAAAAGGCTGCTGAAGTGCCTTTGGTCAATGGAGCCAGGAGGCCGAGTTCAAATCTCGGCGGCGGCCTCCAGCAACTCCTTTTGTGCGCAATTGACTGCGAGATCTTATATGGCATGACGGCATTAAATATGCTGAAGGGTCCTCTACTACCGAATGGCAAGGTCAGGGCGATGAAAGTCACCAAGTGCATCGTCTGTGGGAAGGAGATCTTCTATAAGACTAAGCGCCCGAAGCGATGTCCAAAGTGCAGGGAAGAGTACAGGCGTCTGTACAAGCGTTTATGGTATAAACAGAGAAAGCAAGTAAGGAAAAGGGAGATTCAAAGCGTACTAGGGAGCAAGGAACTCAGGGTGGCCCTCAGATTGGATGTGGACCACTTTATAGGAAAGGGGACGCACTACTTCACAAACTTGAAAAAAATCTGGGTTAAAGAGGATGGCGTCTGGCGCATCAAAAGCGCCTGGGATCTAGAGGAGTGGATCCGAGGTAAAAGAAGGGACTTTAGAAGCTACTTCGACTGAATACTGTCAACTATATCTTATTGAAGGTTCTTAAGCCATTTTTTGTGGTGCGCGCCTAAGGATAGCTACAGCATTTATCCTTCGATTTTCGGTGCTCCCTTTTTAAATACGCATTCGGTATGCCCCTCAGTATTTAAACCATTAATTAGCTATTATAATTGACCATCAATTTTATGTGGTGTCCTTTATATCATCCATAACCTAAAACTAGGGGCCTCCACTTTAAGTGCAATGATCTACGTGGAAAGTTTTTATTTCCTTTGAAGATTAGTATTCATAGTCTCTTTGGGCCGGTGGTGAAGGCTGGAATTCACGTCGGCTTTGCAAGGGAAATGTTAAAGCGCCCCTTACTGAAGCAAATAACTGGTTAGTTAGTCCCAAAAAAGCCGAAGGTCCGGGGTTCAAGTCCCCGCCGGTCCACCAAAATGTTTATATTATAAGGAGTTGTCATATGTAGTGCGATCGATCGTCTGGTTGTTCGCACCCCATAGCCTTAAGGCGGCGTCGGCTTGGATATTGAAGGCTCTCAGCCTGATGGATGAGAAAGCCGGCCTCCAGCTATGGGAACATGAATGAGGACCCAAAAAAACGGCGTTTCGCTGGAAATTTTGGGTCCGAGAAGGGTCCATAGCCCATCCGTCAATCCTTGGCTGGCAGTATGCGATACGCTCCCGTCTTAATACCGGTTGATCCTGCCGGACCCCACTGCTATCGGGATAAGACTAAGCCATGCAAGTCAAGCGTCCTCAAGCTATGTTGAGGATGCGGCGTACGGCTCAGTAACATGTGGTCAATCTACCCTTGGGACGGGGATAACCCTGGGAAACTGGGGCTAATACCCGATAGGTGGGAATGCCTGGAATGGTTTCCCGCTGAAAGGGCGTTGGAAGCATGCTTCCAACGTTGCCCAAGGATGAGACCGCACCCGATCAGGTAGTTGGTGAGGTAACGGCTCACCAAGCCTATAACCGGTACGGGCCGTGAGAGCGGGAGCCCGGAGATGGGCACTGAGACAAGGGCCC
>CAZTBK010000037.1:6376-9413 GCA_964611975.1 uncultured Candidatus Bathyarchaeia archaeon | reverse complement strand
AGAGTTACCAGAACCATCAAGGCAAAAATATTAAGGCAGCAACAACGCTACCATATTTTCTCGTAACCTTGATAGATTTCACTACAGTTTGGACGTCATTAAGGCGAAGGCCTCTGATTCTCGCCATCTCCCTCATCCTTTCACGAAGCTCTTCATCCACGCGCTCCTCATCTTTGATCCCATACGACTCTGCAACGATGCCATATTTAACTTCATTTCCTTGAGTTAGCCATCCGAAACCGATCCCTGCGCTTACGGTTTCACCGGAGACCCCTTCCACATGCGCCATGACTGTAAACGTTATAGTGCCTGGAGTTAGATCCATCTGCGGAACCTCCTCTGCATCCCTTGGCAGTATCGACGAAGCCAGAACTAGATTGCATTGACCTATGCCCGCCTTGACAAGCGCCGCATCGAACGCATTAAATGCCGAGACGTCGCTCATAGCGGACCCCTTCACTGTAAAGAAGCGCCTTGGCAGGAAAGACGTAGGTGCTTTACTTTCTTCCACTTTAACCACTTGTTTAAGTTATGAAGCAGTCCTTCACTTTATTAAAGATATGGTATCAAACCCTAGTTTAATGTAAAAATGATAAATGAGGTTTTAAAGTTCCCCCAATTGCTTTCGGTCGTGAGTTTCATGTTTCGTTCGCTAGTTCTCACCTCGTTTCCGAAGGGAGGCATTTTACGGAAGCTCATGAGGATCCGGCGTTCGCCCGGAAGCCTTCTGCCTCAATTTGTAACCCTCAAATTCATGTTAGCGGTGCTGACTTAAGGTGGCTAGCGAGGGGCGATTTGATTAAACTTTATATTCTTTGATTAACAATCTTTAGTTGTCAGAGGGCGAAAAGGGCTTGACGCTAAAGGGTTGGGAGAGAAGAGAGAGAAAGTCCATTTTAAGCAGAATACGCGGGAGAATACGCCCCGAACCATTAGGCGAAAGGGTTTCTAAGTCCATCTACAGGCTGAGGACTCTCTTAAGGAAGATGAACGAGTCCGTCAGCAAGCTACAGCATAGAGAGAAAGACTTGTTCCAAAAGTGCGTGAGAGCGCAGGAAATGAAGGATCCTGCGACTGCTGCGATCTATGCTAATGAATGCGCGCAAGTAAGAAAGATAGTCAAGACCACCCTTGGCTCTCAACTGGCCTTAGAGCAAGTTGTAACTAGGTTGGAGACCGTGAAGAACTTTGGAGACTTGGCTTCAAACATAGGGCCTGTGACCAATGTAGTTCACTCCCTTAGAGATAAGCTCGTTGGCATCGTTCCTGAGATGGCCTATGGTCTAGAGAAGGTTGGCGAAACATTAGATGAGCTGGTGATGAGCGTGGGCGAAACGACAGGTCAAACGATAAATCTGGAGGCGGCTAGCCCTGAGGCTCAGAGGATACTTGATGAGGCTACGGAGCTTGCTGAGCAGAGGATGAAGGAAAGGTTCCCAGTTTTGCCCGGCATTCCGACCGCTGAGAAGAAAACTAAGCCCATATAGATGCCCGCTCTAAAATTCTTTCGCCATCTCTCGATGGAGGCTATTCTTTCCAGATATATATATGAAAGATCATTGTCAGGATTCCTATGATGGCTGTATTTACAGCAAGAAGTAGCCAAGAAATTAGTGGGCCATCAAACATCTGATGCAAAAGAAAGTAAAGAACCTCTAATAATATGAAAATTGAGACGACTTTATACTTGTGCTTGTAAACCCATGTAGCCTCCTTGCTCAAAGGACCCCACCCTGTTACGAACTTCCTCCATCGAGATATTTAAAGCACCTAATTCTTTAATAAAAGCTTACAAAATCCGATAATCAAGGGGAACAGTATGGGCGAGGGGGCTTGGCACAGCAAATCCATTGAAGAAACTATAGATCTGCTAAGGACTAGTGGAGATTATGGATTACCTGAGGAAGAAGCAAAAAGCAGGCTTAAAAAGTATGGGCTGAATGAACTGAAGGAAGAAAGGGGCATCGGCCCATTAGGCATTTTCATCGGCCAGTTCAAGAGCATACTCGTGATTACGCTCATAATTTCCGCCATGGTCTCTGGTTACATCGATGTTTTCATCAACCATGAGGCCCCGATCGATACGTACTTGATCCTGATGATCGTTCTCATGATGGCCTTCCTAGGGTTTTATCAGGAGTACAGGGCGGAAAGGGCGGTAGAAGCCCTAAAAGCCATGATCACTCCAGAGGCAACGGTCGTAAGAGATGGAAGGATGAGGAGGATTCCCTCAAAATACCTTGTGCCGGGGGACCTCATAATATTAAATCCTGGTTCCAGAATACCAGCAGACTCCAGGCTCATCGAGGAGTTTCATATAAAGACAGATGAGGCACCCCTAACTGGAGAGTCGACCCCTGTTTCTAAGAGCCTGGAGGCCCTGCCAGAAGAGACCCCAGTTGCTGAAAGGAAGAACATGCTTTTCATGGGGACCCATGTTGTGAGGGGCAAAGGGAAGGCTATAGTGACATCTACGGGCATGAACACAGAATTTGGAAAGATAGCGAAGGCGATGCAGGAAGTCAAAGAGGAGGCGCCTCCCCTAAAACGCAAGCTAGAGGTCTTAGGTAGGGAGCTGCTTCTTGCCTCAACCATCGGGTGCGCGCTAACGGTCGTTTTTGGTATAATGGTGGGGCGACCACTAGTGGAAATGTTTATGATCGGCGTGAGCTTAGCTGTTTCGTGCATACCTGAGGCCCTACCAGCTGTTCTCACGATCACCCTGGCCCTTGGTGCTAGGAAGCTGGCGGATAACAACGCGATCGCGAGAAAACTGACATCGGTCGAAACCCTTGGTGGGGTGACGGTCATCTGCTCTGATAAAACTGGAACCCTCACCAAAAACGAGATGACTGTGAGGGAGATATACGTAAACAATCAGAGGTTTAGGGTGACGGGATCCGGTTATGAGCCAAGAGGTGAATTTTTACTAGGTGGGAACTCGCTGGATGCCCCAGATGAACACCTGAACCTGCTCTTGAAGATCGGATGCCTCTGCAATAACGCGAAACTTGAAAAATCCAAGAATGGCTGGATG
>CAZTBK010000037.1:0-6366 GCA_964611975.1 uncultured Candidatus Bathyarchaeia archaeon | reverse complement strand
TCCATAAGGTCAACGGGGATGTGGTCGCCTATGTCAAAGGGGCACCGGAAGTCATCTTAAAGGAAAGCACCCACATCTATGAAAAAGGCGTCGTCCGAGAGCTCACAGAAGAGAAGAGAGGAGAGATCTTAAGTATAGTTCAAGAGATGGCGTCCAGGGCATTAAGGGTGCTCGCCATGGCGTATAGGAAGCTTCCGGATACGCTCAAGGAGTATTCTCCAGAAAAAGTCGAAACGAACCTGACCTTTGTGGGTATTGTAGGTATGATCGACCCGCCGAGGCCTGAAGTGCCGGAGGCCATCAGACTCTGCGAGAAGGCAGGCATCAAATCTGTCATGATAACAGGGGATCACAAACTTACCGCTATGGCTATCGCAAGGGAGATAGGCATGCTTCATGATGGGGAATTTGAGGCCTTGACCGGGTCAGATCTCGATGAGATGAGCGATGAGGAACTCGATAAAGTCGTTGATGATGTGGTGGTCTATGCCAGAGTTTCACCGCAACACAAATTACGCATAGCTCAGTCGCTGAAGCGTCTAGGGCATATTGTTGCTATGACAGGCGATGGGGTCAACGATGCGCCTGCGATCAAGACCGCTGACATAGGCATCGCTATGGGTATAAAGGGGACAGACGTCACTAAGGAGGCCTCAGATATGATACTCTCAGACGATAACTTCGCCACGATCGTGAAAGCTGTGGAGATGGGGCGCCAGATTTACCATAACATAAGGAAGTACGTTCGCCTCATGGTAGCTGCGAACTTCGATGAGATATTTGAAATAACCGCTTGCGCCATTCTCGGACTGCCATTGCCCTTAACACCCATATACATATTATGGATCAATCTGATGACCGATGGGTTGCCAGCGGTAGCGTTATCGTTCGACCCCGTTGAGAGAGACGTTATGGAATTGCCACCAAGAGATCCGAGGGAAAGGATCCTCTCAGGGATGACGCTCTTCATTGTTGTTGCTGCGATCATCGACTGGAGTTCGGATTTCCTCCCCTTCACATGGACGTACTTAATGACAGGGGATATACGCAGAGCGAGAACGATCGTCTTCACCGCAATATGCCTATTTGAATACTTCCTCACATACAATTGTAGGTCAGAGACCCACTCCATATGGCGATTGGGATGGAGAGGATTAACCGAAAACAAGGGCCTATTTTATTCGGTCATAATCTCGATTATCCTTCAACTACTCATAATCTACGTCCCATTCTTCAATGCCATATTCAAAACCGTACCTTTAAGTCTCTATGACTGGGCTCTCGTACTAGCGGGCTCCACCTCGGGTCTTCTGGTGCTACCAGAGATCTTCATGAAGCCGGTCAAATACTACAATCGAAAAAATAAGAAAGACTGCCCTTAAAGAATCCAGAAAAGGGGCCCTTTCCACTACTTTATTAACGCCTCTTCAGCAGAACTCTTCTTACGATACTGGAACACCATCACCACAGTCGCTACGATGAGACCGGTTATCGCTGTAAGGCTGAAAACATCCTGTAAGGTGAGGACGAATGGTGGAGCTAAGCTCACTATCTCAAAAGTGACTCCAGATAAGTGACTTAGGTCGATATTAGTCCATATTACAGAACTCTGGCCAGAAGGCTTAGGCGCTCCAGGCGGAATGATCACTTTGACTTCATGTGTGGAATTTCTTTCGCCCTCGATGACAAACGTTGTTAAATTTTCCGTAAATAGACCATCGCAAACGTTGAAAAGCCCAGGTATGGTGAAGTCTGTGGCGTTTAACCATTCTACGGGCGGTCGCAAGAAAAGGCCATCTATGTCTAGCGAAACTTCATCGGGGTCGCTTCTATATCTTATAGAAAGATCGCTGACTGCGAGGTCTGTGCCGTAGAGAAAGTCTGATTCTTCACTTCCAATATCTGGAAATAAGTCATTAAGGAAGTCGTCGAGGGTGCTGTTCTTCAATTCCGAGAGGCTTGAATCTAAAGTACTAACGAAAAACACGGTGCCTGTGTAAGTCAATAGACCATCATCTGAAGTTAGCGTGTATGAAGAATTTGTTATCCAGTCTAGTGCGGTCTCGATTTTGGACTCGATGGCCGTCGCAGCACTTTCTTCGATGGGTGCCAGACCGGTGAGGTTGGCAAAAATGTAAGGCAAGGACCCTATTACATTCCCTTCGATAATAAGCGAGGAGTCTATCGTAGCGCGGTCCGTCTCATTTACACACTCAATTTTAAAAGTAGAGCACTCTAATTCACCGTTTGAGCATTCGCATATCGCGGAATTTATGAACGTCTGGTTGAACCCCATGGTCTCATTTGCATAATTTAGCAGATCCTTCACAACGGTATAATTTATTATCGGCTCATAGTAGTATATAGTAGTGTTGAGGTGTACACAAAGGCGGGTTTCCGTTACATTATATTTGATGAGTATTGGATCGAATAGGATCGATATTAAGTCGAGTTCAACAGATGGAAAGATTATGAGCATTCCATCAGCGATTCCATCAGCATAGGACCCCTCCCCGTACAGGTCTAAGTTGAATACCCCTTCAAAGGTTGTGGTATCGATGGGTATGTTGAAGGAGATGGGTAATGGAAAAGAAAGGGTAACCCTCTCTTTTGTTAACACGGAATCAGGTCTTTTCGTAAAATTGATAGACGCCTCTATCACAGATCTACCTTCATCATATGTTGTGTTCTTCCCGATGTATTCTACCAGTAAGCTGCCATTGAAGTAAACTTTGAGTTTTAAAGAATGGCTCCAGGCATGGTCGGTCGATGCAGTTGTCGATGGATCTAATGATGTTGTAAAACCCTCTTCATAATATCCTGAAAAGCCCAACGCGCCTAGAAGGACTAACGAAAATACCGCCATAGCCAAGCATTTTTTCAAGTCCTTTTCCTTCAGACATCGTTTATAATGCCTTATAAACATTAAACCATTTCTCATAATATCCTAAAATCTCTTTTGGCACGCTTGGCTTTCTTTTCCTAAGTACCTCATTAAAATCCTCCATCTTGATCTTACGAGGTGGGCGCCTCTCTTCCTTAGGTCCTTTTGAATTGAAAATTTCTCTTACGACGTTCATCTGCACGGCCTGAAATATGTCTTTGATGTCGCTGCCAGTATAGCCTTCCAGCATGCTAGCAAGCTCATCTAAGTCCACATCTTCCGATAGCTCCAAATTTCTTGCATAGATTTTGAGCATCTCTAAACGGGTGTCGTAGTCCGGCAATGGGACGTATATCCTCTTTTGAAACCTTCTGATGAATGGTTGATCTAAAGCCCAAGGCTTATTCGTTGAGCCGATGACGTATACAAACAAATTCCCCTTTTTATCGATTATACCATCCATCTCCTTCAAAAATTGGTTGCGCACCCTCGTCTCACCGCCGACCTCGTCTGAGTGGACCCCAACGAGGGAGTCGACTTCGTCCATGAAAATGATCGATGGACGACCGCCTTCAGATGATCTTCTGGCGGCCTCAAAAAGCTGGGCCACGTTTTTCTCCGATTCGCCAAGCCATTTTGACATTATAGAGGCGGCATCAACGCAGTAAAAGGCAGCATCTAACTCTGTAGCTACGGCGGCCGCCAGAAGGGTCTTGCCACAGCCTGGCGGCCCAAACAGCAATATCCCCCTCGGCCATCCTAATGGAAATAGATCGGGCCTTTTTGATGGATATACGATCGATTCAATAATTGCCCGTTTTGCTTCATCGAGGCCAGCTATGTCCTCCCACTTCACATTTGGCTTATCCCTGAGGATCAAGTCATCAAATTTGGTAGATTCAGATGGGCGTAAATCTGATAATCTCAGGTTGATGCTCGAGTCTTGAAGTTCGTTAATTCTGCTTTTATATAAATCAATGTATTCTGTGTAGATCCTTCTTTGCGCGGCGTCGGGATAGAGGGAACAGAGCTTCAACAGGATCTCCACCGCTCTCCGATACTTTGCCACGGCCATCCCCCTCAATCCCTTGCTATCAAGCCGGATGGCCTCAGTCGCATATTTCGCAGCTATTTTTTCAAGCTCCTCAGATGCAGAGTGACCCATCGTCCTCATTCCTCTCCTACATGCCCTTGTGTTTCTCTCTGGTGTTCATCACCCTATCGCCACTCTCCCCTCGCTCTCTAATTTCAGTAAAGCCCTTTCAATGTCCCCTACGGAAACTCCGAGTTCAGAGGCCAACTTCGGCACATTCAACCTCCCGTTTCGTGACCTCGCGTATTCATATATCTGCTCCTCCAATGAGGTGGGAGCATACGCAGATCCACCTGCGGTGAGCGCTACAGGGGTTTTCGTTTCCTGAGCCTTAATAGGCACAGGCAACTTTGGGAACCTCCTCCTTATCCTCTGCTCCGCCTCCTCTCTCGCCTCGTCAAGTATCCTCGCTGATTCCTCGCTTAACTGAGCCTTAAACTCGGTTATAGAGGCCCCACCGATCCTCTCAATCGTATCACTTAACATGGCGTTGGCTTCATCCAACTTATCAGCCATCGAGGGGATGATGCCCTCCATTTTCCCTCTTATCTCTTGGATCACATCTGGAATGGGTGCCATTATGGCAACTATATCTTTAAGCTCGCTGACGGTCTGGAGCCTCAGAATGACCCGCTCTAATGCGGCCTCGCAGTAAACCACGGATTGAATAATTTTTCTAATTTCAGCACATTCGGTTGCGTATAAGGTAGCACGAGTTTGATCCCCTGAAACATTCGCTTCTATGCATTTTTCAAAGAGGGTTTTGTCCCTCGCTTTTAGTTTCGACGATAAATAACGCAGCCTGTTTAATTGGGTTTCAAGCTTTGAGGTGGCCCTGAACATTTCTTCACTTGACAGTGTCCGGCCCCCAAACAATTTATCCCTGATCTTCCCCACAATGGGCCCCTTACCTCCATTCCATTTCTTAATCATCTATTTAACGTCCCTCCCTGAGGCTCTTGATCGAGTTTTTATCGCCCTCCAGATGGAGCACTAATGGCGATGTAGGATCAGGTGGCACAGGAATAGTCGAGTTTACCCGTCGCCCCCTCGGGATTTTTGGGGTCCTTTCTATAATGTTAATTAAATTTTCAACATCGTTCTTTTCTAAAACTATCTTCTCAAGCCCGACCTCCAGAACTCTAGTGATGCTTTTGTAGTCCTCCTCGTTCAATTCCTCAGTTACATAATCCATTTTTGCACTTACAAGATATTTTTCTATGTCATCGATCTGGACCATTAGTTTATCGATTTTACATTTCAGTAGCTTGAGCAGCTTCCTTCGGCGCTCCATTATGACAGTGAGTGACTTCTCAAGTCCTTTACGGGCCCCCTCGTAATAATCTTGGGAGAGTTCTCCCTTCTCATATAATTTGTCTAGGGCCCAGATTTTTCGAGATATGGCGTTGAATTGCTTGATGAATTTTTCTGAAAGGATCTTCCAACTATAGACGAAGACCAATGAGCCATTTTTCACTAGAAATTGCGAAGATGGATAACTTAAAATCTCCCCGTTTGAACGTTCAACGCCGACCCTTAAGATCCTGCCCCCCTCATCAGCACAGTACCCTACAACTCGGCCAAATAATCGTCCATAAGGGTCTAAGACCGATCTTCCAATCGCTTTTTTGAGAAAAGTCGCATCCACTGACAACTTCCATCAGCCTTGCGTGTCAAAAATTATCTTTGAACCTTTGATCCCTCGCCCCCCTTAACGCGATATAGCGTTGTCTCTGGCAACCCAGGAAACTTCTCCTTCATCCTCTGCTCAGCAATCACGGCCGCCTCCTCAAGTATCTTCGAAGCCTCCTCATTCGCTTCAACGCTCCAACTGGCCCCTGTCGATACGCCTATCCCTATAACTAAATCGTTCAATGAATCCCCTATTTCTCCGAGCTTATAAGATGCCTCTGGAATAATGCCCGATAGTTGTCCCTTTATTGATGCGATGACACCGGTCACCGGTCCCATCTCGTGTACGACATCACCAAATTCTTCAACTGTTTCCAGCCTGAGAATCACTTGTTCTATCGCGTATTGACTTTTAAGGAGAATTGAGATGATCTTTTTGATCTCCGCGCATTCATTGGCATAGGTTGCCGCCTGCATTTGGTTTTTAGATGTTATGGCCTCCGTACACTTTGAGAAAAGTCTGTCATAGCTGTTTTGCATCCTTAAGATCGTTTGCTCTAACTTTTCATTTTGAACCTTAAGCTTAAAGATCGTTTGAGAAATCCTCTCCCTAAGCGAAGGCCCCTTGCTCACTTTGCTTATGATTGATTTAAAGACAGAGTTCTTCTGCTTCATTTCCCAGTTTTTTATAGCATCGGTCAAATCGTAGGCTGCCTCTTTACGCCCCTATAGATATCCCCGTTGTGAATGGTGAATT
>CAZTBK010000036.1:0-9534 GCA_964611975.1 uncultured Candidatus Bathyarchaeia archaeon | reverse complement strand
GGCCTGTGGCGATATCGCCACAGGCCAGTCGTTGGAGAGGGGGATTTGGGCGCTACGGTGATGTTCATAGGTGAGGCGCCAGGATACCATGAAGACTTGCAGGGCCGACCTTTCGTGGGGGCAGCGGGCAAGCTCCTAAGCGAACTATTATCGAGCATCGGACTTTCCAGAGACGGGGTCTACATTACAAACGTGTTGAAGTGCCGTCCACCTGGGAACCGTGACCCAAGGCCAGATGAGGTCGAGGCCTGCGCCCCGTTCTTGGACAGGCAGATTGAGATCATCAAACCGAGGCTTATAGTGACCCTAGGTAGGCACTCCACATCGCACATCCTGAAAAAGATGAACCACCCCTTCAGGAGCATGAGCACCGCCCACGGGAGGGCCTTCAGGGGGCGGCTCTTTAGGGATCAGGTGACCGTTGTCCCAACGTATCATCCAGCAGCTGTCCTATACAACCCAAAGTACAGAGGAGCCATCGAGGATGACTTTCGCATTATATCGCGCGAACTCAAGGAGATTCAGCGTGTTAGAGACTTGAGAGACTTCACATAAGATTTATAAATGATGCCGTCATCGGTAGAAAGACAAATAGCTCAGTAGCCGAACGGCTATGGAGTTACTGGACAGGTCCATCGGAATCTACCTGCTGAGCTACTGCATATAGAGAGGCTATCGAGACAGGACTGGCCGTTCAATAAAAATGTCACGTGATAAGGATTGGGTAAGGAGTACACGATCGCGCACATCTCCGACATCCACGTCGGGGAGAACGGCTTCAGAGAGGACAAGTTCTTAGACTGCATAAGGGAAGTCAACGATCTGTCGCCTGACCTCACGGTAATAACGGGTGACCTGACGTATCTTGGCCTGCCCAATGAGTTCGAGCGCGCAAAGGAGCTGATAGATAGGCTTGACAAGAGGCCCCTCGTCGTCATGGGAAATCACGATGCGAGGAACGTCGGTTACAATTTCTTCGAAGAGTACTTTGGTGAGAGGATGGTATCGTACGAGGACGACGTGATCTTCTTGCTAGGCGTCGATAGCACTCAACCAGACGTGGACGAAGGTCACATAGGGAGGGAATTTAGGAGCTACATCCATAAAACTCTGTTTAATGCGCCTAAGGACAAGATCAGGATCTTCATGCTACATCACCATCTGGTTCCGGTCCCGATGGCCGGCAGGGAGAGGGATATACTCGTCGACGCGGGGGAGATATTGAAGATCCTGACGGAAGACGGCGTCGACCTCGTCTTCTGCGGCCATCGCCACATCCCATGGGTCTGGAGGATAGAGGACATGCATATCATCCACTCAGGGACTGTTGGCTCGCCGAGGACCAGAGGATTGCGTGATCAGAGCTACGTGATCGCTCGGATATCTGATGACAAGCTGTCAGTGAGCCTGAAGCTGATCGGTCAACCGGAAAGGAAGTTAAGGGTAGCTACGCTCAGCAAGCGCCATTAAGTGCTGTATTCCTCTCTGTAATAGGTCCTACACCAGTAACAGTACCACACACCATAACCTTGAAGGTACACCATGGGCCTCCCACAGTACGGGCAGAAGAGTCCCTGCCGAGCTGAGATCAGGATGAGCGGCCTGAAGGGCGATTTTCTGGAGGCCCTCTTCATAAGGGTGTACAGGAGAGAGGATGAAAGGGTCATCAACATGACGAGTAAGCATAACCCAGGGATGACGTCAAACGAGACTATAATAAAATCGTAAAGCCCGTGCAGAAATGCGGCCTCCGACAAACCTAGCACCATCCTCATGTTCTCGTTCGCCCTTCGGAATTTGGCCAGCCCCACCTGGTAACCCATGATCCCGCCCCACAGCGCGTGGCCCGGTACAGACAAGACCGCTCTCATAACGCCCGTAGTCAAGCCGTATTTCAACACGTACACGATGTTCTCAACGGTCGCAAAACCGAGAGCGGCAACGGAGCAGTACACGATCCCGTCCATGACCTCATTAAAATCAGGAGATCTATACGCTAAGATCCTCACCGCGCAAAACTTCATAAACTCCTCCGTTAAGGCGATCACGATGAAAACCTCTACGAGCGACGTGATCAAGCCGTCGCAGGGCAGGGATAATTCGCCGAAAAGCTCGAGGAAGAAAGCGGGTACCACCGACAGCATCCCAAGAGCGTAAGTTAACATTATCAGCTTCTTCGGCTCGCGCTCGTACTTGTCCTTTACGTAGAAGAACCACGTGAGGAATGCGCCAGGCGCGATGGCCAAGGTGAGCAGCTCAAGCATTCAAATCCCCATAACCGACGCCCAGATGGATCAGCCCATTGACCTAACGTGACGAAGATGACCAATCTTGAAGGTTCAACTATCGGATTGGCCTCTCCTGCTTGGCTCCGCATTTTGGACAGTAGACCGCAAAGGGTGGGATCTCCGCCCCACACTGTGTGCAATATCTCCTTATTGGGCGCGGCGGATACGGTGGGAAAGTCGGAGGCGCAGCCTTTATCCTCTTTGAGTACCAGAGCCAGAAGGCGGAGGAGATCACAATCCCGACGACCAAACCAACAGAGACCAAGAGGATCCCCCTTATCAGCTCAGCAGTCCTCTCAACCTCCGCATTACTTAGCGCACGTAAGAGGTCTTCATGCCCGCGTTTGATGGCATCACGGTCAAAGACGCTGAAATTATACTCGTAGGGACTATAGGCCATAGCTGAAGAGACGTAGTCTTCGGTCAAACCATAGGAGAAGGGGTGCATCAGGCCCATCATATGACCAACCTCATGGATCACGACGTGTGACAAGCAGTAGCCCCAGGCAAAGATATCTCTCTCGGAGTGGCTGATCAACGCCATCTCTGGAAGCGCCACTCCCCACAGCCCACTCGGATCGCAGCGGCTCGGCGACGTTATGTACTCCTTCCATGTCGCGCCCAAGTTCCCAGCTGAGGAGAAAACAAAGCAGAAAACAGGTAGCACGACGGCCTCACCAGACGTATCGACGTAGTTGTGGAAGTTCCTCAGCAGGTAATAGTAAATTGGGCGGTAGTCAAAGTACACGACATGAAGTTTATCGCCTTCATATCCGGTCGTCCAATTATCATATACTACACTATCCTCAATGATCGAATATAGGCCCGGATCATCGCGTAACGATTTAAAGGTTAGCTCGACATTCCATGAGGAATTAGGGACGAGGTTCTCGAAGGCAGATTTTATCAACGATGGGTTTATCACCTCAGTGTAGTTTGATGATGTGATCCTGCTCGTGTTGTCAAAGAGCAGTATGCTTATATCATAGCTCATGGAGTACGTCGGTGAATAACAATAACTCGGAGCAAAAAGGTTTCTAACGGCCTCTGCAGCGTAATCCGAGACGTACTCCGTGATGCTTGTCCTAGTTAAAGTACGGTTTTCATACTCTAGGCATTGCATCGGTATGTGCCCAGTCCCGGAATAATCGTACTCAGGGTCGCCAGCGGACAGGTCAATGTAATAAAACCTATAGCGTCCCCCCCAAGAGAACATCCAGTTGACGATGGGGAAGCTTATACCTGGTACGCCTGCGTTATAGTACTTCGCCTTTTTAGAATACCCATCTAAGTCGTAATACTCAATGCTGTAATAATGATAATGGCTCGATAGGTCGGACATGTTGGCTATCAGCAACGTATACCCATCGGACGGGATGCCGCCAAATTCGTCAGAGTGATCATGCAGCCAATCTTCAGTGGACAGGGCATCGATGACAGCGTACAGGTCAGTATCATTGTGAGAATCCAGGAACTTTGGGACATGTTGTACTCGGGTGATGGAAGCCAAAAAATCCTCCAGCTCAGAGGTAAAAGACTGATCAGCCGTGATAATGTCATAAACGAGGTGGTACACGCTGCCATGGCTGATCTCATAAGCTTGTAAGATCGGATGAATCTCATACTCTAAATTCCCTTTAAGGTAGTCGACATCGATGAATTTCGAATCGAAACCGATCAGCACTATGCTGATCTTCATATAGTGCGAGATGGCCTCCACTAACGGTTTATCTGGCTCAGTTGTTGCCGCATACGCGAAGGGAGCGTTAAAGAAAAGCTGTGAGGAAATTACGATAACCAACAGGATGTAAGAGAGCCTCAGATGGGACCTCTTAGTCATAAAGACTCCTCTCTTAACTCTGTCCATGGGAAGACTTAGACATTAAGCCGAAAATGATGGCCATGCCTATATCCCCTACGAGCGCGCTCTCACAGGGCTGAGATGCCCGGAAGTTAGGCTTGGACACCTTATGACCGCCTTCCTAATGCGGGGTAGTTGGATGAAGATCTGGTTCAACCACGGAGGCAGGAAACATGCTCTTCAGGATAAGGTGATTTACTGCCTTTATAACTTTTTGTAAATGTAAATCGTGTGGCGAGTTGGCCAGGGACGGCTTTCATCCACGACCTTCTCAACTTTAAGGGGCCTCCAACCGTAGATCTCGAAGTCGTGACTGATGACGCGGGCGCCGGGCTTCAGCTCCTTCTCAAGCTTCGGCTTCAGCTTCTCGTTGCCGCTCGATGTGAGGTATAACGTAATGACGTCCGCCTTCCTGAGGTCTACATCCATCAGATCCCCATGGATCACCTCCACCGATTTTTCAAGCCCGAGCTCATGAACCTTCTGAACTGCTTCCTTGACGAGGCGCCCGTTCATCTCGACGCCTACGGCCCTTACATGGTACTTTTTAGCCGCGGCTATTATGATACGCCCGTCCCCGCATCCCAGGTCAAAGAGGACCTCGCCTGGCTTTAAATCAGCAAGCTGGAGCATCTTCTCAACGACGTAAGGGGGTGATGGGACAAATGGAGCAAGCGACACTGCCAACGCCTCAAATCACATCCTCATTTGCCACCAGTTGTAATAAGTGCCACCACTATTCCGATGGCGCACATAATAAAAATTAAGATGTTATATGAGGAAAGCCCTATCCCAACCGCTAACTGCAACAAGAACATCCAAAAAACCAAGCCAACGACTATCAGCAAGGCGATATTAGGGAACTTCAAGTCGCCCCACCAAAGATTAAAATGAGTAGTGTAATAAGGGATTATAAGTGTTACGATAGTCCTACGCTCATCCGTGATATTAGTTATTTTTGCCTGTCCCTTGTAACATATCATATTTTAGCTCAGTTGGTTTCGTGAGTATTTTTTTCTACAATCTCAAAGTAGTTCCTTTTAAAGCTGATGATGTCAACGTGGAAATAACGAAGCGAAACCATTTTCGAGAATTTTACGGTAGCTCTTAACTGATTAGTCGGAATGTGGGTTGCCTGATTTGACTTCAACGACTTCTATTTCGCCATCAACTACTGGCAACGGCTCGTTTTCGTCATGCTCCTTAGGGTTTAAATCTACATCCTTCAATAGACCAGCTATAAGAGCTTCTAAACAGCTTTCCTGAAGAGCGCCCTTCAATGACTTGTTCTTACATTTTTCGCGTGTAATGTATGTGAGAATCCTATAGGTTTACCAGGAGTGGGGAAAATAGCCCTCGGTTGTGAGCTCGAATTTCTTTGTCTTAAGGAAGGCCATTTTCTTAAGCAATTCCTCGACATCTTGCAAGTGTTTCTTGTCTCCGTATTCCTCACACCAAAGGAGGAAGAAGTAGTCAGCGGCGCTGGATTGGTTGACAAAGGCATACATCCTGACTTTTTCCTCGAACATTTCATAAATCTTGTACACGGCTCTTTTCTTCTGAACTTGGACGCGAAAATCATCATAAGAAAGCTGTAACTTGACAATACTAGTCATGTTTTTCTTCCTCAAAAATTCTTGCATTATAGGTTTTTAAGAATATATAAAAGCGTTACACTGGAGAATTTGGACGGTGCCTTTGCCATCCTTAAGCCTCCTCTATCCGTCCATATCGCGTTACACTGTATGCCGGAGACAATAGTTCTATGCCCTCCTCCTCGCAGAGGTCCAGTATGTTTTTCATAAGATCTGAGTAGATGTTTGACAGTTTGTTAGGCTGGTCTGTGTAGGCGTTTACCTCATACTCCACATAATACTCAGCGAGTTTTGTGACTAAAATAAAAGGTTCCGGCTTCTCCAACAAACCATCCGTTACTGAAACCGCTTTCAACAAGAGTTCTTCCACGACCCTTCTTTTTACATCGTATCCCAAAGTTACCTTCTGATGGACGATGCATCTCCCTAAACTACTGTAATTCTTTATCTTGCTTCCGAGGACCGACAGGTTTGGCACATAGATAATCTCATCCTTCGGTGTCCTTATCTTCGTGAACATCACGTCAAAATCGACGACATCACCGTAAGCTCCTCCTCCAGCCTCGATCCGGTCACCTTCGGAATAAGGCCTCCAACTCATCAGGATCAAACCCGCTATGAAGTTTCCTACCGTACGTGTCGCGGCAAAGGAAACAGCCATACCGATGATGAGAGCAAAGACGGTGGTTGCTGTCTGGGAGATTGCAGGCAACCCCGCGATTTGAAGCAATACTGTCAACATGAAAACGCCCAATACGCCATATGTGAAGTACCTGACCGCGGTTCCAACCAAATCAATGACTTGAGGATGAAACCTTGTCTTACGCTTCAATTCTTCAAAAAAGACTCTGTAGAACCTAGACGCGATCCACGCAACCGCCATAATGACCGCAATGAAGATGAAGGAACTGACGTTCTTGATAAACCAGCTAAGGGCAATCTCTAGAATCACCTTAGCCCAACCCAAGGCCGCGGCGATGTTAATAAAAAATAAAGAGAGGCCGACGACAAGTATAGCATACCTGATCACAATCTCAACAGCGTTGATCACATCCACAGAAAACCTCTTTTCCCTCCTCACCCGCTCGAATAGCGATCTCACACCCTGAAAGGCAATCATCGTTATAGTAACTATGACTACGCTCATAACAAGGGCTGGAATCTTTGGAGTCACAATCTCAGATAAGCCCAAGACAGCGGAGACTTCCGAAAATAAAAGGAGGATCCCAGCAAAGATTATGCCATACCTAACGATACGATCAATAACATCTATCAGTTCAACGTCAATTTTATAACGCTTTCTCAGTAATTGAAAGAAGGATTTAACCAGTCTGAGGCCGACCCATGTCCCAAAGATTACTAGAACAGCAAGCAAGACGTGGACTGAGTTATCAACAATCACATCCAAAAACGCTCGAAGCCAATCTGAGAAGGCGTTAAACTCTCTAACCAAATAACCTCACCATGACCTTCAAGTCATCTTCGACTCTTTCATCTAACAGGGCTATATACACTCTTTTTTATAATCTTTCGCACTCGGTAATAATAGCACTATAAAGATTATCTCTTGTGATTTTGCCACAATTGTTATCATAACAAGTACCGCATAAATGAACGCGAACCTAAATTACTTTCATGATCAAAAAAGAGGGGGTGCGGGGTTTGCGGGAGATGATGTCCCCACTGCAACGGCTATAAGCCTTATTACTATTTTCCTCTTTCACCAATTCCCTTCAAAGAGGAAGTGGATTTAACGAAGTCTAATGAATGCGTTGCCATAGATATTAACGAAACAAATGTAACCGCTGTTAACTCTAAAGGAAGCTGCTTAAAGATAGATGCCTCAAAGATTAGAGGTACCCATGAAACCTATTCACGTAAGCCTAAACGCATCCAGCAAATCGGAAATTCCAAGGCGAAGAGGAGGCTTTTAGCGAAATATCCGGGAGGAGAAAATGCAAAGTTCAGGGTCTGCTCCATGAACTAACTAAAAAGCTGTCGGAGTTCACCAGAGGTAAAACACCTCTCATGGAGAACCTAAAAGGAGTAAGGAAGTCAATTAATCGAAAACATGAGGTATTCAACAGACGCTCTGGAAGAATACAGAAAGTCTCTGTGTATTCCAAGAAACTTAAACACAGACTCAACTCTTGGAACTTCAGGAAATTTCAAGCTCTTTTAGACTATAAACACAAGCTTAATGGCTTCGACGCGGAATATCTTGACCTTCATGGAACTTTAAGCGTATGCTCCAGATGTGGAGGGCGAATAGCTCCGATGGGGAAGTTTTGCCCCTCTTGTGGGCTGGATAGGGATATCAACGCTTGTGTGAACATGCTTAGAATGTGGCGAAAGCCTTATCGATGAGCGTGATGATTAGGTGTCAAGGCCTAACAGCCGATGAGGTGAACCAAGCTAAGCTAAGAAGGGAAGTTGAAGATTCGTCAACAGGTGAAAGAGTCCTATATGAAAGTTACGAATCCTTTAACAGCCTGACTTTATCAGAGGCAAATTGATGGGCCCAGCTCGGATCCTTAACAAAGTGTGATGGCTTAGTTGAAAGAGTGAAGAACTTAAAGGGGAAGAACCGCCATAAGCGCTAAGTTTATATTATGGAATAAAACACAAAATTAATAACCTTATTGCCGGGTTCGAGGTGCCGCACTTGAATCTGTGGAAACTTCGTTTATCGATGTTCGGCACGCTAGCGCTCATATTCGGTTTGTCGACGATCTTCATGACGGCTGTATTGATCGTGACAGGTACGTTTGACGTACTTATCCTTCCCATCTTCGTTGTCGGCTTTAACCTCGCCCAGTGGCTGATCGCCCCATATATAATAGATGCCATCTACAGCGTAAAGGAAGCCTCGAGGTCTGAAGAGCCAAGTTTATATAACATCGTTGAAAGGTTAAGCTCTAGGAGCGGCATCGAGATGCCGAGGGTCATGATCGCGAATATCCCGATCCCAAACGCGTTCGCATACGGATCGCCGATAGCTGGAAGCAGGGTTGCCGTGACGAGGGGCCTCCTAAATGAGCTTGAGGATGAGGAGGTCGAGGCCGTGATCGGCCATGAGCTAGGTCATCTAAAGCATCGAGACGCGCAGATAATGATGTTAGCCTCGCTCCTGCCCGCGATACTCTATTATGTGGGCTATTCGCTCATGTACGCTCAACGCAGCAGGGACGAGGAAAGGGGCTCAATAGCATCTGTTATAGGGGTTGGCAGCATTTTGCTATATTGGATTCTTAGTTTTCTCGTTCTTGGATTCAGCAGGTTGAGGGAGTACTACGCAGATAGACATAGCGCCGAAGTTGTGGATGAGGGGGCTCGCAAGCTATCCGAGGCCCTGGCGAAGATCGTCTCCTCTACAAGGAGGATAAGGATGGTACATAGAGGGTTAAGTGAACTCAATAGCTTCAGGACGTTATTCATCACCGATCCTGAAAACGCCGAGAGCGACGCCATCCAAGTGGCCAGATCCATGGGGTTCAGGTCAGATCAGGCGCTAGTAAAGGAGATCCTGACAAGGAGGTTGACAGCTGCGGACAGACTTTTAGAATTGTTCTCTACACATCCGAACATCGTCAAGCGATTAAGGGCTCTACAGGAACTCATGTAGTCCTCCATTTGGGCGCCTGTTCAACTTCGTAGGCGAGAAGTCCCCATCCGAAAGGGCGGGGATGAGGGCCGACATGCTTATACTTCCCATCAGCCCCGTATGATTTGTACGTGAGGAGGGGGCACCCTCGAAGGCCTGTGGAGGCCGAGGCCTCCGTAACCTGAC
>CAZTBK010000035.1:5667-9695 GCA_964611975.1 uncultured Candidatus Bathyarchaeia archaeon | reverse complement strand
TCCAGCCCAAAAAGATTTTACTTTCTAAAGATGGAGCTGCTGAGCCATCGAAGGAGGAAACGAAGCACAGGCTTCTCAGGATCGCCAAGCTACTAGAAGCCAGGGGCACCCAAAAAGATGAGATCGCTGCTAGAATATCGCAACTCGTTCCCTGTTCAGGCAGGTATGTTAGAGAGCTTCTGCCGGATGAATACAAGCGGGGATACGCCAAATCGGAACCAGTTCCGGATCCCAAAAAAAGATCGTCTGGCCTCTACACTACCTAACTTTCCCTGTTCTCCCGGAGCACTTCAAAACCATAAGAAAGGCCATCAGCCTCGAGAAAAAGCGACTAAGCACAGACAACCCAGGCGAAACCCTCTACAGCATATGCAAGAAACACCTGGAGACCCAAACATACCGAAACCTCCCCGACCTTTCCCTGTAGTGGGCAACTTTTCAGGCAAGATTTATATGCCTGTTTTTAGTACAATCAACTGGTAAATTAGTATGAACCTGATTATAGAGGGTAAGGTTGGTAAGAGGGGAACATTATATCTGCCTAGGAGTGTGGTTAAGGCGCTCAACCTGAAGGAGGGAATGAAGATAAGATATACCATTGAGGGCGATAAGCTCATCATGAAACCTATTTTCAACCCCTTTGATCTAGCGCTCAGCGGTCCCAAATTCGCTGAGACGACGGTTGAGGAGTTCGAGAGGGAGTCGGAGGAGATGCAAAGTGAACTCTTCAAAGCTCAGAGTCCTCCTTGACACAACCTATCTGCTTCCGATACTGGGCGTGAGGGTTAAGGGCGTAGAGCGGGTCATAATCAAGCTGAAGAAGCTGCATTTAAGCGGCGCGGCTGAGCTATACTGCTCGCCATACAGCTTTCTTGAGGCCCTAGGGAAGATCTCTAAAAACCGCTTCGACGAAAAAAGGGTCGAAGAAGGGTTGACGTCAATTCTCAAATCGAACGTCTTCACCGAGGCTTTACCAACCACCTACGGCTACATCGAGGCGCTCAAATTGAAGACGAAGGGATTTAGAGACCTTATAGATTTACTGCTTTACTCAACGGCCTTAACGAGAGGGTTGAGACTACTGACAGAAGACCATGAGCTGAAACAGTTCGTAAGGAGGCTCGGTGGGAACACGTCTCTCTTTCTAGGAGAAGAAGAGATGTGAGCTACCCACCCCTGAGGAGGGCGGGCTTCCTGCTTCCGCGACCAGGCTCGGTCCCCACGCACTCGGAGCGCGGTTTCCCGTCGGCGGAAACATTCCTCCGAGCCACGTCTGGAAGGGTTGGTTACGGGGGCATCGGCTTCCACAGGCGTGACTTCGGCCTGCCCCATGCCTGGCAGGAGAGGGCATCATGAGGGAAAATAAAAGCTTTGTGTTCGCCCTCATCCCACAGCTGAGGCATGTGGGATCTCCCGCTCACATTGTTTAAATCTGTTCACCAGCCTTAATAGGCCACTACGGATTAGTTCTCAGGGCTACATTTTCTGTCTCTGAGCCTTACGATTTTGATGCCCTGTCTCCGCGCGTAACTTGTGACACTTTTGCTGAGCAGGTGCCTGTCCTCGCTGATCAAGGTCGCGCGGTTGATGATCGCTGTGGCAAGATGGATCGCGTCGGAGGCGTAGAGGGAGAGGTCGACTTCAACGTCTTTCGCTTTATCCAAGGCCTCGCCGACGGGCATGGCCTCGATGAATCCTATGGAGGACATCTCCTTCAACACGGAGTAGGCTTCTTCTATCTTTTCTCTCGGGTACTTGGCCTTAACCAGGCCGCGGACAACCTCGAGTAAGAGCCATTCTGAGGTGACGGCTCGAACCCTAGACCCTAGGATCTCGTCTCTGAGGCTTAACGCCTCCCTCTCGAACTCCTCACCTTTCCTGAACCATTTAACGACCACGGACGCGTCTAAGGCGATGGGTTCATCCAAGTCGCTCATCTTCCTCCTCGTGAGCCGAAACCACGGCCTCGCTGGGGCTTGGGTACTCCTCTGTTCCCTCCCTCACGTGGTCGATCTTCTTGGCGAGCACCTCACCCTTACGAGACCTTATCAACAGCCTTAACGCCTCCGTGAACGCCTCCGTCTTGCTCGAAAAATGGCCATCCTTAACCAGACGCTCCACCTCGGCGACCAGTTCCTTTCTGAGCCTCACGTTGACCTGAGCTTTACTCATCCTCTACACCTTATAGCTATACAATTAAGCTACACATAATCATATATATAAGTGTAGCACCACCCCTCACACGCATGGTGAATGGACCATGCGCTTCCAGAAACGCGGAGGACAGTCATGAAGGCCCTACCTGTGGGCAAGGGAAAGGAAAACTTATGACTTGATGGAGCTAATCTTAATAGGAGGTCTCGTGCCCTGCTAGCCTACGCTTGGCCCTCTCAAGCCTCTTGGAACAGCCGAGTACGTCGATCATTCCACCAGTGGAGCTGCGTGAGAGTTTAAAAGACCTGGCCATGGTGAGGGGACCATGAGTAGAGGTATTGGAGCCCCCGTCGGGCCTCGAACCCGAGATCTTTGGCTTTCCTGGCGTGGAACTTACAAGGCCAACGCCTTAACCTGCTAGGCTACGGGGGCTTCACAGCGCCATTAGGAGGGCACTATGAAAACCTAAACCCTCTTCAAATTAAACTAATCGTAAGATAAAAATATTAAAGAAAAATTCTGATACATAGAAGTCGAGCTTGCAATAATTCATCATCGCTCCCCGAGGGGCTTAGTAGTTATGAGAATAATGGTTACCGACATGATGGGAAAAATACCTAAATGGGAGGTAAGAGGTTGGTCACGAGGCTTGAGGCGCTGTATGAGGAAAAGTTTAGGGCCTTAAACGCCGAGTTTAAGCGGATAGCCACCGATTGGCAGATGAGGAGGCTACCTGGGGGTAGGTACGTATTAAACGATCACACAGACTTCGAATACGACTTCAAGGTTTTAGATAGGCTATCTGCATTGAATGAAAGATTGAATTCCATGAAGGGCGAGGTCCTCTCCGTACTCCCAGAGTGCAGAGGCTACTTCGACAGGTTGCAGAAGGCCATGGAGAAGATCGACAGTGGAGATTACAGGTTCTTCACGAGCCCTGATGTGGATTCCTACCATAATGTCTGGTTTGAGATGCACGAGTACATGCTGAAGAAGATGGGCAGAGAGAGGAGGGAAGACGAGGTATAGACGCGGGAAGAAGGTGGGGGAGAGGTCACTGTTGCTATTCCTTGTAGTCCCTCAAATGCAAGGTTGGGGTTTCCTTGCGGGCCTTCTCATAGAGGACGTCATCGGCTGTTAAGAGGATCGCTCCGACCCTCCTTGATGACTCCACGTACAGGCTGTCATAGTAGGTTAAGCCATTCTTCACGCCCCATCTCAGGGCGTCCCCGCGCCCCTCATCGTCCAGCTCGATCGTGTCTATCCTGAGCCTCAGGAAGTGAGAAAGCCTCTGTGCGGCCTCATGTAGGTCTATGAAGCCCTGCTTGACCGCCTTCCACAGGGTGTTCCCGACCTCGTAAACCACCAGTTTAGGGGCTCTTAAGTCGATAGATCCGCCAAGGAAATCCTTCAAGACCGATTCGGCTTCCTCGGACATGTCCTCAACGAGCAGGAACCTGGAAGCAACCGAAGCGTCTATTACGTAGGTCCTCAGCGCCCCTCCCTCATCTCCCTTATCGTCCTGTTTATGAACCCCTTTGGGATGGTCCGTGTCCTGGCCCTCAACCCGCTTAGGAGCATTTCAGCGGATTTCCTCCTCTCCTCCAGCTCGATCCTGCGCCTTATGGCCTCCCTGATGTACTCAGACCAGTTGATCTCAACCGTGTCCATCATCCTCTTCAGGTCATCATCAACCTTAACGGTGATCGTACGCATAATCATCACTAAAGTAATGATATAAATCTACCTTTTAAACATTACTATTTTAATGCTATTAAACCATCGACCGAGTCGGCTCTACGTCCCATCAACTGCATGGTGGTTCAGATGAGCAGGAAGGAGCTTGAGCAGCACGTCAAACTCGGCTCCCCATT
>CAZTBK010000035.1:0-5567 GCA_964611975.1 uncultured Candidatus Bathyarchaeia archaeon | reverse complement strand
AAGAGGGCGTAATACTATATGACAGGGGGTTCTTCGAAAAGATCCATAGAGGCCTTGCTTTTAAGGGCTGAGAAAGCCCTGAGATCAGCCAGGCTGCTTCTGGAACGCGGAGAACATCGGCGCGAGGCTTATCACGGCCGACAAAAACTGTACGACCAAGTTAAGAGAAGGAGGAACCTGATCCTGCTCCTCAAAGACTACGCCTCAAGACCGTCCTGATGCGCATGTTTTATTTGTTATACAAATGTAATTGTAAACAAAAGTTTATATGTTTGTTTTTGTATTCATAAATTGATGCCTGTATGAGTGAAGTAGTTAATGCAAGGTTTCCTGAAGATCTGATGAGAAAACTTGACTTGTTTGTCCTCAGGGGGAGGCATAAGAGCAGGAGTGAAGCACTGAGGTCGTTGGTTGAGAGGTTCTTTATGGAGCACCCGGAGCTCTTCATCACTGATAGGCTCAGGAGGTTGTTGAAGGGGGGGCCGAGGCTTAGCGATGGTGAGTTGGAGAAGATTGGAGAAAAGCTTTTTTATAAACCCGTCGCAGAGCTTGTGGCTGAGGGGAGAGGAAGATAACTTTCAAGCAAGTTGGCGTGAGCAGTTGGAGGAGTTTCCATGAGGCAGCTGTACTTGGACACCAGCGTCATATTGGCGCGTTACGCGCCAACGGACGAGTTCCACAGGAGTTCCAAAACGATCATCGGATGCGTGGAGGATGGGTCGTACACGGCTGCGACCTCCGTTTTTACGCTCGTTGAGGTTTCGAGCGTGATTTCGAGGTCCTGGGAGAAGTTTAGGGCGGTGAGAAAGCTCTCGAAGGACGAGGTTGTGGCCGGGTATCTGGGGAGGATAGCCTCGATCAAAAACTTGGCCTTCATCCCTGCTGGTGGAGAGGGGGTTCTCAAGGTC
Source organism: uncultured Candidatus Bathyarchaeia archaeon (assembly GCA_964611975.1). GTDB lineage: Archaea > Thermoproteota > Bathyarchaeia > RBG-16-48-13 > JAGMEO01 > CAZTBK01. The sequence continues at coordinate 4,659 of CAZTBK010000035.1, read as the reverse complement.
GGCGGGGTTGAGGTCTTGATCCCCCTACTTTTCGAGATCGCGTTGGACATATCGATGGAGACTTCAGCGAGAACTCTGGACAACATACATCTTGCCTCAGCGATTATGTGTGCGGATGTTTTCAAGAGGAAAGTAGATTTTTTCATCACCGGGGATAAAGATCTGCTCAAGAAGAGGGCTGCGATCAAGGATGTCGTAAAGGCATCCATAGTCTCCCCGAGAGAATTTGTCAGAGTGGAGGGGCTAGGGCAAATTTAGCGATCGAGCATCAGCGACCCGATGTCTCATCGAACGCGTGCGATATGCCGTTATGATCGTACTATGGTTCCTCAGATTTGCCCCGCGCAACTTCTACGTCATATGGCAGATTAAAAGCGTCTTAGTGGAGGCCCAACAAAATTTTGCGACGCTAACGTCAGGTTGCCGAGGGGCTAGATTTGCAGAATTGTTTGATCGCAGCTGGCCTTAAGCCGGACGCGGTTTCGGCTAAGCCGTCAGCAGAGCTGTCGGCCTTAAGGAAAATCCGTCGTCGGACGACAGGAAATTTTATTCCTGCGAGGGGGCTCAAGGATGATCCTGAGGCAACAAGGTTCTTCCTCGAGAGGATCCGCAGCCTCGAAGTCCGGATCGTGGACCTTGAGAAGCAACTGAGACACAGGCGTTTCCTAGAGAAATCATGTGGGTTCTCTTGGCGATCGATCGAAGCCCTGCGGAAGAATGTCGAGGGCCTCATCGCAGTTAAGACGCCAGAAGACGCTCTAAAAGAATTGACATGAACAGGCTCATCTCTCATGATTTTCAATCGGTTCTAGACGATGAGAGTACGATCGATCAATCCGTTTCCTGAAACATAGAGGAATATGAGCAAATCTTCGTTTAGCTTATTCTCTTGAGGTACTCTCTTATTTTACTGATGACGATTTTTGCGTCTGCGATCGCCTCTTCAGCCTTCTCCCTGGTGTAATACTCCATTGGAGTCATCCAGGTTCCGGCGACCTTGTGCGGGTAGCGTGTATACACGATCTCTCTTTCTATCCTCCTCCCTATGCTGATTAGTTGCGTGCAACCTTCCTCGTCCAACCATTCCGGTTTTGTTCTTCTGATGACCGCTGCTAGCCCGCTGACCGCTCTGTGATTTTTCGCCTCGCTCCCTCCAAGTTTGATGATTAGTGCATTTGAGCTGCCCTCGATAGCCATGGATGCGTGGAAAACGGCCATGTCGTATTCTCCATCCTTGAAGCGTTTCTCCGCCCTCGCGAGGTTCACTTCACCCGTCTTCAGCAATACCTCTACCCTGTCTTTATCCATATCCCTTCATCCTTTAGGTATTCGTAGTTGTCCCTAATCTCCCTGATCCTGCTGCTTAGGGCCTCGGTCAGCTCTCCATGCGTCTTGTCGACCAAGATCTGACAGCCCTCGGCGAGTCCGTAGATGATCCCCCCCTCAGAGGAGTTGACGTTGGCCATGAAGTCATTTCTGGTTAGGATGAGCGGCTCGATCGGTTGGTGAAACTTTAATTCTAGCTCTGAGATCTTCTCGTCGAGGATCTTCTTTGCCTTGTCTATGGGTTTATCCACGATCATCATCATATCTATGTCGCTGTGTTGGTGCGCGGTCTTCTTTGCGACCCCGCCGAAGAGGATTATCATCTGGATAAAATTTAGCTGAGCGAGCTCTCGCGCCATTCTTTCAGCCTGTGAGCCCAGATATAGGCTGAGCTCGTACGGGTGAGGTTTGAGCTCTTTAGTCAAGCCATACCATCTTCCAGCCTTCTCAACGATCCCCTGCTCTCCTAACTCCTTTAGTTTTAACGTTAACCACCTGTCGCTCAGTCCGGTTTCGAGCTTCAGCTCACCGTAGGTGTGTTTCCCGTGCACCAGTGTCAGGAGAATCTTTGCCTCAGGAGTTAGGGAAACCAGTTTCATTTTCTCGTCCCTTAATAGGATGGTGCGGTCCCAAAATAAAAACTTTACTAAGTAAAGAAAATGACCAGCCCTTAAAAGCGACACTTCTAATAAGCTCCTCGAAGAACACGCTGCCATATTTTTCTGCTCATCTGAACCAGCGTGGTGAGCGTGCTGTTGTCCAAGTCCACAACCGTCCTGATCCTGGACATCCTTAACGCTTGGTGTACCACCTGGTCTTGAGCTCTTCTATTTCTTGGAAGTGAGGGTCGTCTGAAACTAGGGGGCACCTATTGATTTGAGCCGTGGCTGCGATTACGCTGTCAGCCATCGGCATCCTGTGTTTGCTCCTCAGCTCCGCGCTCCTCACCGCCACCTCGTAATCCACGTCGATAACGTTGAAGTCTCTGCGTATGGTTTCGCTCCTCAGGATCGCAACCTCCCTGCCCTCTCTCTCCAAGGTGATACGATAGACCTCGTGGACAGTCAACGCAGAAACCATCCTCTCCCTGACGGCTCTAAGGTCTTCCTTGAGCCTTCTCAGAAAAACTGCGTCATTCGAGTAGAAGTACTCGATGAAGAAGCGGGTGTCATACACGCTCCTCTTAGGCATCCTCGGCCCTCATCTCATCTAGCGTCCTCTTCAGCTCGTCCACATCACCCTTCCCAGAGCCGCTCCCTGCTAGGTCAAATATGCTCTGACGCTTCTTTATCACGATTCTGCCCCCCTCCTCCACAACCTCGACCTTGGACCCCTCAGTTATGCCGAACTTCCTCCTCAACTCCACCGGTATGGTTATCTGTCCCTTCCTGGTAACCGAAACCTCAGTCATACCTTGTCACAAGTAGAACTTTCAAAAAGTACTACTTAAACCTTTCATGCTAGCTAGCGATGTGAACTTAGCTATGTATTGTTCCTTTACGTCGAAGCATGCTAAATCCTATTTTGTTTTTAAATAGGAATCATCTATCAAGAATCCCACAAAGACTACCGTTTTTAATGGTGGATGCGGCATTACCTGGCCCTGAGCAGCCAAGCGAGAACGCCTCGAAGCTGATCCGAGGAGCGGTGGAAAAACCCTAAAAGAGGATCCTCGTTAACTGATTTAAGGAGTGGATGCTGATTAGTCCTGAGAAGGTCGGGTGGCGTCTTTGGCGATCAGGCTCAGGTACACCGGGTTGCTGATGTTCGCTTCCAGCGTCCTCTCACTCTTCACCGGGCTGGTCTTCAGCAGCTTCGTCGCCAGGGGGCTCTCGAAGTTCGACTACGGCGCCTGGGCCTTCATCTCGACCACGGTCGCCTACTTCCAGTTCTCCCAGAAGCTGATCACGAGCTGGGCCTTCCGCGACATGGCCAGGGGGAGGAGCGTGGGGAGGACCTGCGTGATCTCGGAGCTGCTGCTCAGCATCCCGTCCTTCCTGGCCTACTTGATCGCAGCCCCGTATTTCAGCCAGACCGTGGGGTCTCCAGCCTCTCACTTCTACCTGTCGAGCCTCCTCATCCCCATATACTTCATGATCCAAGGCCTCGAGACCGTAATCAGGGCCACGTCCCCTCACAAGCTGGCGTACAGGAACGTCATCCTGGACTCGATGAAGATGTGCCTGATACTGTGGCTGATAAGGTTCGGCCTCATCGGCTTCATCGTTACGGTCATGGCGGCGCACGTAGGCTACATCTGCTACTGCCTCTGCGTGACGAGGGGGTCCATGCGGGGGGGATTCGACCCCAGGAGCCTGAGGCGCTGGCTCTCCTTCTCATGGGTCAGCCTCTACAGCCAGGTCGGCTCCACGATGAGCTCAGGGTTGGGCACCCTCCTGCTCGGTATCCTGACCACGCCCTCGGCCCTGGGCTCATGGAGCGTGGCCCTGGCCGTTGCCAGGCTGCTCAGGATGCCATCTGCCCTGTCATCAGCGCTCTACCCTAAGTTGCTGAGCGATGAGGGGAGGAGGGACGCGTACATAAGGGACTCCGTGATGCTCACGCTCATGTTCTTGGTGCCGATGGCCGTCGGCTGCTACCTCCTGGCCCCGAACCTGATCGAGGTATATGGGTCCAAGTACCTGGACGGCCTTCCCGCGCTTTACGTCCTGATCCCGAACTACTTCATATACGTGATCGGCACTATCTCAGGCTACGCGATTTTAGCCGCCGATAAGACCGATATGGAAAAGCACCTCTCCGCGTCCAAGTGGCTCAGGAGTGATGTATTCCTCTTAAGATCGTTGAACTACTTAGATGCGGCAGTTTCTGCGCCTCTTATGCTCGTCCTGATCCCAAAATACGGTATGATCGGGTGCGCAACGGCGGTGATGGCCGCGACGATGGTAGCGTTCTTGATAAAGAGCATGAAGTTTAACGTCCTAAAGCTGATATCATATAAAAGGCTGGCCAAGTTCTTGCTCTCATCTCTCATCATGGGCATTTTTATACTGCTGGTTTACGGTCATGGGACGATCAAGACGCTATTGATCGTTGTCACGGGCGCCGCCGTGTACCTCACCTCGCTGGTTGCCTTTGACAGGGAGACGAGAGCCCTGTCAAATAGGATATTTAATGAGATGAAAAAGATCCTCTATAGGAAGGTTCATTAAAACCCTCAAGTTGACCTCGAAGAAGTTAAGTTGCGATGGAGATCTGATGATGAACCTTGTAAGGAAAAAGCCTTACGCGTTTACTACTTCACGCTGGTCAGGATATCGGGGTGGGAAGGCGCACTCGATCCAGATACTGAGAACCTGCGATTCTCTATCC
>CAZTBK010000034.1:461-9746 GCA_964611975.1 uncultured Candidatus Bathyarchaeia archaeon | reverse complement strand
TTTTAAATTTAAAAAAGTTATCTCCTTCTTAGTATAAGGGGAGTTTATTACCCCTCGGATTTAATCGAGGGCGTGGACGAAATGAGTTACATGGACCTTTATCTCTCGCCAGTTTCGAGGTTTTTGGGATCTCCTAAGACCTTTGAGGGGGCGGATTACGTCATATTAGGAGTCCCGTTCGATGGTACCAGCACTTACAGGCCAGGATCAAGGTTTGGACCGCGAGCCATCCGAGAGGCTTCGCAAAACCTTGAGACGTATAGCCTTAGGACGGAAATAGATGCAAGAGATCTTAAAATCTGTGATGTCGGGGACGTAAATGTTTCGACCGATGTTAAAAAGACGTTAGAACGGCTACAACTCGTTTTAAGAGAGGCTATAGAGGCTCAAAAGTTTCCCGTGACATTGGGCGGCGAACACACAATAACTTACGGCGCCATAGGTGCATTCGATGAGGGCGTAGGGATCCTGAGTTTTGACGCGCATATGGACCTAAGGGATGAGTTTTTAGGAAGCAGATTATCGCATGCCACTTTCATGAGGAGAGTTTCAGAAAAGATCGGACCTGATCATATTGTGGAAGTGGGTGTGCGTGCTTTCGAAAGAGAGGAGCTTCAATTTGCGAGGGCGAAGGATATTAAAATCTTTACCATGAGGGATGTCCGATCGGAAGGGCAGAAGGGGATCGCCGAGAAAATAAAGGGGGCGCTATCCGATTTTGAGAAGATATACTTAACGCTAGATGTAGATGTGGTGGATCCCTCTTATGCACCAGCCGTGGGAAACCCCGTGCCAGAGGGGATGGCCCCCAGAATGTTGCTCGACATCCTCCATAACATCTGCGATCAACGCATCGTTGCCTTGGACCTGGTCGAGGTTTCTCCCCACTATGACGCAGGACTGACGTCACTTCAGGCCGCCCACATAATATGTGAGGCCTTATGCTTCATTGAAAAGTGCAGAAGAGAAGGATGCTAGGGAGATAGGTTTGGACAGAAAGACGAAGATACTTTTAATAGGGTTAGCGATCCGATCCGCCCTTGCCCCGTTCACAGGACACCCATGGGACATTAAAGTTTGGATCGACGTTGGGAAAAGAGCATTTATCGGTCAAAACATATATGATGTAGGTGTAAAAACGAACTGGTACTGGGGTTATTATGCTTATCCGCCGTTATGGATGATTTGGTGTGCCTTCTCCTATCTTTTCTCGGCGAACCAAAACTTCATGATCTTCGTCCTGAAAATGCCGATCATAATCGCTGATCTTTTTACCGCACAGGTGATTTACGACGTGGTGCTTCAAAGGACAGAGGATGAGGGGGAGGCTACGAAGGCATTCATGTTTTATTTTTTAAACCCCTTCGTCATATTAGTTGGCAGCATTTGGGGGATGTTCGATGCGATACCCACGATGTTAACGTTCTTATCTACCATATATCTATATGACAAGCAGTATACAAAAAGCGCTCTCGCTCTTGGGTTTGGTATAGCGCTAAAAATTTACCCGGTTTTTCTCCTTCCCTTGTACTTTTTCTATATGCTATATAAAAAGGGGAGGGGGGTTAATGACGCCCTCAAGTATTTGCTGACGTGCGCAGCCCCAACAATCATCCTTTCGATCCCATTTTTAATTCTTAATTACAAAAGCTATTTCACCCAGACCCTCTTTCATACAGGGCACATAGGTCAACTCTCTTGGTGGTTCTTGATATCCCATGAAACGTACATCGCGGTTGAGTATGGGTACATTCTTTTCTTACTCCTGTACGGCATCTTATGCTTCAAAACTTTAGCTATGATGAGAAGCGAGAAAACGGGCAAGTTCGAGGGGCTAAACCGAGGGGTTTTAGCCGCCTTTTTAGCGTTTTTCATTACTTCAACTAAAATGAACGATCACTACCTTCTGTGGTGTATCCCTAACGCGATCACAGATGCTTTCTGTCTGCGGGACTCGAAAAGTAAAAAGCTTTTTACCATGTTGATCATCCTCGACGTGGTATTCATTTTATTCTTACTCCCAATTAACAACTTCTTCCTTATTTCTTATTTTTATAATTCAAGGGACAACATCCCGCTCATCACAGGGATAGCTATAGTCCTTATAACGCTCGCACCGATATTCTCGTATAGCTGTTACTTGTATTTCCGTTATCTTCTATCGACAGATGGGAAGATCCCTAAACCAAGCAGAGGGGGGATAGCTCGCACACTTTCCATTTTAAGCATATTCATTCTACTATTGGCCCCGTTTCCTTCTTCGGTGAAAACTCCAAGCTCGGCTCAGGTAATCGCTGTGCCAGAAAGCCCCGCCTCTGGGTTCATAATAAACGCCGCAGATATGGGGGTAGGGGAGTTCGATCAAAAATTTCAGGCGGACATCATAGTGCTTATGTTTGGCCCAGATTTCGTAAATACGTACAGAGGATATCACCCAACGGCACAGGTAGAAGAGTTTTTCAAGGTACGGCTTGATGAGGGGTGGCGCCAGTCAGATATCAGAAATCTGGTGTCGCTTCTTCACGCTCATGATAAGAAGGCCTTGATAGGGGTTTATTTTAGAGCGTATCACGTTTATAATTATAAGGGGTTCAGGTCGGGATGGCTTCTTGACAGACATCCGGAAGTTCTGAAGGACAACATCATCATTCCCTACGCAAGTTTACATGAAGATGAGGAATATGACATAATTGAAGGGACAAGATACTATGTTTACTTCACCAATTCAATTTTGAAGGTCGTTCAAGACTTCGACTTTGATGGGGTTGCGCTTTTTGAGATGGGAAAGTTGGATGGAAAGTATACTCAAGAGGAGGAAGATGGGTACGCCGAGGCTATCAGCTATATTTCCAGCCAGCTTCATCACAGAGAGAAGATCTTGGTCATGGAAGACTTCTTCGGCCAGAACTGCCTAGATGTCTACACAAGGATCATTCCCTATACTGATTTTTTTATAGTCCAAACGCAGGCATGGGCACATGGTTTTTACTTCTTAAATTTCCAAAGGATTGGAAATTACTATTTGAACTACGTTAGCTCGCTACTCAACAGCTTGCCGAGGGAGGAGGGGCAGAAGGTTTTATTCACTGTAGAAACCATGGATGAGCAAGAGGGGTGGTTTACGCCGTACCTTTTCTTGATACGCGAGATCGATGCGTACTCATCCTTAGGTTTATCTGGCTATGCCATCATTCACGCAAATAAGTGTTGCCCATTTACGTTAAAGCGCGGTCAGTTAATTAAGTGAAAGAAGGCTTATATTAAGAGGGGGTTTTAAATTTTAGTGCGGAAGCGGAGGGCCGCAGAACATCGAAAAACTTCTAAAGAAGTCGAAGCGAAGTGATTAGAGAAAGTACTGCTGAAGGGATTAAGGGGCCTCATTTCAGACCAGAAGCCCCACGAGACCTCCCAATGGCTTATCTCCTTTCAGCGACTTATGATGGGGACAAACGCGCAGTATGCTTGAAATTATATGAGCCCAAATCCCGCAAAATCTATTTTTGGTATGATAATACAAAGCATCAGCCATACTGTTTATCTGACGCCCCTATAGAGGAATTGAGAAAAATTAATCCTTTAATCAATCATCCAGGCTTTGATCACTTCGAAAGGGTAAAGAAGTTTGATGCCCTCCACGATAGAGAAGTCGAGATGACAAAGGTTGTTGCCAAAGATCCCAGATCTATCGGTGGTAGGCCATCTGGGGGCATAAGAGACCTGATCCCAAAGGCCTTTGAGGCGCACATAAAATACTATGAAAGCTATATCTACGACCGGCAGCTATGCATTGGGATGCCCTACGCAATTAAAGAGGGAAGGTTGGTCCCTATCGAGTATGGTATACCAAAGGAGCATCTTAGCGCGCTTGAAAAGCTCTTCAAAGATGAGAAAGGGGAATTCAAGGCGTACGCCGAACGATGGGTCAAATTGCTCGAGTGCCCTATCCCAAAGCTTTCCCGGTTGGCTTTAGATATCGAAGTTTACTCCCCCGTTGCAACCCGAGTCCCGGACCCGAAAACCGCGAGAGAGCCGATAATCGCGGTTTCCTTAGTCGACTCAGACGGAAATAAAAGGGTTTTAGTTCTGAAGCGGAGGGGGGGCAAAAGGGGAAACGCCGCTCTCCCACAGGACGTTAAGATAGAATATTATGATAGAGAAGAAGACATACTAACGGAAGTATTTAAGGCGTTATTGGCATACCCGATAATTTTAACGTTTAACGGAGACTCGTTCGATCTTCGATATTTATTCCATCGCGCAGAAAACCTCGGGTTCCCAAGGGAAAGCATCCCGATAAAAGTAGAAAGAGTGTTCGCCTTACTAAAGTATGGGATCCACATAGATCTTTATAGGTTTTTCCTTAATAGGTCCATCCAAATCTACGCTTTCGGCCAAAGATACAAGGAAGTGACGTTAGACGGCATCGCTAAATCCATCCTGAACATCGGAAAGGTAGCATTAGAAAAGCCCGTCTCTGAACTCACTTACACTGAACTTGCAAAATATTGTTTGAGGGATGCTGAGCTGACGATGCTGTTAACGACGTTTGATGATTCCCTTGTGATGAAGCTGATCATCACGCTTGGAAGGATCAGCCGGATGCCGATCGAAGACGTGACGAGGGAGGGCGTATCGCGATGGATTAGGAGCATGATGTTCTTTGAGCATCGTAGGCTTAACTGGTTAATTCCAAGACCTGAGGACATCATAAGGATAAAGGGAACAACAGCGACAGAAGCGATCATCGAAGGGAAGAAATATAGGGGGGCCATCGTCATCGAGCCGAAGCCCGGAGTTCATTTCAACGTCTTCGTCCTCGATTTCTCCTCGCTGTATCCATCGATCATTAAAAGCTGGAATCTGAGCTATGAAACCATTCGCTGCCCTCATGAAGAGTGTAAGAAAAATAAGATCCCAGGCACCCCGCACTGGGTTTGTAAAAAACGCCCCGGGATAAATAGTCTCGTAATAGGAACGCTAAGGGACCTCCGTGTCAACTGGTATAAGCCGAAATCCAAGGATGAGCGCCAACCTCCAGCGATGAGGAGCTGGTATAATGTCATACAACAAAGCCTTAAGGTCATACTTAATGCCAGCTATGGGGTGTTTGGATCAGATATTTTCGATCTATATTGCCCTCCTGTCGCTGAGAGCACGGCAGCCATTGGAAGGCACGCCATCATGGAAACTGTCCGCAAAGCTAAAACTCTGGGCATAAACGTGGTTTACGGAGACACGGACAGCGTCTTCCTCGAGAAACCATCACAGACGCAGGTGAGCGAACTGATAGAGTGGTCTAAAAAATCTCTCGGGATGGATCTTGATACGGATAAGATCTATAGGTATTCGGCTTTCTCTAGCAGGAAAAAGAACTACTTAGGCGTATATCTCGACGGGAGCGTGGATATAAAGGGCCTCGCCGGCAAGAAGCGCAACACGCCGAACTTCCTGAAGGAGGCTTTTTCGGAGATGATCGATGTTCTTGGGAAGGTGAAATCCCCAGAAGGTTTTGATGAAGCTAAAGAAAAGATAAGGGAAATAGTGAAGGCGTGTTACTTTAAATTGAAGAATGGGAAATACTCGTTAGAGGATCTGGCTTTTAACGTTATGATCAGCAGGCCCCTAAGAGGATACGTTAAAACTACGCCGCAGCATGTGAAGGCTGCAAAGCTCTTGGCAAAGAGCGGGGTCGAAGTAAAGCCCGGGGACATAATCTCATTTGTGAAGACAAAGACGCCAGAAGGTGTCAAACCCATACAACTGGCATCGGTAAAGGAGGTCGATATCGATAAATATACGGGGTACATCAAGTCAACTTTTGAGCAGGTTTTAGATGCCATTGGAATAGACTTCAATGAGGTCACAGGGTTCACGAAGTTGGAATCGTTCCTATGGAATTTTGAAGAGAAAAATAGATGAAGCGATCGCCATTCGGCTAATTTATTGAAAAACCAAAAGTTTAAAGAAAAGATTCGGAAACACTAGGGATGACGCATGAATGAACTGAAAGAGGATGGCTGAGAGTGGTGTCCACAGAATTATTCGGGATCCTCTATGGCCTCATCATCCTCTTAATACTGGTCACGTTGTTGATGGCTTTCCTATATATGATCTATGGAAAAAGATGATCCACGTGGCTCATAGCTCGAGCGAACTACTAAAATCCTGGGGCGCCTGGCTTTACATTAAGGCCCTCAGAACACCAAAGTAATACGTCTCTTTAGGATGCCCCTACTGTTGAAGGAAAAAACAATAATCGATGATGAGAAAGTTAAGAAGGCACATATACTTGCGCTTAGCAGAGGTTATCAACTGGATCAAGAGGCTTTTCTCTTTATCAAACAGTACGCAAAAGAACACGATCCCATAGATCTAATTAAACGCGTAATAGATAAGATAGACGAGCTATCCGAAAAACCGGTTTTTTTGACAAAGGACCTTCTAGAGGGCGCTCTTCTAAAGGAGGGCACAAAAGAAGCTCAAGCAGCATTCTCTGAGGCGAGGCGTGGAAAGGGCGTCTTTCATCCCTATGCTAAGGATGTTGAAAGCGATGTGAGGGTCCTAGAGGACCCAACTGAAAAAGTGAGTCCAATCGGAGATACAACGGACTTTCTCAGATATTTTCGAGATCGATTTACCCGTATTGAGCGCATCCTAAGAAAGAGGTTTGATATGGGGGGCGCTGTGCCTATAGGCGAGGCTGTCAAGGCTCCTGCAAACTCAGAGGTCAGGACGATCGGGATGGTAACTAGAAAGAAAGAAACGAGGGGGGCAGTGATAATGGTCATAGAGGACCTAACTTCCTCTGCAACGGTGTTTGTACCTCGGACAGCGAACAGATCTTTGATCGACAAAGCTCGGATGACCTTACTAGATCAGGTGATCGCCGTGCGGGCTACAAAAGGCAAGGGGGACTTTCTGATAGCCGTGGACTTAATGTGGCCAGATGTACCAGAGAGGAAGGCAAAGAGAGCCCATGAGCCAGTTTACGCAGCCCTCACCTCAGATCTGCACGTCGGAAGTAAGAATTTTCTCGAGGTCCCTTTCAAAAAGTTTCTCAAGTGGCTATGTGGAAGAATCGGAAACAGTAAGCAACGGGAGATTGCTGGAAGGGTGAAATATTTGGTCATCGCAGGTGACGTCGTAGATGGAATTGGGATATACCCAAACCAAGAAAGGGAGCTCGCTGTTTTAGACATAACTGAACAGTATAGTCTCGCTGCGCGCCTCCTTGAGGAGGTGCCAGACTATATCGAGGTGATCGTCATCCCAGGGAATCATGACGCAACGAGGCAAGCCTTGCCGCAACCTGCTATTTTGAGGAAATATGCTGAGCCCCTTTACAGTACGAGGGAAATCATAGCATTAGGCAATCCAGCTAGGGTCCGGCTTCATGGGGTCGAACTCCTACTGTACCATGGGAGGAGCTTGGATGATATAATCAGCTCTGTTCCAAAAATCAGATACCAAAATCTAGACAAAACAGTGCAGAAAGCTTTGGAAATTCTACTAAAGGCGCGCCATCTTGCGCCGTTATACGGAGGGAAAACGCCAATAGCGCCGGAGCCGAGGGATCATTTGGTGATCGAGGCCCCTCCAGATATTCTTCAAGTTGGTCACGTTCACGTATTAGGTTATGAAAAGTATCGTGGGACTCTATTAATAAACTCTGGCTCTTGGCAGAGCCAGACAGGATATCAAGAGAAGATGGGGTTAGTCCCTACGCCTGGGATAGTCCCTGTGGTCGACTTACAGACGTTCGACGTAATGCCGATGGACTTCAAATTAGAGGTTTCTTAGGATGGGCGAGAAAGACCTCTGGCGATGAATCTTGCTATGCGTATAGGTTCCGGGATCCTGCAGCAAAAAGCTAAGTTGCAAACTAGGTCTTTTGCCCAGAGAAAATCCCCGCCGATAACCTCAACAAACAGAGGAGGAGCGTCTCGTTTTGAAAACACTTCGTAAACCTCACCGAGGCTCTCAATGATCCCCCATCTCTCTTTCCAATCCTCAAAGTGATCAAATAGCGCCGACCTGACAGCATTGTTGTTCGGCCTACTCCTACAAACGATGATCACTGGAACACCGAACTCTTTATATACTATTCTCGGGTCTATGAGGTTAAAACCGGCGTATGATACGCCGCTCAGCATAATAGCGTCAAAGGAAAAGCCTCTCAACATTTTAACGAGTGTTTCAGTGGCATCCATCCCGTCCACGGTGATCTTCCCAAGGACAATATCCTCTATCCACCAGGATTCCATCAAGACGGCCACAAGCAGCGTTTTTTCTTCCTTCCTGAAAAAACTTCCATCCTCTACGCCAAAAACCCTATAATTTGCCCGATAGGCATTTAGGCGCGTAACCAACTAGCTGACCAACCCAATCATCTTCAGAGTAAACCTTTCTGACAATGCCGCGGGGGATCCCAAGGCTAACCTTCTTTGTTCGGCCATATCTCCCTAGGCTAACAAGCCTAGAATTCAGAACACCTACAGTATCCAGTTCACTTATAATCCCGCTAATTCTGCGTTGGGTTAGGGGATCTAAGCCTAACACGCTGCATAGTTCTTTATAAACCTCGTAAATATCACCTGTGATGGAGCGCTTGACCCTGGCCTTAGTCATCAGGTACACCCCGAACACCACGAGCTTAGAGTGAAGAGGGAGCGTCCTTAAAACCTCGACAACCCTATCCCGCTCGATCTCATTCTGAGCAAGCCGTATTTTGTCTTCTGTGATCACCTGTCCCCCCTCACGCTCGGTTAACTCAGCGGCAACCCTCAGTAGATCTAAAGCACGTCTAGCGTCACCGTGTTCTGCTGCAGCTAGCGCTGAGCAGAGGTTGAGGGCGCCCTCGGTCAAAACACCCTCATGAAGTGCGGCCTTTGATCTCTCAAGGAGTATATCACGAAGTTCAGGAGCTGTGTATGGCCGGAAAATCACCTCCTCTTCGCTGAGGCTGCTTAAAACTCTAGGATCCAACATATCTTTAAAACGAATGTCATTGGAGATACCCACGATGGAGACACGACTTTTCCTCAGGCCCTCGTTTATCCTCGTCAACTCATAAAGTATGACATCACCGTAGGCCTTCACTAAGCAATCTATCTCATCAAGGATTATTATCAGAAGACGATCGTGTGAGTCCAGACCTACTTTGAAACGATCAAAAACTTCAGCCGTCGCCAAGCCTGTGAACGGTATCTTTAAACCTATGCTATTGCTCAAACGAGCCAAAACACGATATTCGGTCCCTGCCAAACGGCAGTTAACATAGGATAC
>CAZTBK010000034.1:0-451 GCA_964611975.1 uncultured Candidatus Bathyarchaeia archaeon | reverse complement strand
CCTCAACAGGAGCCCCTATTTCACGACCTTTCTGAAGTAACCTATTCAGGACATATTTAATGACCGCTGTTTTACCCGTGCCTGTTTGTCCATAAATAAAAATATTTGATCCACGCGATCCACGCAAAGTAGGAGCTAGAATACTGCCTATTTTTCCGATCTGTTCCCCTCTATGAGGGAGGTGGTCTGGAATATAATCCGGATGTAAGACTTCTCGATTTTTAAACACACGCGAATTTTGCAAAAACTTATCGAAAATATTTTCTAATAGGTCATTTTGAGACATATTTCAAACCCACGTTCAGCGGTAACACTTCTATTTCCACTCCAAAATAAAAATTAATCTGTAGAAAAATGCGTACAAGCGACTACATAAAAACAAACTATAATGAAGGGCTGGACTAGTCCCCGCCCACCCCATCATTTCTATTGGAATAGACTTCTTAGAGAT
>CAZTBK010000033.1:0-9772 GCA_964611975.1 uncultured Candidatus Bathyarchaeia archaeon | reverse complement strand
GTAGCTCAAGGTGACACGCGAAACGACCTCTCGGTGCATCCCTAGATGAAGGAAGAAGAACAGTCTGTAAATAAAAAGAAGGGCAGGGATTATGGGAAGGGCACCATAAGTAGAGTACTGGAGCCTCAGGCGGGACTCGAACCCGCGATCTCCGCCTTACCAAGGCGACGCCTTAACCAACTAGGCCACTGAGGCTCAGATGTAAACACTAATTCAATGAAGGGGAAAGTGAAATATAAAGGGATTCGCTCATAAGGTCCCTTGGCATCTATGTGAATCTTTTTATAAAAAGTAATAAAGGGCTCTAAAATAACATGATCGGTGATTTACCTTAGGGGCGTGAGCGTGTTGGAGGGGGCTTTGACCTGGATAATGGTAGCTGGCCTATCATTCGTGGCGTTCGTGGCTCTGCTCGCCTTCTGGGAAAGAAAGATCAAAGGGACCGGCAGGAAAGCGATTGTCGGTGAAGAGAGCTCACCTCCCAAATTGGATTTCACGTCTCTCAGAGATCAGGTTAAGAAGGCGAGGAAGGAACTGAGGTCGTTAAAGCTTGAGCGAGAAGTGCTCCGCCACGCGATCAGGCGCCTTTACGAAGCTGAGATCGATGGTGAGATAGATGAGGAGGATGGAAGAAGGCTCGTGGAGAAGTATAAAAATGAGGTAAGGGAGATCGAGGAGAACATAGCGAAGAACCAGGTGCTCGTCACCTTGTATGATCAGATGGAGCCACATATTAAGCAAGAACCCATCGTCATAAGTGGATCGAAAGAGAGGGAAGAGGAAGGGAAGCCCCTCGGACTCGAGAATACTGAAAAAACGGAAACCGATGAAAAGATAGAGGCTATCGAGAAAGAGGTTCTAGAAACCTTGAAAGCCCTCAGAGAATTAGAGGTGAAACCCTAATTGGCGCCTCTGAGCTGGAAGGAGGAGGCGAAGAGGAGGGCAGCTCTAGCCTCCGTGAAGCATGTTAATGATGGTGACGTGGTGGGTTTAGGTACTGGATCTACGGCCCTCTATGCCATACTTGAGATCGGAAGGATGGTGAGGGAGGAAGGGCTGAACGTCCTTGGGATACCGACCTCGGAGAAGACCAGGTCTATAGCGATCAGCTCCGGGGTGCCCTTGACGACGTTAGACGAGCACCCTCAGCCTGACGTAGCCATCGATGGCGCAGATCAAGTGGATGAAGAATTGAATATGATAAAGGGATTAGGCGCGGCCCTCACGCGTGAGAAAATCGTAGACAGCGCTGCTAAGCTTCTGGTGATCGTAGTAGATGAGACTAAGCTGACGAAGAAGCTTGGGACGGGACAGCCCCTCCCGGTGGAGGTCCTGCCTTTCGCGATCAGGCCTGTATCGAACGCCTTAAGGAGGATGGGCGGAAGGCCGGTCCTAAGGAGGTTTAAGAGCGGAGGAAGGCCAGTTCAAACGGATAACGGCAACTTCATACTTGACGTGGACTTCGGCCCGATCGATGACCTGAAGAGCCTGGAGAGGGAGGTCAAGATGATCCCAGGCGTCATAGAATGTGGCCTTTTCCTTGGGATGGCCGACATAGTTTACGTCGGCTGCAAGAAGGGCGTCAAGAAGTTAGAGAGAGGCTAGTTTATATTTTGAGGCGCACCTCTTTAAGAAGGATGAAACCTTGAGCGAGGTCAGGTTTACGGTCAGGGTCGTTTCCATACACCCTTCATACGATGCCCAAGGGAATGAGTACGTCTGTGTTGAGTTCGGCTATCGTCCGCCAAAGATGCCCACGGTCGTTCCAGCAAACGTCCCTAAGGAGTTTTCTGAGGCTATACGAGCAAGCAAGGAGATGGTGAGGGTCATCGTCCCACCACAACTTCAAGCTCACATGCGAAGATACGCCAACCGCCTGACCCTGTACCTGTCCACGGATGAATGGGAGAGCCTGCAGCAAAAGTACACGGTCGGGGATGAGTTTGAGGTCAGCGTGAAAAACGACGGGAGCATAACGATAAAAAGAGTATAATAGATCGCATCTTGAGTCTACGTTAATTTTCAATTACGAATATTGAAAAGCCTCTACATAGATTTCCTCTTGAATTTATTTTTCAGTAGGAGCTTTTTTAGAGCAAGGTAAACTGCACCGTTTGGAAAAAGTCACGATGGTTTGGAAGTGATGCTTTCGAAGGCCACGCTCGATCGAATTCGAGACCGTAGCAGCCTGGTGTGGGCTAAGTTCATTTCTAAAGTATTTGATACTTTGAAAAAAAGAGGGGCTTATTCCATGTAAAATGGAATTAGTTCTGGCCAGATTACGCCGTTTCCTGCGTCGCCTATTCTGGTTATTATCAAGGTGATGTGACTGTAGAATTGTGGGGTCTTAATCGCCTCATAGTAGTAGAGTTCTATGTTAGCTTCGAATGGTTGTTCAAAAACTATGACGTCGTCTAATCCATAGAATTTCACTGTCCCAACGAAGAACGAAGGGTCTTCCAAGCAGACATCGATGTATAATGAGAAGGGACTATAGGATTCTATGCTAATATCGTAGAATACGGTGCCCCACGGTTCAACGTATATCCCGCCTTCGGGCCGGACCTCCTTTCCGTCCCAAGTAAAGCTTCCATGGCGAAGGTAGGCAGGCATGCAGTTGATTATTGGGGCATCTTGATAGAGCCAGTCTTGGAACTTTCTCAGAACCTCGTCGAAGTCCAGTCCTAAGACCTTTTTGATAGCGTCCCTGGCTAACGTGCCTTTCACAGTTTGATCGTAGTAGTAGCTGATGTTGCAGTATATGTTCATTATTGTACGATGCCCATAGGTTTCGTTCAGCCATTTCAGGAACAGGAATGATCCAATGTAATCGTCAAAAGAGCCTGTCCAGTTGCCGAATGGCGAACTGGCGTTAGGGTTCCTGAAATGTTCGTACCAATTGTGGTCTCCAACCCTCTTGTACTCTTGCATCATCTCGCAGAGGGTTTTGTTGAATTCCTCCATGACGCTCTTTGTTCCGAAGAAGACCGCCATCCCTTCATCCCAGAAACGTTCAGCCCTCCAATCTGCCCCCCTAGAGGCAAACTTCATGTAGTTCCCTTTATCAGTGGACCAATTGCCCATCTGATACATATGGCACATTTCATGTTCTAAAACATACTTCAAGTCGATGGCGCTCTTCACGGTTCCATTTGTGACATATACTGAGCCGTTCCAATGGGTAACGCCGTTTGAACATGTGCTTCCTCCAGCTGGTTCTTGACCAACATGAATGTCGATGGCTCCGTCCGGTCCAAGCATTGGATTGGAGAAACCCTCCTTTTTATAGAACTTTTGGCAGTGGCTAGCCCATTCCTTAACCTTCTTTATAGTGGTAGCGTCAGCTGGATTTGTAGGTTGGGGAACAACTCCAATCGATACTATCCCCTCTATGGGAGCGCCGAAGTTGAGACCGTTGTACACCTTCATTTTAACGCCGTCTTCGAAGAAGGTGAAGGCGTTAGGTCCATTGGGCGTTGGCTCTTCCGAATACCAGTTGGAGCTGTCGTCTAAGTCTTCACCGAGAATCTGGAGAGATTCTCCCGGACTAGCCGAGATTCCCAAGTCCGATTCGTTCCAGCCTCCATAGACAGGACCGCCGTTCCCGCCACCGTATCTAATGTAATCGACGATAGCGCCTGTGTCGTCGTACAACGCGACCTCGTCGCCATCGTCGTCCAACATTGATTCGGATCGGCCGAGAAAGATCGTCACCAAACCGTCTGACCCGTCTAAGTCGTCTGTTCCATCGCCCATGTAAACTATGATGTAAACAAACATTCTCAAACTGGAGATCGCTGGCAAAGACTCATCGTCATCGTCAAAGGTTGTTAAAATCCACCCATCCAAATCTGAGTCCAGGTCTTCCCATAAATATAGTTCAATATAGTCCTCTACTTCGTTTTCTTTCAGATAATGGGCCTCACTGATGACAACGCTTTTTGCGTAGGACGATGTTGGGGGCGGTGGAGGCCAACCTTCCTCAACGGGAGCTACGGCAAAGTACCAGAAACCTACTACGCCAACTCCGATGACAACGATCAGTAGAATCGCCAGTATTTTCATTTTCAATTCTTGTTACCAAATAGGACAGAGCTGTAGAAGCTTAAAAGCATTTCAAGTCTGGATCTAGCTACTATCATCGAGCTAGAAAACCATTCCAAATTCTGATGTAAAACTTTATTTACTCGTTCATTAGAACTTTAGTGTGGGCTATTGGCCAAGTCTAGGCCCGAACGAAGAGACGCTGTAAACATAGATGAGATAATTAATGTGTTTAGGATCGATGTTGATTCGTTAGAACGTCTGAGGGTTCCAGGGTTAAGGAAGACGACCGGGGTTTACAGGGTTCGCAGGCCCGATCTGATCGAGGACCTATACATAGTGGATACCCCTGATGGAAGGGACATAGCATGTAACCCACATCTGGTGGGCAGATCCCTGCAATCCTCATGCTTTAGGTCCGCCGTGGAAGCCGCAAAGGCCATCGAATTTTTGGTCGGCCTCTCAAAGAGAGAGGCCGTCGTGTTTGAGCATGTGTTGAGGGCAGGCCCGGGCTATGAATTGCATGATGCACTCAGGGCGCTCTATCCAAAGCTCAAGGTCAGAGAGGTATGGATACGACCATACTATACCACCCCCTCATACAGGGATCACGGTGTTGACTTGAGGAAGCTAGAGGTAAAGTACGAGAACTTTAAGGCTCTGCCGTCAAACAAGGACATGGTGCTCCTAAAACCTGACACGGAGGCGACGGGCATGTCAGGTGAGAGATCCATCGAGAGGGCGGTTGAAGAAGCAGAGAAGGTCGGCTCCAGAATAGATGCTGTAGTTTTATATGGCTTCATCTCGCAGGAAGCCTTGAAGCTGCTAAATAGGGTTGCTGAGAAACATAGCTTCAAGCTGATCGCGTTCGCGATGGAGGACGTCATGGAGCTGGCGCATAATAAGTACGATATGCCGATGTACGGCTTAGACTTAAGTTACTGGGAGGATTTCCAAAGGATCAGGAAGCTATCCAGTATAGCGCCCATATCAGTTTTGGAGGCATGCCTGCCCACCTTCGTGCCTGGCAGCGATCAGCCTGGAGATTTTTCCAGTAGACAAAGCCTTCTCTTCAACGGGACGGGATGGGAGCATGGAACGATATTCTGCCATTTAGCAAATAGCATAAGGCTCATAAGAGACCTTCAAATGATATCTAAGGACGAACCATGGTATGAGCACGATGAGATAATCAAGAGAAAACTCAACGCGCTTTACATGACGTTGCTGAGTTATATCCCACATGCATGTTTATATCCAAAAAAAGCATTATCTTGTCTAAATAACCTGCTTTTCAGATAAAGGCCACCCTTTCAGAGGGATCTGTGATGATATTGTCAGATGTGGAGATCCTAGATGCCATCAAAAAAGGTAAGATCATCATAAACCCTTTCAGAAGGGAGAACGTCGGCCCATGTTCTGTCGACTTAACGTTATCGAGCAAGTTTACACTATTTGAAGAGGGGAATGTGATCGACTTAAAAAGGCTCGATGAGACGGCCAAAATGCGGACGATCGATGCGGGCAACAGCGCGATAGAACTCAAACCCGGCCAGTTCATATTAGCTAAGACCATCGAGAAGATCGCGGTATCAAAGGACATAGCTGCAACGCTAGAGGGGAGGAGCAGCGTGGCAAGGCTTGGCGTCTTCGTTCACGCTGCGGGCCTTGTGAACCCGGGTTCCGGTTTGAAGAAGCCGGTCCCGATGGTGTTAGAGGTCTTCAGCCAGAACAACTCCCCCGTGAGGCTATATCCTGGGATGAAGGTGGTCCAGATAATATTCCATAAACTTTCAACACCCGCAAGCCAAGGGTATGATGAGAGAAAGACCTCCAGGTTCGTCGGCCAAGAGTAGGAGGGCCGTGACGACGTCCTGAGCGCACAGAAAAATGTTTAAATGAGCGGTTGTTTATCTTATCTTGTGCCGAGGGAACGGCCGAGGTTGGAGACTTCATCGAGAGCTCAGCCTGGTTAGAGCGCTGGACTCATAGGGTTAAAGAAGCTCTTCCTGGGCGATCCAGAGATCCGGGGTTCGAAAGTCTCACCGAAAGGCCCCGCCTCGGCACCAAGCTTCATGCAACTCCTTCAAATATTTTTATCCAGAGATGATCGTCCCATCGTGAAACCTCTTAAAAAGGCGATGAATAACCCTAGTGCAAAGGATGTGGAAATCGACTCTATGGGTTTCGTTCGACCGAAAGTGCGTTAGGCTAGTTGGTCGACGTCAGCCATGAGAAGAGGTACATCTTCGTGTCCCAGTCCTCAAAGGTCTGCTCGATTTGAGATGAGATTTTGAGGACGTCCTCTCCTTCGAGCTTTGCACCCCTTCCCTTGGTTATGAGGGCCATGCTGGTCACGTCCGGCATTATAATATTTACATAAGTAATATAAAAACTTTATGTAAGACAATTAACGAACGATATTTCGACAAAAAACGAATACCAAAGAACGGATTCTCATGGGGATCATGTGGAACTGGTTACAATCGATTTCGATTTCTCAGTTCATCCACGTAAAAGTCTAGGGGACTGACATGGCAGGACGCTAAAAACCTTGTCACAAATTCCATCCATTCAGAGAAGAGGCAGGAATTTAACGCATCAATTGGGCGGCCTTCTCCACATAATCGGTCGGGTCGGTCTCCCAAACCGTCGCTTGATCCACATCCAATACGTAGATGACGTGGAGGCGGGCGTTTCTTATTTCCTCTAGACTTACTGGGGGATTACTGTAATAGAGGTCACATAGATCCTTAATTTCCTGTAACTCCTTCAAGGTCCTGTATCTCGGGGGTTTAATGAGGGTGTGCGGTATCGGCAAGATATAGTGGGGCGGCGTCCCGAGGCCGAACTTATCGGCGTAGTTGCTATATCGGGCTATCTTGCTCGCTATCCTGGCCTTGCAGTATATTAGGGGGTCCAAGGCATGGTCAGGGGGGACGAAGCCCGTCTCGACCTCCACAATGAGCCTCCCAAGCCCCTTCACGGCGTAGAGGTCGCAGGACAAACCATTTAAGAGACGCTCCACTTCCACCTCATAGCCGCTCAGGATCAGATGCTTTGCGCAGACGAGTTCCATGACTGAGTGGTTAATTTTCACTAGCCTTTTAGAATGAAGGTAGATGAGTTCGTCCCTTAGGGCCTTAAGCCTCTTCCTGGTCACTTCATCAGAGGTCTCATTTAACCTCTCTACCAGGAGGTTTAGATCCCTTTCAAATTCTTCCACATTTAACACCTTACAAAAGTTTGTTCGAATTTTTGTTAAAACCTTTTAGCCGTCCCATCTTCAGGATCGCGTCTGGAATACGAGTTTCATTCCGATTTTAGAATGCGTTTAAGCAGCTCATAGTCTGTATACACTGTATTCCTTGGTATCTGCTTTATCTTAAGAGCCCCTAGGAGAGATATTCTCACCTCCTGAATCCTGATATAGAAATCCCATGGATCCTGGCGATAACGATACACGACGTTGATTTTTGACATTTTTCCTTTCTTTTTCTTTTAAAATCTGGCTTTATTTAACACAAATTTGTATCCTAATATTGTGATTGGAGCACTTGCTTCTAAGAGGGATGAGACCCTATACCTCTTCCTATAAAATTTTAGGATATTTCTTTCCAAATAATGTTTTTATTTTACATAAAAATGTTTAAAAAAGATGCTGTAGTGAATCTTGATCAGGTCAGGTTTTCTATAAATTAGCCATATTTAGAACGAAAGATTTATTAATAAAAACGTGTAAAATATGGAATGCCCAAGTTGGGAGCGGGCTTTAAACGAACTGCACCGGAGCGATGAGCGAGCCGGTCTAAACAGCGGAAGGCCGGGGAGCGACAAAGACATCGCCTCGGTGGGCTGGACAATCGTTTAGGGCTTAGACCAACTTGGGCATTTTAATTTACAGGGTTTCTTTCATTGATGATTTAGCCCCTTAAAGGGAAACGCGCATTCTTACGCCTCAAGTGTTACTTCCAAGCGTCCCCCTGTGTTTGTTATCAAGAGATCCTCTAAGGCCATGGGACTTACCTTTAACGTCCTTTAATGCAAGCTGCATCTATGATTAACCCATGATCCTTTTTCCGGCTTCCTTAAGGAACACGAATGGATCATAAAAGGCTAGGACGCCGGGCGTTTTCATTGAGGGTACCCCCTCCCTCTGAAATATCGATGTGATGGCACCTGTACAGTTTTGATACCACGCAAGCAACATTAATGCCATCCTTCCTAAGCTTTCAAATGAGGGGAGGGGCTGACACAGATGGCTGGCTCAGACGTAAGACCTGTAATTGGCATTACCATGGGAGATGCCTCAGGGGTTGGGCCTGAGATTATCGCCAAGGCGCTCGCGGTGGAGAGTGTTTACGAGGTCTGTAGACCACTTGTGATAGGCGACGTGAAGGTGATGGCCAAAGCTATAGGGATCACTGACACTCATCTTAAGGTAAACTCGATCAAAGACGTAGTGGAAGGCAAGTTCGTACATGGAACCATAGACGTTCTGAGTCTTGATAACATAAGAATAGATGAGCTCAAAATTGGACGGGTCGACGAGATGGCGGGAAGGGCATCTGTTGAATATATCAGGAAGGCCGTTGAACTGGCTTTAAAGGGCTCCATTCACGCTGTTGTTACAGCGCCGATCAACAAGGAGGCCGTGAATAAGGCCGGTTATGAGTTTACAGGCCATACAGAACTACTCGCAAAACTGACCAACGCTAAGCAGGTAGCCATGATGCTGGTAGCAGATTCGCTGCGAGTGATCCATGTGACAACGCACGTCCCTCTGAGAGAGGTATGCGATTTAATCAAGAAGGAGAGAGTTCTGGCGGCGATAAGGCTAGCGCATAATGCTATGCAACGCATGGGGATCGAGGGGGCGAGGATAGCCGTGGCTGGCCTGAACCCCCATGCAGGTGAGGGGGGCTTATTCGGCATGGAGGAGATCGACGAAATAAAACCCGCCATAACGACGGCAAGAGGTCTTGGGATTAACGCGGTAGGACCCATCTCGCCTGATACCGTTTTTGTAAGGGCCAAAAAGGGAGAATTCGACGCTGTGGTCGCCATGTACCACGATCAAGGGCATATACCAGCAAAGCTGTTAGCATTCCCTGGTGGCGTGAACGTAACGCTCGGCTTGCCCATAATCCGAACGTCTGTAGATCACGGGACCGCGTTCGATATAGCTTGGAAGGGCATCGCCAACCCTCGAAGTTTAATAGAGGCCATTAAATTGGCATCGAAAATGGCGACCGCGAAATGAGTTCATAATTTAAGCAGCCCATTCTTGCGTATAACAAGGTAGCACTTAATATTTTGATTGGAGCCCCGTCGGGACTAGATCCCCTACTTATGGTGCCCTTCCCATAGGCCCTGGCCTTCCTTTTGTGAACGGCTGTCCCCCTTCCTTCATCTAGGGATGCACCGAGAGGTCGTTTCCTCACGGCCTAATTAAGTTTTTCATCGCGTGTTACGAAGTCGTTATGAACCGAATCCTATGTCCTCCGGTCGCTCCTCAACCGGCGCTTATCTTCAGGTCCGCGGGGACTTATACCCAAAAGGTTCAAGTCTTTTTATGAAGGTAGATGATAACTACACTTAATACATAAAAAGACTCATATGTTCTAGCGGATGAAGCACTTTAGAAGGCTGTATATTGTCTAAGGAACCAAACGGTTGTGTATGTTGGAAGAAAGCCTGTGATGAGTTACGTGCTCGCGGTCATAAC